>JAYPTI010000033.1:10044-22728 GCA_038133505.1 Alphaproteobacteria bacterium
TCTTGCTCGCCATCTTCCTGTTGGACGCGTCCGTCAGGCGGGTGCGGATTTCCTCGTCCGCGATACCCTCTTCCTGCGCCCAGTCCTTGATCGGGAGATCGAGGCCCAGCAGCCGCAGGGCTTCCTCGTGGAGCCCGTCGACGTCCCACTGTTCGGCGTACGCCTTTTCCGGGATGCAGCGGGCGACCGCTTCTTCGATCGCCTGCTCGCGCATCTCGACGATCGTCTCGGACACGTCGTCCGTGACCATCAGGTCCTTGCGCTGGTCGTAGATGACCTTGCGCTGGTCGTTCATGACGTCGTCGAACTTGAGCAGGTTCTTGCGGATTTCGTAGTTCCGCTCTTCGACCTTCTTCTGAGCCTTTTCCAGCGCCTTGTTGATCCACGGATGGATGATCGCTTCGCCCTCTTCGAGGCCGAGCTTGCGCAGCATCGTGTCGATGCGTTCCGAGCCGAAGATGCGCATCAGATCGTCTTCGAGCGACAGGTAGAACTTCGAACGGCCCGGATCGCCCTGACGGCCCGACCGGCCGCGAAGCTGGTTGTCGATACGGCGCGCTTCGTGGCGCTCGGTGCCGATGACGTAGAGCCCGCCCGAGTCGAGGACGAGTTTCCGGGCTTCGGCAAGCTCGCCTTCGATCTGCTTGCGCAGCGCTTCGGCCTTCGCCTCGCGCTCGCTCTCCGGAACCTTGGCCAGCTCCTCCTCGATCCGCATCTCGAGGTTTCCGCCGAGCTGGATGTCCGTGCCGCGGCCGGCCATGTTGGTGGCGATCGTCACGGCGCCCGGCTTGCCGGCCTGCGCGATGATGAAGGCCTCCTGCTCGTGGAACCGCGCGTTGAGGACGTTGTGCTGGATGCCGTTCTGTTTCAGCAGCCCGGACAGGTGTTCCGATTTCTCGATCGAGACGGTGCCGACCAGCACCGGCTGCTTCTTTTCCTGCGCCTCGCGGATCTCCTTCAGGATCGCGTCGTACTTCTCCGCCGCGGTCCGGTAGACCTCGTCGTCCTCGTCGATGCGGACCTGCGGCACGTTCGTCGGAATGTCGACGACCTCGAGGCCGTAGATCTCGGCGAACTCGCCCGCTTCGGTCATCGCCGTGCCGGTCATGCCCGCAAGCTTCGGATAGAGCCGGAAGTAGTTCTGGAACGTGATCGACGCGAGCGTCTGGTTTTCGTTCTGGACGGTGACGCCTTCCTTGGCTTCGAGCGCCTGATGCAGGCCCTCGGAGAAGCGGCGGCCTTCCATCATGCGGCCGGTGAATTCGTCGATGATGACGATGCCGTCGTCCTTGACGATGTAGTCCGTGTCGCGCTCGAACAGCGTATGCGCGCGCAGCGCCTGCTGGACGTGATGGACCAGCGAGACGTTCGTGATGTCGTAGAGCGAGGCGCCGCCCAGCATGTCCATCTGTTCGAGGATCTGCTCGACGCGCTCCTGGCCGGCTTCGGTCAGGGTCACGGTGCGCTGCTTCTCGTCCTTTTCATAGTCGTCGGCCTGGAGCTGCGGGATGACCTTGTTGACGGCCGCATAGAGCTCCGCGGCGTCTTCCGCCGGACCGGAGATGATCAGCGGCGTCCGCGCCTCGTCGATGAAGATGTTGTCGACCTCGTCGACGATGGCGTAGTGGAATTCCCGCTGGACCATATCCTCGAGGCGGAACTTCATGTTGTCGCGCAGGTAGTCGAAGCCGAACTCGTTGTTCGTGCCGTAGGTGACGTCGCACGCATAGGCCTGCTGGCGCTGCTCGTCGTCGAGCCCGTGGACGATGCAGCCGACGGTCAGGCCGAGGAACTGGTAGATCTCCCCCATCCAGGCGGCGTCGCGCTGGGCGAGGTAGTCGTTGACCGTGACGACGTGAACGCCCTTGCCGGTAATCGCGTTCAGATAGACGGGCAGGGTGGCGACGAGCGTCTTGCCTTCGCCGGTCTTCATCTCCGAAATCTTGCCGCCGTGGAGCACCATGCCGCCGATGAGCTGGACGTCGTAATGGCGCTGGCCCAGCGTCCGCTTCGCCGCCTCGCGGACGGTAGCGAATGCCTCGACGAGCATGTCGTCCAGCGATTCTCCGTCCTCGAACCGCTGCCGGAAGACGTCGGTACGCGCCTTCAGATCGGCGTCCGTCAGCTTCTCGATTTCCGGTTCGAGCGCGTTGATCTGCGCGACGAGCGGCTGGAGACGTTTGACTTCGCGATCGTTCGCACTGCCGAACAGGCGTTGGGCAATCGACTGTAACATTCGAATTCCTCGGTCGAATTCCTGGAACGAATTCCTGGGCCGTGTTTCCGGATCGGGCGGATCAGCACCCGCTGGCGCGGCGCCGCAGGACGCGGCGCGAACCTACCATAATCGGACCTGACCGGACAGATATGCACCAAACCCGCGCAAGTCAATGTTTTCAGCGGTTTGCGGTCAATCTTTCCGGACGGCGGAAGGACCGGAATCGGGCCCGCCAGCGACGCTAAAACGACCCGATTTCCAAATCGTTACTGCAGATGCGACGGAAAACCGACTAGATTGCCCGCCAATGCGTTCCATATAAGCCGGAACCGATCGTACAAAGGAAGTCGACATGCCCTATCTCCGCCATGCGTCCGCGGCCATTGCCGTTGCCGCGACCCTCGCCGTCGCGCCGGCCGCTTTCGCTCAGACGCCCGATCCGGTGGTCGCCACCGTGAACGGCGCGAGCATCCTGCGATCCGATATCGAGGCGGCGCGGTCGCAGCTTCCCGAACAGTACCGGTCCCTGCCGATGGAGCAGGTATTCCAGCCGATCCTCAACCAGCTCATCCGCACCAAGCTGCTCTCCCAGAAGGCCCGCGACGCCAAGATGCAGGAGACCGAGGCGCACAAGCGGAGCGTGGCGCTGATCGAGGACCGGCTGCTCGAACAGGTCTATCTGCAGCAGGCAATCGAAAAGCGGCTGACCGACAAGGCGCTCCGCGACCGTTACGAGACGGCCGTCAAAAGCTTTCCGACCTCCGAAGAGGTTCGCGCGCGCCACATCCTCGTGAAGACCGAGGCGGAAGCCGTCGCCATCATCAAGGAGATTTCCGGCGGGGCGGACTTCGCCAAGCTTGCGGCCGAGAAATCGATCGGCCCGTCCAAGACCCGCGGCGGAGATCTCGACTACTTCGGTCGCGGCCAGATGGTGAAGTCGTTCGAGGATGCGGCCTTCGCACTCGAGAAGGGTGCTGTTACCGAGAAGCCGGTTCAGTCGCAGTTCGGCTGGCACGTGATCAAGGTCGAGGACAAGCGCCAGTCCAAACCGCCGTCCTTCGAGGACGCGCGCGAGCAGATCAGCCAGGAAATGTCCCAGGAAGCGGCCGGCGACGTCGTCAAGGAGCTGACCGAGGGCGCGAACATCCAGCGCTTCGATCTCGACGGCGCGGCGCCCCGGCTGAAAAGGCTGCCGCCCGCCCAGTAGGCCTGTGTCGCGGATTCCCCGCGGGACCGAAATAATCTAATCTGGCGTCCGTAACGAACGAATACGGATCGCAAGAACAGATGGCAAAGAAATCGCCGCTGGCGCCCGCCGCCTTCCCCGCCCTTCCGCCCGTGCCGGGCGTCCGCCTTTCCGCTGCCGCCTGCGGGCTGCGCTATCGCGGCCGCAAGGACGTCCTCCTGGCCGAGCTTTCCAAGGGTACGACGGTCGCCGGCGTCTTCACGACCTCCAAGACCGCCGCCGCGCCGGTCGACTGGTGCCGCAAGGCGGTGAAGGCCGGCCGCGCGCGGGCGCTCGTCGTCAACGCCGGCAACGCGAACGCCTTTACCGGGCTGGAGGGCGAGAAGTCGGTCAAACGCACCGTCGAGAAAGTGGCCTCCACGCTGGGCTGTCCCAAATCGCAGGTGTTCGTCGCCTCGACCGGGGTCATCGGCGAAACGCTGCCGGACGGCAAGATCCGGGATGCGCTTGCGGGGCTGAAGAAGAGCCTGCGCGACGATGCCTGGATCGACGCGTCGGAAGCGATCCTCACCACCGACACGTTCCCCAAGGGTTCCTGGCGCAAGGTCATGCTCGGCGACAAGGAGGTCACCATCGCCGGAATCGCCAAGGGCTCCGGCATGATCGCGCCCGACATGGCGACGATGCTCGCCTTCGTCTTCACCGACGCGGATATTTCCGCGGACGTGCTGCAGAAGCTGATGTCGCGGTCGACCGACCGGTCGTTCAACGCGATCACGGTAGACGGCGATACGTCGACCAGCGACACAGCGCTGCTGTTCGCGACCGGCGCTGCAAAGAACAGGCGCGTCGATTCGGCCGGCGATCCGCGGGTGCGCGCCTTCAGGGCGGCGCTCGACGAGGTGATGATCGACCTCGCGCACCAGATCGTCCGCGACGGCGAAGGCGCGACCAAGTTCGTGACCATCAACGTCACGGGGGCGGCATCGGCCAGGGCGGCGCGCAAGATCGGCCTCGTCATCGGCAATTCGCCGCTCGTGAAGACCGCGATCGCCGGCGAGGACGCGAACTGGGGCCGCATCGTCATGGCCGTCGGGAAGTCGGGCGAGAAGGCCGACCGCGACAAGCTGAAGATCTCGATCGGCGGCACCAGGGTGACCGAGAAGGGCATGGTCGTGCGCGGCTACGACGAAGCGCCGGTCGCCGCGCATATGAAGGGCGACGAGGTCGTGATCGACGTCGATATCGGCGTCGGCAAGGGCGCGGCCACGGTCTGGACCTGCGATCTGACGCACGGCTACATCGACATCAATGGCTCCTACCGGTCCTGAGGGCATTCCCGTCCTCCTCGTTGCGGCGGTGGCGCTGTTCGACAGGGACGGGCGCGTGCTCATCGCGCAGCGGCCGGAGGGGAAGTCGATGGCCGGCCTGTGGGAATTTCCCGGCGGCAAGGTCGACCCCGGGGAGACGCCGGAAGAGGCGCTGATCCGCGAACTGCGCGAGGAGTTGGCCGTGGACACGGTGGAAAGCTGCCTCGCACCGTTTACCTTCGCGTCGCACCGCTACGACGATTTCCATCTGCTGATGCCTCTCTACGTCTGCCGCAAGTGGCAGGGCAAGGTGACGCCGATGGAAGGCCAGCGGACAAAATGGGTCCTTCCGAACCGCTTGGCGGACTTTCCGATGCCACCCGCCGACAAGCCGCTGATCGCGATGCTGCGGGACTACCTGTAATCGTTAGATTGTGAGCAATTGGCGCGTGCGCGCGGTGCGCCCGCGTGCTAACCGATAGCCATGTCCAGCCAGCCATCCGCCTCCCGGTCCTCGTTCGCCGATATCCTCCGCGCCAATCCGCGCGGCTGGTGGATCGTCCTTTTCATGTTCCTCGCCCTGGCCTGCGTCTTCTCGGCGCGCGCCGCGCTCGGGCTGATCATGCCCGCTTGGGAACAGGATCTCGGCTGGGACCGGACGTTCCTGTCGAGCGGCGGCTCGCTGATCCTCGTGTTCATGACGCTGATCTCGCCGCTGGCCGGAAACCTGCTGGACAAGACAGGGCCGCGGCCGGTCATCTGCGCCGCGCTGCTGTTCGTCGGCGCCTCGATCGCGTTGAGCTCGCTGATGACCCAGGCGTGGCAGTTCATCGTGCTGTTCTGCATCGTCGGCGGGCTGGGGTACGGCTCGCTGGCCGCGCCGCAGGCGTCGGCGACCATCGCGCAGATCTTCGACGAACATCGCGGGCTGGCGACGGGCCTCGCGACGGCGGGCGCTTCCGGCGGGCTGCTGCTCGGCATTCCGCTGCTGGCGGCGCTGGTCGAGGGGATCGGCTGGCGGGCGAGCTTTGCCGGGTTCGGCATCTTCGTCATGGCGCTGGCACCCATCGCCTGGCTGCTGCTGACGCCGCCCAAGCGGGAGAACGCTTCCGGCGCCGGCGTCAGCCATGCTTCCTTGATGGCGCGGCTCGGCCTCATCCTCCGCAACTCGACCTTCTGGCTCCTGATGGCGGGGTTCGTCATTTGCGGGTTTACGACGACAGGCGTGATCGAGGTGCATCTGATCCCGTATGCAATGTCCTGCGGCTTCCCGCGGTTCGAAAGCGCCACTGCCTTGGGCGTGCTGTCCGCCGCCAACATGGGGGGCATGATCCTCGCCGGGTTCATGGCCGACAAGGTCAACCGGCCGATGCTGATGGGCGCGATCTATTTCTTCCGCGGCCTTTCGTTCCTGATCCTGATGCACATCACAGGCAATCCGGAGCTCCTGTTCCTGTTCGCCGTGATCTTCGGCGTCTTCGACTATTCGACCATGCCGGTGCTGGCGAGCATCGTTTCCACCCATGTCGGCGTGCGTGTGATGGGGCTGACGCTCGGCCTGCTGTTCGGCGGGCACTCGGCCGGCGCAGCGGCCGGCGCGTTCATGGGCGGCTATTTCTTCGACAACTTCCAGAGCTACGAATGGGTGTGGATCGCATCCGTCGGCCTCGCGCTGCTTGCCGCGGTCTTCTCGTGGCTGATCCCCGAGACCCGCGAAAGCGGCCGTACGCCGGCTGCGGCCGCCGCATGAGGGGGTAACCGCGGGGCGCCGCGGCTTCCGGGATGGCAGAAACGAAATTCAATACGGGCTGGATCGTGGTCGGGCTGGGGTTCCTCGCGCTCGCCTTCACGTTCGCCGCGCGCTCGTCCGTCAGCATGGTGATCCCGTTATGGGAAACCGAGCTCGGCTGGACGCGGACCCTGTCGGCGACCGGCAGTTCTCTGGTGCTGGCGATGATGGCGGCCGGCTCCCCCGTCGCCGGGAACCTGATGGACCGGCACGGGCCGCGCGCGGTGTTCGCGTTCGGTCTGCTGGCGCTGGTCGCGGGCGTCGGCGGCACCGCGTTCGCGACCGAGCCTTGGCACTATCTGTTCCTGTTCGGGATCGTCGGCGGGCTTGGCTGGGCGTCGGTGTCGATCCCGCTGGTGACGGCCGCGGTTTCGGCCTGCTTCGACCGCAACCGGGGGCTCGCCATCGGGATCGCGGTCTCGGGCGCCACCGGGGGACAGCTCCCCGTCCTGTCGCTGCTAGGAATCTCGGTCGCGGCGATGGGCTGGCGGTCGTCCTTTATCGGCCTTGCGGTATTGATCGCGTCGATCGCGCTGCTGGTGCGGTTCTGCCTGCCGGCGGCAGTGGGACGGCGTCCCGACGCGGAGGACGCGCCCGAGGCGGACGGGTTGCGCGACCGGCTGCGCTTTCTGTTCGGCCAGCGGACCTTCCTGCTGCTGCTGGCCGCCTTCTCGCTCTGCGGATTCACGACCGCCGGCGTGATCGACGTCCATTTCATCCCCTACGCGATCTCGTGCGGCTACAGTCTCGAGCTGTCCACCAGCGCCTACGGCGTCCACGGCCTCGGCAATCTCGCCGGCGTGGTGCTGCTGTCGTGGGCGGCCGACCATCTGAACCGGCCGCGGCTGCTGGCAACGGTGTTCTTCGTCCGCGCGGTTCTCTTCGTCTATCTGTTCCAGATCGGGACGAGCCCGGCGAACCTCTATTTGTTCGCTGCCGCGTTCGGCTTCCTCAATTTCGCGGTCTTTCCGATCATCGCCAATATCGTCGCGACGCATATCGGCGTCCGCATCATCGGCTTGACGCTCGGCCTGCTGTTCGGCGGCCATTCGCTCGGCGCGGCGATCGGCGCGGTGCTCGGCGGGTGGTTCTTCGATCTGTTCGCCGCCTACGACCTCGTCTGGTGGCTGTCGCTCGCCCTTGCGGCGCTGGCCAGCGTCTTCGCGATCCTGATTCCGGAAACAAGACCCGCGAAACCGCGCCCGGTGGCGGCTGCCGCCTGATCAATCGCCCGGCGCGGCCTTGTCGCCCGCCGGAGTCTCTTTCGTCTCCAGCGCGTCGGACAGCCGCGCCGCCGCGCTTCCCGGCCGCAGGGCGCGCTGCTGTCCGTCCGCCGGGGCCCAGCCGGTCAGCCAGACGATCTGAAACGTCGCCGGGATGCGGCCGTCAGCATCCGCGTAAGATTCCGCATAGCGCGCCGCGGCCGCCACCAGCGTGTCGCGGCGGAGCGGTGCGCGCATCGCGGCAAGCGCATTGGTCTCGCCCATGCCGCGCAGGTCGCGCAGCAGGGCGAAGAGATCGGGAAAGGTGACGGTGATCGTATCTGTGTCGATGACCGGCAGTGCGAAGCCGGCGCGTTGCAGCAGTCCGCCCGCCTCGGCGACGTCGATGACGGGCGAGGTGCGCGGCCGGGCGCCGCCGGTCGTCTCCGCCTCGGCTTCCATCAGCGCCTGACGCAGTTCGATCAGCGTGTCGCCGCCCAGCAGGGCCGCCATGAACAGCCCGTCCGGCCGGAGCGCGCGGCGGATCTGGATCAGCGCGCCCGGCAAATCGTTCGTCCAGTGCAGCGACAGGCACGAAACGGCGAGATCCACGGACCCGGACGCGAGCGGCAGGAACTCCTCGTCGGCGGCGACCGCGCCCGGCGCGCCTCGAGCCGACAGGAGCGGCGCCGAAAGATCCAGCGTCGCGGTGATCTCGGCGCCGGCGACGGGTGGGGCAGCGGCACCGAGATTGACCGCGACCGGAAAGGTCCGCCGAATGTCGGCCAGCCGGTCCGCCATTCGGTCCGCCACCTCCCGGTGCAGGAAGTCGTGCGCGTCGAACTCCGGTGCCGCGCGGTCGCGATGCCGGCGCACGGCGGCCCGGTCGAAAAGGACAGCGTCTTCGGCCATGCGTCCGTTAAACAGCGCTGCCGGTTCGTTGGCAAGCTTGTGCTACGCTTCCGCCATGAACGTTTCGGCGACAGTGAGGGCGATCGGACGGCGCGCCGTAGACGCGGTGCTGCCGCCGCGCTGCCTGGCGTGCGGCGAAATCACGGCCGAGCCCGGCGCGGTGTGCGGAGCCTGCTGGCAGGGGCTCGATTTCATCTCGGCGCCGATGTGCGATTGCTGCGGACTGCCGTTCGCCTACGACGCGGGCGGCGGGGCGCTCTGCGGGGAATGCGCGCGGGAACGTCCGCTCTACGGCCGCGCGCGGTCGGTGCTCGTCTATGACGATGCGAGCCGGTCGTTGGTGCTCGCCTTCAAACACGCCGACCGGACCGACGCCGCGCCCGCCTTCGGCAGGTGGCTCGCGCGGGCAGGCGGGGATCTCGTCGCCGAGGCCGATGCGATCGTTCCCGTGCCGCTCCACCGCCGCCGGCTCCTCGCCCGCCGCTAAAATCAGGCGGCGCTGCTCGCGCTCGCGCTCGGTCGCCTGTCGGACAAATCCGTTCTGGTGGACGTGCTGCGGCGCACGCGGGCGACGCCAAGCCAGGGCCGGATGGGGCGCGGCCAGCGGGAACGGAACGTCCGGGGCGCGTTCGCCGTTCCCGACGACCGCCGCGGCCTGATCGCCGGCAAGCGCGTCCTGCTGGTCGACGACGTGCTGACGACCGGCGCGACCCTGTCGGCCTGCGCGCGGGCGCTGCTGCATGGGGGGGCGGCGCAGGTGGATGCCTTGACGCTCGCCCGCGTGACCCGGACGGGATAAACAGACCTTCCCGAAAAACCGTCCGGAGCCCTTCTTTGCCCGTCGAGGCCTGGTTATTCGCTCTTCTGTCCGCCTTTCTGTTCGGCTCGGGCTTCGTGCTGACGCAGTTCGGGCTGCGCCATACCTCGCCCGCGCTGGGGGCCGCGGTGAGCATGCCGACCGCAGCGGCGCTGTTCTGGATCCTCTCGCCGTTTCTTGCCTACTTCACCGGATGGACGCCCCGGGCCGGGCTGCTGTTCGCCGCCGTCGGGCTGTTTTTCCCGGCGGCGATCACGATCCTGACCTTCGAGGCGAACCGGCTGATGGGGCCGTACGTCGCGGGCGCGCTGGGCAATCTCGCGCCTGTCTTCGCCGTCCTCGCGGGCGTTTTCTTCCTCGGCGAGACGCTCGCCGCCGTCCAGTGGGCGGCGGTCGCCGCGATCGTCGCCGGCATCTACCTGTTCTCGCTTCAGCGGCGATGGGGGCAGACGGACTGGAAGCTGTGGCTGATCGTCCTGCCGCTCGGCGCCGCGCTGTGCCGCGGTCTCGGACCGCCGGCGCTCAAGGTCGGGCTCGAATGGTGGGCGAACCCGTACGTCGCGACGATGCTCTGCTACGCCTCGTCGGCGACGGTGGCGATTTCCGTCGGGCTGCTGCGGACCGGGCGCGGCCGTCGGCGCATATCTTTTCCGGCTGCCCGCTGTTTCGCCGGCGTCGGTCTCTGCAACGGGCTCGCCGTCCTGTCCTGGATCGAGGCGCTGGCGCTCGGCCCGGTGTCGCTGATCTCGCCCGTCGTCGCCGGATACCCCGTCTTCATCCTGCTGCTCGGGGTCCTGTTTCTCGGCCGCCAGAACGTCGGCACCGCCCAGATCGCGGGCGTGCTGTTCACCGTCGCCGGCGTCGTCGCTCTGATTGCGGCGTGATCGGCCGGGGCTGACAAATCGGTTGCGCCGCCACATATTGAGCGCAACGGAAATTATCGCGTGAGGATGCTTTCGTGGCCGAAGTCGAAATCTATTCCAGCATGTTCTGCCCGTTCTGCCACCGCGCCAAGCGGCTGCTAAGCGAGAAGGGCGTCGATTTCATCGAGATCGACGTCGACATGGACGGCGCCAGGCGCCGCGAAATGATGGAGCGCGCGAACGGCCGCCACACCGTGCCGCAGATCTTCATCGACGGCACCCACGTCGGCGGCTCCGACGATCTTGCCGCGCTCGACGGCGACGGCAAGCTCGATCCGATGCTCGGGCTCGGCTGATCCTGCTTCCTCCATGGCCGATCCGTTCCGCCTCGCCTGCGTCCAGATCAACGCCTCTTCCGACCCGGAAGAGACCGTCGCGGCCGCATCGGGGCTGATCGCGGAGGCTGCCGACGGCGGCGCGCAGTTCGTCTCGCTGCCCGAATGTGCCGCGATGATCGAGCCGGACCGCGCGTCGCTCGACCGCAAGGTGGCGGCCGCGGAAGACACCGCGGCATTGTCGGCGTATTCGCGGATCGCCGCCGACGGAAAAATCTGGCTCCACGTCGGCTCGCTCGCGGTCCGGGCCGGGGACGGCCGCATCGCGAACCGGACGTTCCTGATCGATCCAGCTGGGCGGACGGTCGCGATCTACGACAAGATCCACATGTTCGATGTCGATCTCGACGGCGGCGAGAGCTATCGCGAGTCGGAAACCTATCGGCCCGGCGAGGCGGCGGCAGTGGCAGATCTTCCGTGGGGACGTCTCGGTCTCACCATCTGCTACGACGTCAGGTTCCCCGCGCTCTATACCCATCTGGCCGAGGCGGGCGCGGATTTCATCGGCGTGCCGTCCGCCTTCACGCGGACGACCGGGCGCGCGCACTGGCACGTGCTGCTGCGGGCGCGGGCGATCGAGACCGGATGCTGGATCTTTGCCGCCGCGCAGTGCGGCGATCACGCGGCCGGGCGCCAGACCTACGGCCATTCGCTGATCGTCGATCCGTGGGGGACCGTCGTCGCCGAAGCGGGCGAGGAACCGGGTGTCATCTTCGCCGATATCGACCCGGCCAAAGTGGGCGAGGCGCGCCGCTCGGTCCCGTCGCTCGCCAATGCGCGCGCCTACCGGCCCGCGGGACCGGTCAGCCGGGCAGCGGAATAGGACCGCCGGCCGCGCGGACCGCCGCGATGCGCTGGAGGACGGCCGGCGCCGGGCGCTCGACATATCCGGCTTCGTAGGCGACGAGGCGCAAATCCCCGGAAAATGCCGCCAGCAGTTCGCCGTCCTTTAAGAGAAAATCGGGATTGGACGGCTTTCCGTAAGCCTCGTTCCCGACCGCGAAGGTCTCATAGAGAAGCACGCCGCCGTCCGCGAGCGCGGCGACCAGGTGCGGAAACAGCGGCCGGTGCAGGTAGTTCGTCACGACGATCCCGTCGAAACGGCGCGCGCCCAGCGGCCACGGGCCGCCGTCCTCGAGATCCGCTTCGACCGCGTCGATCCGCGGCTCGTCCGTGAGCCTCGATACGTCCCTGTCGACCGCGGTGACGCGATATCCCCGGTCCGCAAGGTACCGAGCGTGACGTCCGCTGCCGGCGGCCAGGTCGAGCACGGTGCCGCCTGCGGGGAACAGCGGTGCGAACCGGACGATCCAGTCGGACGGCGGGCGTGAGGACGGGGACATTTCGGCGCGAGAGGGCATGCAGTTGGTCGTCAAGCGTTGGATCCGACGCCGAAAAATATTGCTTGGCAAATGTCGAATCCAGATTAATTAAACCGTCATGATCGTATTCGACGTCAGTTGCAGCAAAGACCACGTGTTCGAAGGCTGGTTCAAGGACAGCGAGTCCTTCGACGAGCAGGTTTCCGCCGGAGCGGTGACCTGCCCGGTGTGCGGCGATTCCGACGTCAGGAAGGCGCTTGCCGCGCCGCGTCTCGGCGGCATTCGGAAGGGGAAGGACGATACGCCGACCAATGCGGCGATGGGTCCCGCCGGCCCCGACAGCGAGAAGCTGAAGGAGTACGTCGCCGCGCTGCACGAGATGAAGAAGCACATCGAAGAGAACAGCGATTACGTCGGCGACAAATTCCCCGAGGAAGCGCGCAAGATTCATTACGGCGAGACCGAAGCGCGCGCCATCCACGGCGAGGCGACGCCCGAAGAGGCGTCCGAGCTGAACGAGGAAGGCGTGGATTTCCTCCGCATTCCCTGGCCCAAGACCGACGCCTGATCTGGATCTGGAAACGGGCCGAAGCCGTTCCGGTCCTCAATCCCGCGTCGCGAACATCATGTAATTGACGGAAACGTCCCGGCTCTCGCGCCACGCGTCGGC
>JAYPTI010000034.1:0-6304 GCA_038133505.1 Alphaproteobacteria bacterium
CAGCGGCCGCAGGCCGGGCAGGCAGGTCAGTGCGGCGCGGATCATCGCCGCCGTGTGGCGTCCATAGCCGGTAAAGAGATCGTCGCCGCCGACACCCGACAGCAGCACCTTGATGCCGTTCGCCCGCGCAGCCTCGGCGAGCATTCGCGTCTGTACCGCGGCAAAGTCGGCGGTGGGCTCATCGAGCTGCCAGACCATGTCCGGCATCGCCGCGACGAGATAGGCGTCGGTCGCGACCTCGATCAGGCGCACGCCGAGATGCTTCGCGACGAGCCGCGCATGATGCTGGTCGCCGCCGAAATTGTCAGTGCCGCCTGCGGGTTTCGAGACGGTCGCGCAAAAGGTGGTGATCTTCGCGGGATCTGTGGCGCGGCACATGGCGGCGACGATGGCGCTCGAGTCGACACCGCCCGACAGCAGCGCGCCGACTTCGACATCGGCGACCATCTGGTCGGTAACGACGCCGTCGATCACGGCCCGGAGCGCGGCGGGATCGGCGGGCGTCGACGGCACCGCGTCGTCATGGAGCGGTGTCCGATAGTAGCGCTTTATCTCGGCCGCGCCGCCGGGCGCGACCTCCAGCGTCTCGCCCGGGCGCAGCTTGCGCACGGTCTTGAGCATTGTGTGGCGGCCGGCCGTCCACAGGAAACCGAGATGATCGGCGACCGCCTCTGCGTCGATGTCGCGCGCAAGGCCGGGGCACAGCGTTAGCGCCTTGATCTCGGACGCGAACAGGAAACCTGCACCGGCCTCCGCGAAATAGAACGGCTTCACGCCGAGCTGGTCGCGCGCGCATGACAGCCTGCGCTCCCGCCGATCCCAGACCGCAAAGGCGAAGATGCCGTCGAGCCGGTCGACGCAGGCGAGGCCCTCGCGCGCGAACAGCTGCAGCAGCACCTCGGTGTCGGAGTGCGTGCGAAAGCGCACGCCCGCCTGTTCGAGCTCGGCCCGCAGAGCGCGGTAATTGTAGATCTCGCCGTTATAGGTAAGGACGAAGCGGCCCGTGTCGTCCACCATCGGCTGGGCCGCCGCATCCGACAGGTCGATGATCGAGAGCCGCCGGTGACCCAGCGCCACGCCGTCGTCCGACCACAGCCCGTGGCCATCGGGTCCGCGATGGGCGATCGCCTCGGTCATCGCCTCCGCGAGCCGCGGCGCCCAAGGCCCGACGAACCCCGCTATGCCGCACATGGATCAGGCGTACCGTGCGGGACCACTTTCACCAATTGGGCGGTCCCTTCTGGCGGATCAGGTCGCGCATCTTGAGATCCGTCTGCCAGTAGTAGAACGCGCGGCCGATGGCGAAGTCGAAGCCGGCGCGCCCGTCGAGAAAGCCGGCGCGTCTTGGCGTGCTGCATGAGGGCGAGCTTGTAAATGCGCTGGCCGTGCTTCAGCAACTCTCCGGCGAACTGGTAGTATAAGCCGACGAAATAGCCGGCATGTTTGTCGCCGTCGCGTTTCAGCGTCTCCCCGATCTCGTCGGCCCGCGCTTCGGGAATCTGCTCATCGGCGTCGACCAGCATCACCCATTTGTGGGCGAAGGGCAGGTTCTCGAACGCCCATTGCTTTTTCATGGGATACTGGCGATTCCAGTCGCACGTCACGACCTTAGCGCCCATCTCCTCGGCGATCTCGCGGGTGCGGTCGGTCGAATTGGAATCGACGACCCACACCTCGTCGAACCGCTTCAGCGATTCGAGGCAGAGCGCGATGTTCGCCTCCTCGTTCAGAGAGATCGTGATGATGGAAACGGGAATCTTGCCGGACATGGATGCAGCCTATCCCGTCGCCGTGCCGTTTTCGAGAATCGCGGCATGGGCCGCTTCGAGATCCGCCGCGACGGCATCCCAGGTGTATTTGGTCTCGACCAGCCGGCGGCCGTTCGCACCCATCGCGCGCGCGCGTGCCGGATCGTCGAGCAGCGTCGCGATGTTGGCCGCGACCGCATCCACGTCGGTGCCGGAGACCAGCCCGGCGGCGGCGTCGCGGTAATCCTCCCAGATATTGACCGCGTCCGAGATGACGACCGGCAGGCTGCAGGCGCTCGCCTCCGCGACGGCGATGCCGAAGTTCTCGCTGTAGGACGGCAGGACGAACTTTGCGGCGTCGACGAATGCGCCGAGCCGCACGTCGCCGTCGATCATGCCGGTAAACGTCGTTCGTTCCAGCGCGCCGGCCTCCCGCAGCCAGCCGCGGGTCGTGTCGGCCATATCCTCGTCCGGACCGGCAATCACCAAGTGGGCGTCGTGGCCCGCTTTCAGCACCTTGCCGAACGCGGGCGCTAGGATGTCGAGACCCTTCTTGAAATTGAGTCGGCCGAGGAACAGGACAATGGGCCGGTCACCGATCTCGGGATAGCGCGCGCGGAACGCGCCGGCGGGCGGAAGCGCCTCGAATTCTGCGAGATCGAGCCCGTTGCCGACGATGAAATGCTTCTCCGTGCGCGCGAACGGCGCGGCGAGGCTGCGCTCGTCCTCGGTCGTGTAGTGGATCGCGGCGGCATCTTCGAGGACGCGGTTCATGTACCACCATTCGATCAAGCGCTTGCGCCAGCGGTGGCGATGCCAGATGAACGGATCGAGCGCGCCGTGCGGCATGACCGCATAGGGCACGCCGTGCTTGCGGCACGCCCGCCAGGCCGCGAGGTCGTGGTGCAGATAGAGCGAATGGACGTGCACGAGATCGGCACCCGCGACATCGGCGTCGAGCGCCCGGGCGAGACCGGCGGACGGCTTCCAGAAGCGCGGAAAACCGACCTGGAAGGTCCGCACCGAAACGCCGTCATGATCGACCGGCACGTCGAGCGGCATGTCGCCGTCGCGGTCGCCGTCGTAATTGGTGGTATAGATCGACATGTCGTGGCCGCGCCGCGCGAGACCCTGCGTCATGCCTAGCACGGCCTTCGGCGGGCCGCCGGTTGCCGCCGACAGGTTGGCAATGACATGGATGATGCGCATAATTACGGACGACGCAGATACCGGCCTTTGTGCCGGTAATTGTGTATGATGCGGCACCTCGGCGGCGTCAAGCGGCCGTTGCCACCTGCGCCCGCCCTGATTCGAAAAATTCGCGTATGATTCCAACGGTTTCCGAGCACAGAACCCTGTCGAAACCTGCCCCGGGGAAGCGCTGTTGATGTGCGGCATCGCAGGACTTTACGCCTATGCCGGCGATGCGCCGCCGATCGACCGCGAGGCGCTGCGGCGGATGAACGACCGCATGGCGCCGCGCGGCCCCGACGGCGAGGGTTTCTGGACCCCCGGCGACGGCCGCATCGGCTTCGCCCACCGGCGGCTGTCGATCATCGAGCTCACGGACGCGGGCGCGCAGCCGATGCATCTGGACGGCAACCGGCGCGTCGTGACCTTCAACGGCGAGATCTGCAATTTCCGCGCGCTCCGCGCCGAGCTGGAACAGGAAGGCCGGCGCTTCGAGACCGACTCCGATACCGAGGTGCTGCTGCATCTCTACGACCGCGACGGCGCCGGCATGGTCTCGCGGCTGCGCGGCATGTTCGCGTTCGCGATCTGGGACGCCGAGCGGAAGGGCGTGTTCCTCGCCCGCGACGGCTTCGGCATCAAGCCGCTTTACTACGCCGACGACGGCAGGACGTTCCGCTTCGCCTCACAGGTGAAGGCCCTGCTCGCCGGCGGCGGCATCGACACCGCGCCGTGCCACGCTGGGCGCGCGGGCTTCTACGTCTGGGGCTACGTGCCCGAGCCGTGGACGATGTTCGAGCACATCCGCGCGCTGCCGTCCGGCGCGACGATGTGGGTCGACAGATCGGGCGCGCGTGCGCCGCAGCGCTATTTCGACGTCACGGAAACGCTCGAGCGCGCGGCGGAAGCGCCCGAAAGCTGGACGCGGGAGTCGCTGCGCGAGGCGCTGCTCGACACGCTGCAGCACCATCTGGTCGCCGACGTGCCGGTCGGCGCGTTTCTATCGGCGGGATTGGATTCCGCAACCATCGTCGCACTCGCCTCCGAACTGCAGGAAGGCGCGGTGCGCTCGGTCACGATGGCGTTCAACGAGTTCGACGGCACCCAGTTCGACGAGGCGGCGCTGGCGGAGACCGTCGCCGCCCTCTACCGCACCGAGCACCGGACGCAGCGCGTCCATGGCGAGGATTTCCACGCAGAATACGAACGGCTGCAGGATGCCATGGACCAGCCCAGTATAGATGGCGTGAATACCTATTTCGTCAGCAAGGTGACGGCGGAGACCGGCCTCAAAGTGGCGATGTCGGGCCTCGGCGGCGACGAGCTCTTCGGCGGATATCCGAGCTTCGCGGAAGTCCCGAAGCTCGCCAGCGGTCTCGGCTGGATCCCCGGCATCAGATACGCGGGTCGGGCGCTGCGACAGATCTCGGTGCCCGTGGTCAAGCGGCTGACCTCGCCGAAATATGCGAGCCTGCTGGAATACGGATCGACCTATCCGGACGCCTACATGCTGCGGCGCGCGCTGTTCCTGCCGTGGGAACTGCCCGGACTGATGGGCGACGCCGAGGCCGCGCGCGACGGCTGGGCGACGCTCGAAGCCGAAACGGACCGCCGGCGCCAGGTCGACCGGCTCGGCACGCCGCGCGCCAAGGTCTCGGCGCTGGAGGCGACCTGGTACATGCGGAGCCAGCTGCTCCGCGATTCCGACTGGGCCGGCATGGCGCATTCGCTCGAGATCCGCGTGCCGCTGGTCGACACGCACTTCTTCGCGCGCATCGCCGGCGCGCTTGCCGCACCGACGCCGCCGTCCAAGCGCGACATGGCGTCGACGCCGGCGACGCCGTTGCCGGACGCGGTGCTGAACCGGCCCAAGACGGGCTTCGCCGTGCCCATGCGTCAGTGGCTGCTGCGCGACGATCCGTCGGCGACGGAGCGCGGCTTCCGCGGCTGGTCGCGCAAGATCGCGGCCGAGTGTTATGGCTGACGCACCGGCACCCGAACGCGTGCTGATCTTCCGCACCGGAAGCCTCGGCGACACGGCGTTCAACCTTCCGGTCTTCCACCACCTGAACCGGCTCTGGCCCGACGCCGAAAAGCGGGTTCTGACGAATTTCCCCGTCGCCGCGGAAGCGCCGCCGCTGCAGGCGGTGCTGGGCGACGTTTCCTTCGCGCAGGGCTATTTCGAATATCCGGGCGGCACGCGGTCGGTCGCGGAGGTGCGCGCCGTCGCCCGCCGCATCCGGGAGTGGCGGCCGGATTTCGCGGTCTACGCCAACGAACGCCGCCCGCTCGCGGCGACGTTGCGCGACGGGCTATTCCTGAAACTGTGCGGCGCGCGGCGGGTCTACGGGCTTCCCCTGTCCCGCGACGTTCGCACCCATCGCTACGATGCGGCAACGGGCCTCTACGAGCGCGAGGTCTCGCGCATCGCCCGTGCCCTCGCCGCGCTGGGGAAAATCGACATCGCCGCGCCCGCCAACCGCGACATGCTTCTGACCGACGCGGAGACGTCGGCGGCGGACGCGCTGCTGGCGGGCTGGGACGGAAGCGGCCGGTTCATCGCCTTCAGCCCCGGCACCAAGCAGGCCGTGAAGGACTGGACCGACGCCAACTGGATCGCCGCCTTCAAGGCGCTGTCGGCGCAAGACCCGGAGCTCGGCCTCGCCATCGTCGGCGCGCCCGAAGACCGGGAACGGTCTGACGGGCTCGCGGCGCACTGGCGGGGCCCCATCGTCAACTTCTGCGGCCGCGCGAACCCGCGCGAAAGCGCCGCGGTGATCGCCCGCGCCGCCGCCTTTCTCGGCAACGACAGCGGGCCGATGCATCTCGCTGCGTCGGTCGGCGTCAGCGCGGTCGCCGTCTTCAGCACGCTCGCGCCGCCGGGCGTCTGGTCCCCGCTGGGCGAGACCCACCGCCTCTTCTATCCGGGCCTTGCCTGGTCGGGCGGTGCGCCGTCAGTGCTGCGCGACGCCGGTGGGGAAACGGGCATCGGCTCGATCCCGGCGGCGCAGGTTGCCGAGGCCTGCCTCGGTTTCGCCGGCGGGGAAGTTCAAGGACGCGTTATATGAGTAAACCGGTTCGTCTCGCCTATTTCGTGTCGCACCCGATCCAGTATCAGGCGCCGTTGCTGCGCCGGATCGCCGCCGATCCGGAAATCGAACTGACGGTGTTGTTCGAAACCCTGGCGACGGCAAGCGCCTACATGGACGAAGGGTTCGGGCGCCAGGTGCAATGGGACGTGCCGTTGACCGAGGGCTATGCGCATCGCCAAGTCGCGGGCGAGGCGGATTTGCGCCGGCAACTGGCGGAAAGCGACGCGCTCTGGCTGCACGGCTGGGACAGCGCGCTTAAGCGCCGCGCATTGG
>JAYPTI010000034.1:6314-22715 GCA_038133505.1 Alphaproteobacteria bacterium
TCCCAGCTGGCACAGGTTCAGTGATGAATCGCCTGCGCCGGATCGCGGCGGACCCGTCTATCGAGCTCAAGGTCTTCTTCGCCTCCGGCTATTCGCTGCGCCAGCATTACGATCCCGGGTTCGGCCGCGAGATCGCATGGGACATCGACCTCCTGAGCGGCTACGACCACGAGTTCCTGCCGATCTTCGGCGACGATTCGGAGGTGACGCCGTTCTGGCCGATAAATTACGGCATCGTCCGGCACGTCATCGGCGGCCGGTTCGATGCGGTGTGGTGCCATTCCTATGCGCGGCTGCCGCACCTGGTGGCGATGATCGCGGCGCGCCTGACCGGCAGAAAGGTCTTCCTGCGCGACGAGGCCAACAGTTTCTCGTCGAACCCGGGCCCGGCGCGGCTGTTCGTGAAGATGATCTTCCAGGCGTTCCTGCGGCGGCTGCTGAGCGGGAACCTCACCATCGGCACGCTGAACAAGGAATACTACCGCTCGGTCGGCATGCACGAGGAGCGCCTGTTCCGCATGCCGTACGCGGTCGACAACGAGTGGTTCCAGGAGCGCATTGCCGAGGCGGCAACGAACCGCGACGCATTCCGCGCCGAGCTCGGCATCGAGGCGGGACGGCCCATCGCGCTGTTCGCCGGCAAGTTCATCGGCCGCAAGCGGCCGCAAGACCTGATCGAGGCATTCAAGCGGATCGCGAGCGACCCGGCGGCGAACCGGCCGTATCTGCTGATTGCGGGCGACGGCGAACTGCGCGACGAAGTACATGCGCTGGCCGAGGGCGCGCCGGAAGGCTCTATCAAGTTCCTCGGCTTCCGCGGCCAGACCGAGCTACCGCCGCTCTACGATCTCGCCGACGTGTTCTGCATACCCTCCGAACGCGAACCGTGGGGACTCGCCACCAACGAGGCGATGAACGCGGGCATCCCCGTCATCGCGACGACCGAGGTCGGCGCCGCCCGCGATCTCGTCCGCCACGGCGAGAACGGCTACGTGCTGCAGCCCGGCAACGTCGACGGGCTGGCGGCGGCGCTGCTCGAGATATTTTCCGATGCGGAGCGGCGCGAGCGCATGGGCCGCAAGAGCCTCGAGATCGTCGACGGCTGGGGATTCGACGAGGATGTGGAGGGGCTGAAGGACGCGCTGCGGTTCTATTTCCCCGACCGGATCGCCGGACCGTCATGAACCTACGCCGCTGCGCCACCTCCGCCATTCTCAGGGGGCTGGGTCTCGTCGGCGGCCGCAAGCTCCCGCCGCAGCCGGACTTCCGTCCGAAGCGGATCGCGGTGATACGGTTCGGCGGCTTCGGCGACGTGCTAGCGGTCACCGGCCTGACGCGGGCGCAGCGCGAGGACTATCCCGACGCCGTAATCGACTTCTAAACCGACCCGCCGAGCACGATCGTGCTCGAGAACAACCCCGATATCGACAACGTGATCGCGGCGCCCAAACCGCTTCTGTCCGCCAACCCGGCAACAGTCTGGCGCAATCTCGCGCTGGTCGCGCCCGCCTTACGACCTCGCCATCGTCGCGCATCACGAGTTCGACCCGCTTTTGTTCTCGCTGTTCTTCCGAGCGCAGTTCCGCGTCGGCTACGACATCAACGAACGCGGCTTCGATTTCGCCTTCACCCATTCGAGCTGCACCTATACGGGGGCGCATCCCCGGACGTCCGAGCATCTCTCTAGCCATTTCACCGTCCACATCCAGCGGCTGCTGCATGCCTTCCTGGGACGCGAGCGGCGGATCGCGGCGCCGCGCATCGCCGTAAGCGACGCGGAAAGCGCGAGAGCTGACGCCTACCTCGCGGAACACGGTCTCGGCGGCGGGTTGCTGGTCGTCGCGCCAGGCGGCTCGACGCCGACCAAGCTGTGGCCGATGGAAAGATTCCCCGCGCGGCGATCGAGCGAAACGGCGTCTCGGCCATCGTCATGCTCGGCCCCGCGGAAGCCGACGCGGAACGTTACTTCGCGGACATGCCGGGCCGGTTTCGGTTCGATGCGGGCGGCAACTCGTTCCGCGAGAACATCGCGCTGGTGAGCAAGGCGGCCGCGGTCGTCGGCAACGATCCTCGCCTTCATCATGATCTTGACGCTGCACAGCGGCAAAGGCTGGCAGATCGAGCTCGACCCAATCAACGTCTGGTTCTGGATGCTCGCGGGGATCCTGTTCAGGCTCCCCTACATGGACTTCACCGAGCTGGCCCGCCGGCGCGGCGAGGCTGACACCGAGGCCGAATCGCGCAAGCACCGCCAGCGGCCGCAGATGCCCCGGCCGCGCGGGGCGCCGACGCGCAGCATGCGCTGAGCCCGCCGCAGGGCCAGGAATGGAAGGTCAGACGCCGCTCGACAGCAGCGCATCGAAATAGTCCACGGTCCGGCGGAGGCCGGCGTCCAGGTCTATCGTCGGTTTCCAGCCGAGTTCCTTCTCCGCCAGCGAGATATCGGGCCGCCGCCGTGTCGGGTCGTCCATCGGCAGGTCCTTGAACGCGATCTTGCTGCCGCTGCCGACCATCTCGATCACCTTTTCGGCGAGCTCGAGGATCGTGAACTCGCCGGGATTGCCTAGATTGACCGGGCCGGTGAAGTCGTCGGCGGCATCCATAAGCCGCAGGAATCCCTCCACGAGGTCGTCGACGTAGCAGAAGGCCCGCGTCTGCGAGCCGTCGCCGTAGACGGTGATGTCCTCGCCGCGCAGGGCCTGAACGATGAAGTTGGACACCACGCGGCCGTCGTTCGGGTGCATGCGCGGGCCGTAGGTGTTGAAGATCCGCGCGACCTTGATGTTCAGCCCGTGCTGGCGGCGGTAGTCGAAGAACAGCGTCTCGGCGCAGCGCTTGCCTTCGTCGTAGCAGGCGCGCAGCCCGATGGGGTTGGTGTTGCCCCAATAGGCCTCGTGCTGGGGGTGGATCTCGGGATCGCCGTAGACCTCGCTGGTCGACGCCTGGAAGACCTTCGCGCGCAGGCGCTTTGCGAGGCCGAGCATGTTGATCGCGCCATGCACGCTGGTCTTCGTCGTCTGGACCGGATCGTGCTGGTAATGCACGGGCGAGGCGGGACAGGCGAGATTATAGATCTCCTCGACCTCGACATAGAGCGGGAACGTCACGTCGTGACGCATGATCTCGAAACGCGGGTTGTCGAGCAGATGCGCGATATTGTCCTTCGAGCCGGTGAAATAGTTGTCGACGCACAGGACGTCGCACCCCTGTTCGAGCAGGCGCTCGCACAGATGCGAGCCGATGAAACCCGCGCCGCCGGTGATCAGGACCTTCTTTGGGACCGACATGGATAATTCTCAGAACGCTAATCCGAAGTTGACGGAACCTACCATCGTTGCCGGCCGATTGCGACTTTCCGATTGCGGCATGCGGACAGCCGCTCAGGATCGGGTACGCGCAAGCTCGGCCGCGCGGCGACGATCTAGAGGAAGAGGAGCGCGCCGATATCCGCCGACTCCGCGAACGCTATCGGGACGACGCCGGATAATCCGGACCGCCGGCGCTGGCTATCAGTCGGGAGTGAGATAGACGATTCGGAACCGCTGGGCGTGAACCGGCGAACCGGCAACGGCTTCCCGCACCTGTCTCAACGGGAAATTGCGGCGCGTCGCCTCGACGAGCGACTTGGGCGCGGTGTCGATGGCGCGCCTGATCTGCGGGGTCATTGCAGCGCGCACATCGGGTTCCAGCACTGACGAGGCACTGAACGCAAGCTCGAGACGCGGGATGATCATCCGGTGCTCGTAGCCGGCGGTCTTCAGGGACATGCGGAGCGGCGCAAGCTGCAGCCAGGCTTAGGAGGCGCCGGGCGGCCGGGCGAGGCCCTCACGCAAATCGACGATGGCGGCTACCAGGCCGACGCGCTGCGCCTCCCGGTCCTTCGCAAAACGGGCCCGCACCAGATAGAGCGCGCCCAGCCGATTCAACGTCCCGCCATAGGCGAACCAGGTTGCCGATACCGCGCTGTTCGTCCGCGCTTCGTGGACGGCGGCGAGCGAGGCGTTCGCACCTCGCGCGATTCCCCGCAGCATTTCCTCGTAGGGCGCGACAAGCGCGCCGCTGATCGTCCGCGGCCACGCAACGGCGACCAGCGCGACCCCGAACAGGACGGCGTAGGCGGCAGTGGCGTGTCAGGCTGTTCCTGTCATGCGGCCCCTTATCTGACTTCGGCCTAATTCCGGATCCGTCTCGCAAGTGCAGGCATTTCGGCGATCGCACCCTGCGGCGCGACCAGTATCTCGAAAGCCCGGTCGTAGCGAAACGGCTCCAGCGCATAATCGAACTTTCCGCGCGGATTGGCCACTTCGTAGATCTCCGCATCGTCGTACAGCAGCGCCCGCAGCGCTTCCTCGCCGCCGAGCCGGCCACGCGTATCTGCCAGCAGCTCCATCAGGATGAACGGCCGCTCGCGGACCAACGTCTCGCGGAAGCCGCGCAATACTCGGGGCTCGTATCCCTCGACGTCGATCTTGACGACGCTCGGAACCGGCAGCTCGCCCGACGCGATCATGGCGTCGGCGCGGTGCGTCTCGACAGTGATTGCAGATACCGCATCCCGCCCGTCGACCGGCGCCATCGTCCCGGTCCCAGGATTTTCGTCCTCGGGCGGGTAGTAGAGAAACGAGCCGTCCTCGTCGCCGAGAGCGACCGGCAGCACGGTGACGTTGGTCCGGCCGTTGAGCGCGATCTTCTCGTCGATCCGGCGGCGGACGTCCCCGAACGGCTCGAAGGCGCACACCCGGTCGAAATACAGCGACATGTAGAGCGTATGGTGCCCGAGAATGGCGCCGATATCGCAACCGACGGCCTCTTCGCCCCGCCCGCGGAGATGCGCCGCGATATCGCGCAGCACGAACAGCTCGTTATGCGCAAGCGCGCCGTAGAAGTAGACGGTCCAGTCTATGAAATTGTTCAGATTGCCTCGGTACCGGGCACCGAAGAAATCGACCTCGAAGGGCCGGTCCGGCATCTCCGCCGGGTGCGCGAACAGCCGGATGAAGCGGTCGCGGCCGCCGGGTATCCAGTGCTGATGGCCGACGAAACGAAGGAAGGGATACAGAAATGACATGATCGGGCGAGCCTGTCCGGCGACCCCGGCGGCCGACCGTCTATTCCGTATAGTACTTCATGTGGCGGGCGTAATAGTACCGGTAGCCCGAATCAGACTGCCCGTACCGCGCCTGCTTCTTGAGATCAACCTGGGTCATGACGGTGCTGGCGATGTCCTCGTCGGCGTCGATCAGCTGGCGCAGCGAGGCGACGACCGTCTCGCGCCGGGTCTTCTGCCAGCGGACCACGAACGCGGTCTTCTCGACCTGAAGGGCGAGGACGAGCGTGTCCGAAACTGCGAGCAGCGGCGGCGTGTCGATCACGACCAGGTCGTACTGCTGCGACAGCAGCGCCAGCAGCACCTTCATTTGCTGCGAGCTCAGCAGGTGGGTCGGATGGGGCGTGCGGCCGCCGGCCGTGATGTAGTGGGCGCCGGAAGCGAGATCGATGTAGATGATCTCGTCGAGCGCGTACTGGCCGGACAGACAGTTCCTGAGACCCAGCGTATTCGAAACGCCGAGCCCCACGTAAACGCTGGGATGGCGCATGTCGCAGTCGATGATGATCGTCCGCTGCCCGGTGCGCGCCGACAGCGCCGCGATGGAGAGCGACGTCGACGACTTGCCTGCCGCCGAGACGGCGGACGTGAACATGATCTTCTCGGGCGGCGCATCGGCGTTGGACAGCAACAGCCCCGTCTGGATCGAGCGGACCGATTCGCCGCAGGGCGAATTGGGGTGCCGGATCGCGGCTTCGTGCGGCAGCAGACTCTCGTCGTTCTTGTCGAGTAGCGGAACGATGCCGAGACCGGGGACGCCGGTTACCTGCTCGAGATGGTTCAGGCTGCGGTAGCCGTTGTCCATGAGCTCGAGCGCGATGGCGATACCGATGCCAAACATCGCCGACACCATGAGCACGGCGAGAATGATCAGTTTCTTCTGCGGGTAGAACGGTCCGTCCGGCGGCTTGGCGGGCGAGATGATCCTCGCGTCAGCCTGCTGCAGCTCGTCTTCGTCGACCTTCGTTTCCTTGAACCGCGTCGGAACCGTCTGAAAGAGCTTCTTGTTCGCGTCGACCTCTGCCATCAGCGCGCGCATGTTCGCGGACGCCTGGTTCTGCGCCTCGATCTTCTTCGCGAGCTGAGCCGACTCGCGACGCAGGTTGGCCTGGCGCACCTAGGCGATATCGAGCTCGTTCTCGAATTTGCGCGCGATCTTGGAGACTTCGTGCGTGATCTTCACGCGCAGGTCCTTCAACCGCTCGTCGAGCCAGCGCGAAGCGTGCGCCGTCACGTCGCCCTTGTTCTCGATCTGATCGAGGATTTAGGCCTCGGCGGTGGCCGTCGCGGCGATCGCCGCCATTTCGGGATCGGTCGACACATAGCTGATCGTCACTAGCCGGGACGTCTCGGACGGAATGACGATCAGGCCGCTGCGGAAGGCATTGGCAAGATATTCGCGCATCGCGTTGCGCCGCTGCGCCGGCGGCATACCTTCCCACGGATCAGGCACGGTCACCGCCTCGACGGCGGGCACGTTGAAGCCGAGCAGGCGTTTGACGCGATAGAGCGCGATTTTCGTCTGCGACGGTTTGAGCACCACTATCGCCGGGTTGTAGAGCGGATTCTCGTAGAGGTTCAGCCGGTCGCCTGCGCCGAGCCGGTAATCCGAAAGCGCCGGCGCCCGCGCCGCCGCATCGGAGATGCCGACCGGCGTCGCGAACGAAGCGAGAAAAACGAGGAACAGAGCCGTCGGTGCTGTCGCCGGCAACCTTGTCAGGCCGGCCGCCGCGCGGCCGATGGCCTTGGATAGTGCGCGATTACACATGCGCCCAATATGAGGCGTAACGCATCAAAAAAACGGAATTCCGCCCTTTCGGCGAAAGGAATCGCCACAAGGACCTGATTAGGAAAGAAATTCCACGTCAGCTTCGTCCGCTTGCAAGGCGGGCGACAGCACTGGACATCGCGATCTTGCCGTCCTGGACATAGGCTTCGTGATTGGAAACGATCTCGTCGGAATCGTAGAGATAGTTGACCATCATGCCGGCGGACTGATCCAGCCCCTTGTCCGACAGATCCGCCATCCAGTTGAGCCGTTCAATGCTCGCGCCATTGCCGAGATGGAACCGCGCCACCGAATCGAGCGGACGGCTGCCGCGTTTTTCCTCGATCAGATATACGGCGCAGAGCCGCGTCAGCGTCGCTTTGAGCTGCTGCCTCGCGACGTCGTTTTCGCGCCAGCCGCTTCGCTGCAGCAGGTCCAGCTCGCCTTCCGTCAGGAATTCGGGCGTGTCGCGCACGAGCTTCTGGTCGAGCCATTTGCGGAACCCGGGGATCGGCGAGAGAGTCGCGAACCTCCTTACATGCGGCAGCTCGCGCTGCACCGCATCGGCGACCTGCTTGATCAGAAAATTGCCGAAGCTGATACCGGCGAGACCGTCCTGGCAGTTGCTGATCGAATAGAAAATCGCGGTGTCGGGCTTTTCGCCCGCCCCGTCCTTCGGCGATTCCGCAAGCAAGTCCTGGATCTGGCCGGCGAGCCCGTGCGTCAACGCAACCTCGACAAAAATCAGGGGCTCGTCGGGCAGCGCCGGGTGGAAGAAGGCGAAACAGCGGCGGTCGGCCTCGAGCCGGCGGCGCAGATCGTCCCAGCCCGCGATCTCGTGGACCGCTTCGTACTGAATCAGTTTTTCGAGGATGACCGCCGGCGTCCGCCAGTCGATCTGTTCGAACATCAGGAACCCGCGATTGAACCAGGACGACAGCAGATGCTTGAGGTCGCGTTCGAGCGGCGCGAGCTCCGGATGATCCGCCAGCGCCGACAGCAGCCGCGAGCGCATACCGACGATCGCTTCCGTCCCGCCGGGCGCCATGTTCAGGCGGCGGAAGAGTTCCTGGCGAGGCGCCTCCGTCGCAGCGGACAGCGCGAGATAGGCATCGTTGGACGGCGCGTCGGCATAGGCCCGAGCCGCGGCCTGCAGGCCCTCCTCGTCGAGCGCGAAGGCCCGGTTCAGCTCGATCAGGAGCTCTAGGCTCCTGTCGTCCTCAAGCGCTGCGCAGCGGTCGACGATCTCGCTGGCGAGCGCGGTCCCGGACGCCTCGCCGCGCGCGGACACCAGATCCCGGCACTGCTCGGCGATCGACGCGACCGAACCGTTCTGATCGGGCCGGTCGAGATAATGCCGGCCGAGCTCGACCAGTACGCTCAACATGCTGCTGACACTCACGCGCGCCATGTTTTCTCCGTTTCGCGGCTCTGCGTGCGCGAATGTTATCGCGCACTTGTTACCTCGGGGTTTCAGAAGCGGAACGGCGGGCGGCCGCCCGCAACGTCCAAGACTTTCCCTAACCCGATTTGTAAGGTCAACAAAATATCGATTTTTTGGCGATTATCGGCATTAAACTATATATTGGTGCTATCAAACGAGCGTGGACCGTCTCCGGCAGGACTAGGCGGCCCGCGCGCCGACGCGGAGCCTGAGACGAGTGATAGAGATAGGCGAAACCGGACGCGGGGAAAACCCGGGCGAGAATTCCGGCACGCTCGCGACGGGCGTGTACGAGCGCATGCGCCGCGAGATTCTCAGCGGCGATTTGTCGCCGGGCGAAAAGCTACGCGTAGAGCACCTGCGCGAGCGCTTCGGCGTCGGCGCGAGCCCGATACGCGAAGCGCTCAACCGCCTGTCCGTCGAAGGCGTCGTCCGGCGCGAGGATCAGAAGGGCTTCCGGGTGGCCCCGGTCAGCGGGGAAGAGCTGGACGAGCTCATCAAGACGCGATGCTGGCTCGAGGAAACCGCCGTCCGCGAATCGATCGCCAACGGCGACGACGCGTGGGAGGAGGAATTGCTGCTGGCGTTCCACCGCCTGTCGAAAGCGCCGCGCTCGGCCGACGCGACGTCGTTCGCGGTCAACCCCCATTGGGAGACCCTGCATCGTGCCTATCACATGGCGCTGATCAGCGCCTGCGGATCGCGCTGGCTGACCGCCTATTGCGAGCATCTCAACGACCTCGCCGACCGGTACCGGCAACTGGCGATCCGCGTCGCCTATCCGCAGCGGAACGAGCTGGACGAGCACCGCGCGATCATGGATGCGGCGATCGCGCGCGATGCGGACGCCGCGGTAGCGGCGCTCACCGCGCACTACCATCGGACGGCGGGAATCATCCGCGATACGTCGACGGCCCTCGACTAACGCCACGCGACCGACGGGGATCCGCCCGGTTCAGAAATCCAGATCGGCGTAGTGCTTGGGCGGCGGTTCGCCCGGAATGCGATCGGCGAGCACGCCACGGAACGACGGCCGCGACTTGATCCTCGCATACCAGTCCTTGGCCGGTTCGTGATCAGCCCACGGCACGTCGTTGATATAATCGAGACAGGAAATATGCGCGGCCGCCGCGATATCGGCGATCGAAAATTCCTCGCCGGCAAGCCAGTTGCGGCGCTCGGTCAGCCACGCGATGTAATCGAGATGGATATGCAGGTTCTCGCGACCGGCCCTGATCGCGCGGGAATCCGGAGCGCCGCTCCGCATCAGGCGCTTCATCAGTTTCTCGCCGACGAGATTGACCGTCACTTCGTTATTGAACTTGAGGTCGAACCAGGCGACCAGCCGGCGGATTTCCGCGCGCTCGGTCGGTGCGCCGGGGAATAGCGGCGGGTCGGGGCACATCTCTTCCAGATATTCGGTGATCGCAGCGGAGTCGGATACAACCGGTCCGCTGTCCTCGACCAGCACCGGAATGTCGCAGGCGGGGTTCAGTGCCAGGAACTCGGGCCGTCGCTCTGCAGGGTTCTCGGCCTTCAACTCGAAATCGAGCTTCTTCTCGGCGAGGCAAATCCGTACCTTCCGACAGAACGGCGACAGCCAGAGATGATAGAGCGTGCGCATTCAGCGACGCCCCCGGATCGGCCGGCCACCGGCGCGCCGCGGCCGACGCGCGAGACGTGTTTCAGAGTTTTCCAATTAGATTGACCGTTGCAACAATGGCATTTTAGAGGTCGTGGGTTCGATTCCGTCCGGCTCCACCATCGAAACCCCCAGGGAAACCTGGGGGTTTCGTCGTTTTTGGCCCGCCTTCATCTCTCCGCCGACATTCGCCACTGTGCCCAAATCGTGCCCGTAGGCATTGAGCGCGCAGATGGCCCGTTCCTGAAACTCGGGCGCCAGGTGCGCGTAGCGTTGCACCATGACGAGGCTCTTGTGCCCCGTAAGCTGCATGACTTCATAGAGCGGCACGCCCTTCTGGACGAGCCGGGAAGCAAACGTGTGGCGCAGATCGTGGAACCGCGCGTCGCACAAGCCCGCCTTGGCGCGGGCGCGCTCGAACAACGTGGTCACGGTCTGCATGGCGTTGCCTCGAAACGTGAACACCGGACTGCTTTGTTGCGGCCCTAGGAACGCCAGGATGGCTCGTGCCCGGTCCGTTAGGCGGATCGCCCGGTCCTCCCCATTCTTATTTTGGACGAACACGATCCTGCCTCGTTCAAGATCGACGTTGCGCCAGTCGAGCTTGAGCAGTTCCGAGCGCCGCCCGCCTGTATCCAACGCGAACATAACGAGAAGGCGAAGATGGTTCGGCGAAGCGTCAATCAACTGGCGCTCCTCCTCCATCGTCAACCACCGGCACCGCCCTTTCGGCGGCTTCACCTTGGGTAATACCAGAACCGACGCGAGATACCCTTCGCGTCGCGCCTTGTTCATGATCGCCTGAACGACGGCAAGTTCCCAGTGCAAGGTGGCCTCCTTGATCGTCCTGCGACGCTGGTCCGCATAGGCTTGCAAAACCCGGGCGTCGATTTCCGCCAGCACCCTGCCAGCGAACCAGTTCAACAGCCGTTGAAGCTGATAGCGGAGACCCACCGCGTATCCCGCCAGGTTCTGCCGCTTCTTCTCTTCGGCATACCGAAAGCAGGCGTCCTGAAACGGAGCATCGGGAATTACCCCGAAATGCTGTTCCATGAACTGTTCCTGCCGCCACTTGGCCGCTAGCGCCTCGGCTAACTTTTTATCGTCAGTCTCAGTGCTTTTGCGGTCTCTTTGGCCGTTCTGGTCGTACCATTGGGCCCACCAGTGAGGCGAGCCCTTTAGTTTGAATAGTCGCATTGTTGCCGTCTCCTCTGGCCTTCAGAGGTTCGGGCGCCGTCGCACCGCTTATTGTCGTCGGCGAAGGCGACAATGTCCACTATATCCCAGCGCCTGCACCGGGATCCCAAGTCCACGTACGGGATACCCAGGCCCGTAAAGGTATCGAGGGACACCCCGAGCCATCCCGCCGCTTCCTCGCGGCTGAGATAGCGCCGTGTCGGCAAGCTGTGCTTGGGGTTTGATCCCGTCGTCATCATGGGTTTATGGGTTGGACCAGTTCATCGCGTGGGCGTATCGGAATGCGTTTCCCGAACACGGCACGCCGCCGCAGACCAGCATATGCGCGACCGTGCGCCGCCCGCAATTTCCGTTAACAGAATCGGAGATGCGCCGGGGCGCCTCGAGAAAGAGCCAAAGCGCGCTCGAAACCTCGTCGAGATAGTAGACCTCGCCGTCCTCCGGGCCAACACGGAAGGTCTCCGTATCTATCTCGGTCGCATTTACGCCGGGCTGACGGAGATAGGCCGGGTCGTCGCTCACGGAGCGCTCCGGAAGCGCGCCGACAGCAGGCTCGCGGCCTCCAGGCTGCTTGAGAAGGTCAGCCGGTAGAGTTCCGCAGCCTCGGCAAGAGACGCGAGTCCGCGGAGCAGGTCGGCGGCCGCGATGTGCGGCGCGAAGGCCGTCGGCACCAGGGTCTTCATCAGGTCCGAGCCGATCGCCAGCGCGAGCTCGCACGCCGCCTCGGGCCTCCGGTCGAGCAAAATCAGCGAGCGGACCGGCGCCGTTTCGCCGAATGTTCCGGCTTCGCCGTCCCACAGCTTCAGATAGGCGACCCCGTCGCCTTCCAGCGCCGTATAGCCGTCGACGAATTCGCGGAAAGCGTCCCCGCAATCTTCGGGCAGCGGCGTGCGCACCTTGGGCATCAGGCCGAGGCAGGTTCCGACGGGCGGCGAACCGAGCGTGAGCGCGATCTGGTCGTCGCTGAAGAACCGGTGGCCGAGAACCGCGAGATGAAGCGCAACGCTCGATTTGTCGGCGAAGGAATCGCCGATCACGACGGCAAGCCCGCTGCCGACGCGGGCCGCGCCCGCATGCAGGCAGATCGTGTCGGGCCGGCGGGCGACATGGATGCTTATCAGCGCGCCGGCGAGACCGTTGGCCGCATCGTAGGGGTTGTCGAACGCGAGATCGGCGTCTCCCGGTCCGCTGCTCCGGACGCGAAACGTCCCGTCACCTTCCTCCGATATCCGGATGTCCGGCGCGCCGCCGGCGCCGGCCCAGCCGAACGGCCAGCCCGAAACGTAGTAGGGCAGGTAGGGCAAAACGAGGTCGGCGTTCTCGACGAGGATCGGGGCATCGTCCGGGCCGAAGCGCCATAGCCCGTCCGCTGCCGCAGCCTCCACGGGACCGGCGGGATCAGGCATCGCCGGCCGGTGTTTCCCTTGGCGCGCGCTTCGACAGGATCCGCTGCAGCGTGCGTCGGTGCATGTTGAGACGGCGGGCGGTTTCCGAGACGTTGCGGTCGCACTGTTCGTAGACCCGCTGGATATGCTCCCACCGCACCCTGTCGGCGGACATCGGGTTCTCCGGCGGCGGCGGCAGCGTCCCGCCCCTCGCCAAGAGGGCCGCCACGATCGCATCGGCGTCTGCAGGCTTTGCGAGATAGTCCAACGCGCCCGCCTTCACGGCCGCGACCGCCGTGGCGATGTTGCCGTAGCCGGTCAACATGACTATCCGCGAATCCGGCCGTTTCTCGCGGATAGCGGAGACGACATCGAGACCGTTGCCGTCGCCGAGCCGGAGATCGAGCACCGCAAACGCCGGCGGTTTCGCGCGCGCGAGCTTTTTCCCGTCGGCCACCGAATCGGCCGTGCTGACGTCGAAACCGCGCGTTTCCATCGCCCGTGCCAGCCGGTTGAGGAACGGCGTGTCGTCGTCGACGATCAGCAGCGTCCTGTCTTCGAAGTTTTCGATCGATCCGTCGTTCATACGTTCCGTCCCTCGTCGATGACGTCGGCGCTGTCGCTGCGCCACACCACCTTTACCCGCGCGCCGCCGCGCGGGTCGTTCTCGAAGCCGAGCGCTGCGCCGGAGCGCTGCAGCAGCGTTCGCGCGATGAAGATGCCGAGCCCCATATGGCCGCGGCTGTCGGTCCGCATGGAAATATACGGTTCTCCGAGACGTTCGAGTAGCCCCGCCGGGAATCCTGGCCCGTCATCCGCGATTTCGACCGTGATGAACGTTCCGTCCCAGCGGACGCGGACATCGACCCGGCTCGCCGCGAACTGGACGGCGTTCTGGATCAGGTTGCCGATGCCGTGGACGATCTCGGGCCGCCGGACGAATACCGGCTCGGGGACCGGCGCCGAGGCGTCGTCCGCGTGGGCGGGCGCCGCGTCGAGATACAGCTCGACGCGCTCGTCGAGATGGCGGTCGGCGGACGCCTGGACCAGCGCGCTGATCGGAAGCCTTGCGAAGGGCGAACCCTCGTCGTCCTCGCCTGACCGGTCGGACAGTTCCGCGAGGATATCGCGGCACCGCGCGGTCTCGCTGATGAGAAGGTCGATATCCTCTCGGATCGGGCTGTCGGCGGGCAGGTCGCGGGCGATTTCGCGCGAGACGACGGCAATGGTGCCCAACGGACTGCCGAGTTCGTGCGCCGCCGCCGCGGCGAGCCCGCCGAGGGCGGCAAGCTGCTGTTCGCGCGCCAGCGCCAGCTGGCTCGCGGCGAGCGCATTCGACATGCGCCGCGCCTCCTCGGCCACCCGCCAGGTATAGATGGCGAAGAAGAGGATGCTGATCGCGAGCGCCGCCCAGATGCCGAGTACGTATATTCGCGGGACGCTGAAGCCGCCTTCTCCCCACGGCAGCGGGTAGTGCTCCACCGCGAGACCGGAAATGCAGAGGATCGACAGGACGCACAGCGCGACGGTGCTGCGGACCGACAGGATCGTCGCTGACACGGCGACCGGCGCGAGCAGCAGGATCGCGAACGGGTTTTCGAGCCCGCCCGTCAGATAGAGGAGCGCCGCGAGCTGCAGGATATCGAAGCCGAGGAATCCCGCCGCCGCGAAGCCGCCGAGCCGGACTGCCGTGGGGCGAACGGCGGTGGCGATGACGTTCAGCAGGAACGATGCGCCGACGACCGCAAGGGCGGGCGCGAGCGGCAGCGCGTAGCCGAATCCGAAGTGGACGACCATGAGCCCCCCCGCCTGACCGGCGATCGCGACCCAGCGGATGAGCGTCAGGGTGCGCAGGCGGACCGAATCGACGGCGGCGGGAAGCGCATCCGCCGGGACGGCCGGCCAGGCCGGCCCGACGCCGGGCGGCGCGCCGGAAAATGAAGACATGGGGTGCCCCTGCTCGTTGTCCGTTCAGCGGCGACTATACAATCGGCGGCGGAATCTCACTATTCCGCTGGCCCTTTCCGCACGCCCGCTCCATATTCCGCCCATGACCCCGCCGCCCTCCGACGCCGCGATCCGCGTCGACCGTCTCGCCAAGCATTTCGACGACATCGTGGCCGTCGATTCCATCAGTTTCGACGTCGCGCGCGGCGCCGTCGTGGCGCTGCTCGGCGGCAACGGCGCCGGCAAGACGACGACCATCTCGATGCTGCTCGGTCTGCTGGTGCCGACGTCGGGCGAGCTCGAAGTCCTCGGCGTCGACATGCTGCGCCACCGCTACGCCGTGCTGCCCCAGATAAACTTCTCGTCGCCCTATGTGGACCTGCCGAAACGCCTGACATCGCGCGAGAACCTGCGCGTCTACGCGACGCTCTACGGGTTGAAGAACGCGCGCGCGCGCATCGCCGAGATAGCCTCCGACCTGGCGATCGAGAAATTCCTCGACCGGCCCTACGGCGAGCTGTCGTCGGGCCAGAAGACCCGCGTGTCGCTCGCCAAGTCGCTGCTCAACGAGCCGACGCTGCTGCTGCTGGACGAACCGACCGCATCGCTCGATCCGGACACGGCGGACTGGATCCGCACCTATCTCAAGGCCTATCAGCAGGAGCGCAACGCGACGATCCTGCTGGCGTCGCACAACATGACGGAAGTCGAGCGGCTGTGCGACGACGTGCTGATGATGAAGGAAGGCCGGATCGTCGACCATGACAGCCCGCGCGGCCTGATCGCCCGCTACGGGCGGCAGAACCTCGAAGAGGTTTTCCTCGACATCGCCCGCGGCCAGCCCGCGGCGGCGGCGCAATAGAAATGGCGCCGCTGACACCTGCCGGCCGGGCCGCCGGCTTCTACTTCTCTCCGCGCCGGGTGGGCGCGATGGTCCTTCGCTACTTCTATCTGATCCGCGGATCGCTGCCGCGCATCGTCGAGCTGGCGTACTGGCCGACGATGCAGATGATGATCTGGGGATTCCTGTCGCAGTTCCTCTATCAGCATTCGGAATGGTTCGTCCGCGCCGGCGGGGTTCTGATCGCCGCGGTTCTGCTGTGGGACATCATGTTCCGATCCAACATCGGGGTGTCGATCTCGTTTCTCGAGGAGATGTGGTCGCGCAACCTCGGCCAGCTGTTCGCGTCGCCGCTGCGGCCCTACGAATGGGCGATCTCGCTGCTGACGATCTCGGCGCTGCGGACGCTGATCGGCGTGCTGCCGGCAGCGCTGCTGGCGATTCCGCTCTATCACTATTCGATCTTCGACATGGGGCTGCCGCTGATCGCGTTCTTCGCGAATCTGCTGATCTTCGGTGCGTCGGTGGGCCTTGCCGTGTCGGGACTGGTACTGCTGTTCGGGCTCGGCGCGGAAAGCCTCGCCTGGGCGGCGATCTTCGCCATCGCGCCGATCAGCGGCATCTATTATCCCATCGAGGTGCTGCCCGGCTGGCTTCAGCCGGTCGCGTTCGCGCTGCCGTCGGCGCACGTCTTCGAGGGCATGCGGGCGGCCGCCATCGACGGTGTCTTCCTACCCGACAGGTTCTTCTGGTCGGTGGGTCTGAACGCCGTCTATCTGATGCTGGGGATGGGCGCGTTCCTGCTGGCGTTCCGCACCGCGCGGCGGCGGGGCAAGCTGCTGCTGATGGGCGAGTAGAACCCCCCGCCCCGGCGACGCGGTCTCAGACGCGGTGGACCAGCAACGCCAGCAACGCCACCGGAATCAATGCGATGAACACCGTGATCACGTAGAGCCATGTCGCGCGGGCGATATCCGTCGGCGTCGCGCGCGCGCGCCCGTCGCCGATCCACCCCGCCGCCGACAGCTCGCCGCCGAACCGGCGCGGCCCCGCAAGGCTGAGGCCGAGAG
>JAYPTI010000035.1:0-17893 GCA_038133505.1 Alphaproteobacteria bacterium
CCCAACGCCAGTATCCTCATGGGTGGCCGGGAGGGGGAGCGGGCCGGAACCGCCAACTCAGATAAGAGTTACTCAGCCGCGATCGCGTTCTTCGTCCTGGCGAGCTCGGGATTGATCTCGCAGGCTTCGCCCCAGCTCATGACGTTCAGCGACTTCACCAGCTTGCCGACGCCGTCGGTCTGGGCGCACATCTGGCCGAGTTCGATGATCTCCTCTTCCGAGAAGACCTTCTTCAGGTCGTCGTAGACCTCGTCGCTGTCGATGGCGTGCTCTCCCCGCTTGAACAGGCGGGCGTATTTGAGCGCCGCGCGTTCGCGCGCATCGAACAGGTCGCTCGTCTGGAAGTCCGCCAGCGCCATGACCTTCTCTTCGGTCAGGCCCTGTTCCTGCGCCACCTTCGACCGGACGGTCGAGCAATAGCCGCATTCGTGCTCCATCGAGATGAAGATGCGGCAAAGCTCCTTCAGCGTGTGCGGCAGCAGGCCTTCGTAAAGCAGCGAGTTCCAGTACTTCACCCAGCCGGTGCCGGCCGTCGGGTGGCGCGTCATGATGCTGACGACGCGCGGATCGGGCGCGCCGGTGCGTTCGGCGGACGCGATCAGGGACGCTGCTTCCTCGGATTTTTCATGATCTTCGATGTAGCGAATGCGGGGCATGACGTTCCTCCTTTTGCAGAAACAGTGCCGGGCGGGGACCGGGGCTTAAAATCTCGTTGCGGTATGGGGTAATCGAATGATATATCGAATACATATACCGAGACAGGTCCCATGGATATCAGGCAGCTTCGCTACTTCTCCGAGATCGTCGAGGCGAAAAGCTTCACGAAGGCGGCCGACCGCGTCCGCATCGCGCAGCCGGCGCTCGGCCTGCAGATCAAGAAGCTGGAGGACGAACTCGGCGTGTCGCTGTTGCGCCGTCATTCCCGGGGCGTCGAGCCGACGGAGGCTGGCGCGGTCCTGCTGAAGCACGCGAACGCCATTCTCAAGCAGGTCGAGCAGGCGAAGCGGGAAGTGACCGATCTGCTCGGTCCCCCGCGGGGCGAGATCGTCATCGGCATCACGCCGACGGCGAGCGCGATCCTCGCGACGCGGCTCGTCCGCGCCTGCAGGGACGCCTATCCCGACGTTTCGCTGAACATCGTCGAAGGGCTCAGCGAGGAGATCATGCGCCGGCTCGGCGAGAACTCGCTCGACATGGGTTTCACCTACAACCCCACGGCGGTGACGGGCATCGCGACCGAACCGCTGCTGACCGAGGACCTCTATCTTGTCGGCCCGGTCTCCGAGGGCAAGCTTGGCGAGACGGTCTCCTTCGCGGAAGCGGCGAAGAAAAGCCTGATCCTGCCGAGCCGGGGATACGGGCTGCGCGACTGGGTGGAGAACATCGCGCGCGAGAAGGGCGTGGAGATCGACGTCGCGTTCGAGATCGATTCCGTGTCGACGATGCGCGAGCTGGTCGAGGGTGGTCTCGGCTGGTCCATGCTGCCGCTGGCGACCGTCCAGCGGTCGGTTGCGGCGGGCATCGTCGCCGCGGCGCAGATCGTGAAGCCGCGCGTCTCCCGGACGCTGCACCTGGCGTACGCCGCCTCGTTCAGCGAGAACAATGCCGCGCGCGCCGTCCGCGACGCGATCGACGCGGTGATCGAAGACAGCATCGAGCACAGCGAGGGCAGTCTTCGCAAGGCATGAAAGCAGGGGCGGGCAGTCCGCCCATAACGATATCGAATAGCACGTATCGCCCAAGAATCTTTGATACGCGCGGGATCGTGGGCCACAACACGCCCACCAAACGAAAGGGAAAATCCATGAGCGCCAAGTCCGTCATCGCCGCCCTCGATAAGGTGGTCGACAACTATTCCAAGAACAACAGGCTGATAAACGAGCCGCTGACCATCGGGCGTGCGCATGCCTTCGTCATGCAGCACCGGCAGAACACGCGGCAGCGCAACTCGGTGCTCAAGCTCCGCGTCGCGACGAACTGCCCGATCTGGGACGTGAAGATCGGCATTCTGCAGGCCTGCACCGAGGAGATCATCGCCGACGACGAGTTCTACGAGGGCGAGCCGCACTGGAAGGTGCTCGAGGATCTCGGCATCAAGGTCGGGCTGACGCGCCAGAAGATCCGCAACGCGCCGCTCCTGAACTCGACCAAGATGTGCTGGCTGTCCTGGGAAGCGCTGATGAGCCATACCCACTGGCTCGAAGGCCTGGTTGCGAACACCTGCGCCGAGCGCGCGAACATCCCCGGCTACGGCAGGGGGCTGGTCAAGAAGCGCGGCTGGTTCGGCAGCGAGCACGCGAAGTGGCAGAAGCTTTTCGGTCTCACCGATCAGGACCTCGTGTTCTTCGGCTATCACGGCGAAGCGGACGTGATCCATTCCGACCTCGGCTGGAAGAACGTCGCCAAGTACGCGACCGAACTGAAGATGGAGGAGCAGGTCGTCAAGGCATGCGCCGACAACCTGATGGTCTGGGACCACTACCTGAACGGCATCGCCGACTGGGGCGACGAGATGGACCGCAAGGCGGGCCGCGCCTGACGATCCGATCCGGGGCCGAATTTCGGCCCCGGTTTCGTTCGGCGGCGCTATAGTCGCGCCACGGACAATCAGAACAAATCAGCCAACGGGAAGTGTCCAAATGTCGGAACTGACTCTCACCTATGCCGCGAGCGACTACGAGCACACGCGGGACCTCACGCGCGGCGACATCAAGGCCGAGGGGATCGACCTCCGGTACCTGAACCTGCAAATCGAGGAAACGTTCTTCCGCTTCATCAAGTTCCGCGAATGGGACGTCTCCGAGATGTCGTTCGGCAAGTACATCGCGCTCAAGTCTCAGGACGACGACACCATCACGGCGATCCCCGTCTTTCCGTCGCGCGTCTTCCGCCAGTCGTCGCTGTTCGTCCTGCCCGGCAGCGACATCAAGGATGCGTCCGACCTCCGCGGCAAGAAGATCGGCATTCCCGAATGGGCGCAGACGGCCTCCATCTACACGCGCGGCTGGCTCGTCCACGACGTCGGCATCCCGCTGCATGACATCGAGTGGGTCCAGGCGGGCGTCAACGATCCGGGCCGGGTCGAGAAGGTGAAGCTCAAGCTGCCCGACGGCGTGAAATACCGGAACGAGCCGACGAAATCGCTGACCGGCATGCTGCTCGAAGGCGAGATCGACTGCGTGATGTCGGCGCATCCGCCGGGCCCGGTGGAAGAGGGCGAAGATACGATCGTCCACCTCTATCCGAACTATCAGGAAATCGAGGAGCAGTACTACAAGGACACCGGCATCTTCCCGATCATGCACGTGATCGCGATGCGCGGAGACACGTTCCGGGCCAATCGCTGGATCGCCATGAACCTCCTCAAGGCCTTCACCGAGGCCAAGGACCGCGCCATGTTCCGCGTGCAGGAGATGACGGCGACGCGCGTGCCCTATGCGTGGTGCTACGAAGGCGCGCAGAAGGCGCGGAAGCTGTTCGGCGACGATTTCTTCCCCTACGGCGTGGAAAAGAACCGGACGACGCTCGAAGCCTTTCTGCAGTACGGCTTCGAGCAGGGCGTGTGCCAGCGCAAGGTCGAGATCGAGGAACTGTTCCCCGAAGAGGTCTTCAGCGAGTTCCGCGTCTGATCCTTCGCCGATGAGCATTCCCGTCGTCGTCGTCGCGAAACTGCCGCAAGCGGATTAAGGGTGCATAAATGGAATTATCAGGGTTAATAATGCTTCATAATCCACTAATTAAGGAAAAATATACTGACACAGGGCCGGAATTGAAATCCTGATCCGTCCGACGATGCGTACGGCGAAAAAGCGGTGGAATCTGCCGTCTTGCAGTCGGCGTTTCGAAGCAGCACTCTGCCGGAATGATCCCGCTTTCTACCGTTGTCACCCGCAAGCGCGCCGCTCGCCTTCTCGGGGCGGCGCTCCTGGCTTTGTGTCTGGGCGCCGCGCCGGCAGCCGGGCGATGCGTGACGGGCAGTGTCCTGTTCGAAAACGACCTCGACGGCCGCGGAACCGACCGGCATTACACGCACGGCACCCGCTTTTCGTGCATTTCTGGAGCGCTCGACGCGGAGGATCCACTGAAGCGGTTTGCGGCCGGGCTGGAATTCGACGTGCTGGGCCTGAAGTTTCTCGAGGCCGCCTCGGAAGTGCGGTACGGCTTTGCGTTCGGTCAGTCGATGTTCACGCCCGAGGACCTGTCGCGGCGGGACCTGATCGTCGACGACCGGCCCTATGCGGGCTGGCTCTACGGCACCGCCGGGCTGGTGATCGGGCCGGAGGGGAAGAAGGAGAAGTCGTCCACCGGGTTCGACAGGCTCGAATCGATCGAGCTAACGCTCGGTGTCGTCGGACCGGCGTCGCAGGCGGACGATACGCAGAAATTCATCCATACCTCTATCGACGCGCCCTATCCGCACGGCTGGCACAACCAGATCCGGAACGAGCCGGGGATCGTGCTGTCCTACGAGCACAAGTTGCGCTGGGATGCCGCGCCGGCGCTTCCCTGGACCGGCTGGCTGGAAGCCGATGCGATGCCGTCGGCGGGGTTTGCGCTCGGCAACATCCATACCTACGCCAATGCCGGTATCACGTTTCGCCTCGGCAGCAATCTCGCCAGCGATTTCGGGCCGCTGCGCATCCGCCCGTCGATCGCGGGCTCGGAGTATTACGCGCCCGATGCAAACGAGATCGCCAACGGCTATCTTTTTCTCAGTCTCGGCGGTCGCGCGGTCGCGCGGAACATCTTCCTCGACGGCAACACCTTCAGCGACAGCCATCATGTCGACAAGAAAGTGCTCGTGGGCGATATTCAGTTCGGGCTCGTACTGTCTCTCTTCGGCAAGGCGCGCGTGGCGGTGAGCCATATCATCCGGTCGCGCGAATTCGACGGGCAGGATACGCACAACCAGTTCAGCGCGATCAGCGTCACCTTTCCGCTGCCCTGACGCGCGACAACAAACCGGACGGAAACAATGCAATCCCTCGCGAAAATGGCGGCGCCGGTGGGCGAACTGCTCAAGCAACGCGGCGAGACCGTCGCGATTTCGGAATCCGCGGCGGGCGGCCTGATCGCCGCCTCGCTGCTCTCGGTTCCCGGCGCGTCGGCCTATTTCCTGGGCGGCGCCTCGGTCTATACGCAGACCGCACGCCGCGGCCTGCTGCGGTTCAACGACGCCAAGGCGCAGATGCGCGGCTCGACCGAGGAATACGCGACGCTGTGCGCATCGACCGTTCGCGATCTTCTGGAAGCCGACTGGGCGATCGGCGAGTCGGGCGCCGCAGGGCCGACCGGCAACCGCTACGGCGACCCCGCCGGGCATGTTGCGCTCGCCGTCGTCGGCCCGGTCACGGCCACGCGCATCGTCCGGACCGGCAACGACGACCGTGAGGACAACATGTGGACCTTCGCCCGCGCCGCGCTCGACCTCCTCTACGACACGCTGAAGGAACAGGGCTGATGGCGCTGACGGTCTACGGCATCAAGAACTGCGATACCTGCCGCAAGGCGCTGAAGTGGCTCGACGCGGAAGGCATCGAGCACCGCTTTCACGACTTCCGGGTCGACGGGCTCGATGCCGGCGATCTCGCCCGCTGGGCGGACGCGGCCGGCTGGGAAACGCTGCTCAACCGGCGCGGCACGACCTGGCGCAAGCTGCCGGATAGCGACAAGGACTGCGTCGATGCCGCGAAGGCAACGAAGCTGATGGAAGCTAACCCGACGCTGATAAAGCGGCCGGTCTTCGACCGCGGCAGTGAAAATGTCGTCGTCGGATTTGACGATACAGCTCGCAGGAAAATCGGTGGATGATAGGAATTTAGACGCTCGGTCAGGTGCGCGAGGTTCGTCGAATGGCGAAACATTGGGTTTTTTCATATGGATCGTTGTTAAACGACGCATGGATTAAATCCGAAAATCGAACGGTCCCGGTCCTGCTGAAAGGCTGGGTCCGCGACTAGAATCATGCCGTACCGGGTTTCGATTTCCCCGTACTTAGTCTCAGCATCCGGCGGCGTGCCAATACGGATATTTCCGGCCTGCTAATCGAGGTGTCGGATACTGAGATATCCGCCTTAGACGAGAGGGAGTTGGGGTACAGGAAGCTCGTCGTGGGGCCGGTATCCGTTCTGCGTAACTTGCGGATGCCCAACATTAAGGACCGAAAAATAATTACCTATGTCGGGACCGAGAACGCGGTTGCCGAAGGGAGCGGCGTCATCCTTCAAACCTATTTGGATTATGTAATCCACGGGTACCTCTACCATTTCGGCGAAAGCGGCGTTCTTGATTTCATGGAGTCGACAGACGGCTGGGAGAATGAAATTCACAACGATCGCAATCGCCCGCTCTACCCAAGGGCAAAAGAATTCGACTCTTCATTCCTGGACTGGGTCGATGCGATTGTGTCCCGATATCGTCCGTGACGGCGCTTCACAGGGAGATCCGGTTTGACGAAGGAAGCGGAATTTAAATCGAAGCATAACAGGGTCGTTGAACTCGACGAGGCGGGCGGCAAGATTCTCTAAAGCCTTCGGTTTCAGGATCAGGATCAGTCAACTAAATCTGGCGCGCTTTTGGCCTTCTCCGGTCTGCTGATCGCGACCTCCATTGTCCAATTGAGCGTTGGGACGGACTCGCCCATCCATCTTCCGGATCAATCTTTCTGGTTTTATCTATGCGCTCTGGGCGTCGCGGCCCATTTCGTTGCTGCGTCATTCGCCCTGGCCAATTTGATCACGACAAAATCGGAGTATTCCTCGGGCGTTTACGAAGCCATGGAGGAATTCGAGGGGTTGGTGTCGAACCGACGCGGTTACCTATCTTGCGCCCTCTGGTTTTCGGTCGGCGGAACCGCTTTGTCGTTCCTTGCCTTAACCTATTCCGTTCTTTGCGGGTAGGCTGGGTTTTACTGAGGCCTAAGACACCGTCCCCAGCCGCGTCGTCACGTCGAGCACCGCGACGCCGCCTTTCTCCACCACCTCGACGGCGCGCTTTAGCGCGTCGGCGAGCAGTGCGGGATCGCCGATCGGGCCTTCCGCCCACGCGCCGAAGCCGCGCGCGACCTGGGCGAAGTCGATGATCGGATCGCGCATCGCCTGACCGATCCAGGCATTTTCCTGCGGCCGTTCGCGCTGGTGCGCGACCTCGATCTGGTGGACCTCGTCGTTCCCCCAGGTCGAGTTGTTGTTGATGATGTGGAGCATCGGGATGCGGTAATGCACCGCCGTCCAGATCGAGGCGGGGGCCATCAGGTAGTCGCCGTCGCCGCCGAGCGAGACGCAGAACCTGCCCTTGTCGCGCAGCGCCAGCGCCGCGCCGATGGCGCCAGACGTATTGTAGCCGACGCCGCCGCCGCCGTCGGAGCCGAGATAGGCGCCGGCGCCGGGGAAGGTCCATACGACCTCGTTGAACGAGCGGTGGTTGGCGGCCGTGAGCGTCCACGGCTTGTCCTTCACCGCCTGATAGACCTCGTGGATCATGCGCTCGACCTTGAGCGGCGACGAATCCCAGCCGGCGCGCGCCTTTTCGGTCTGGGCGGCGCGCAGCTTGTCGTGGCGGTCGGACAGCATCTTCTTGCGCGCCTCGATGCGCGCATGGCTCGACGGGTCGCGCTCGAGCGTCTTGCGCACCGCCGCGATCAGCTGATGAAGCCCGTGCTGCGGCTCGCAGACGAGCTGCAAATCGACCGGCGGCGTCGGGCCGCCGAACGCCGTCCACGAATTGTTGTCGATGCCGTTGAGCGACATGTCGATGATCTTGGGCGCCGCCTGGGTGCGTGCCTCGACGATGTCCGACCGGCGTTTGACGGCGTAGGTGCCCATCGTGTTGTTGATGTCGATGGCGTCGAGGCAGACGATGACGTCGGCCTCGCGGACCGCGTCGCGGTCGCCGGACAGGTTTTGCGGATGGTCGCTAGGCCAGCAGAAGATCGCGCGGTCGTTGAGCCCGCCCGCGCCGGTGATCTCCAGCAGTTCGATCAGTGGCTTGCGCACGGCCTCGAACATGCCGAAGCGCCCGCCGACGAGGACGGGAAACTCCGCCTCGACGATCAGCTTCGCCGCTTCCATCAGCGCGTCCTCGTTCGCGGCCATGGGCGGCGGCGGCTGATAGCGTGGCAGCGTCGGGTCGAGATCCTCGATGCTGCCGTCGAGCGGCTGCTCCTGGATATGCGTGTCGATGGAGACGTAGACAGGGCCCTGCGGCGCTGTCGCCGCGATCTGCCTGCCGCGCAGCATCGCCTTCATGGTGGCGTTCGCGGTCGGCGGCTCGTCCGTCCACTTCACCCAGTCCTTGACGATGTCGGCCTGCGTGCTCGCCGAATGGTTCCATTCGATGAAGCGGCGCTGGTCGGGGTCGAGCGGTCCGGCGCCGCCGAGGAAAACGACGGGCGCGCGGTCGCAATAGGCGTTGTAGAGCCCCATCGAGCCGTTCATCACGCCGACCAGGTCGTGCAGGATGCAGAGCGACGGCTCGCCGGTCGCCTTGGCGTATCCGTGCGCCATCGACGCGGCCGACAGCTCGCTCGTCGCCAGGATAATCTGCGGGTTGTAGTTGCGGTTGTGGTTCACCAGCGAGTCGTGCAGCCCCCGATAGCTCGCGCCCGGCAGCAGGAAGACGTGCTTGAAATCCATCTTCGCCAGCAGCTCCGCCATCGCGTCCGAGACGAACTGCGGCTCCGGCCGGTTCGCGGGGAGGTTCACGGGACTTTCGTGGTGGGCGTAGTCGTTGTCGGCCATCGGGTCGGTTCCTGAGCGTCGGGGTTGCTGTACGTTCGAGGCCCAATCCAATACCATACGGCAACGAAGGGAAAGAGGGCTGCCCGACCTTGTCGGGCGCCGAAAAACGCCCGGAACCGGCACGATTGAGAGAGGAAACGTTCCAATGGCTGACGACATGGGCAACGCGATCGGAAAGGCGGCCGACGGGCCGGTCTCCGCGCTGTCGAACGACCTGCGCATTCCCTACACCAGCCTCCGCGAATGGCTGGAGGAGGCCGAAAAGCTGGGCGAGGTGAAGTACGTCCAGGGCGCGTCGTGGGAACGCGACATCGGCATGGCGGCGGAGGTCGTCCTGCACGACGCCAAGGCGCCCTGCGTCGTCTTCGAGGACATCCCCGGCACGCTGAAGGGCTCGCGCGTTCTGGTGAATTTCTTCTCCGGCAAGCGCATGAACATGACGCTCGGCTTCCCGTCCGACATGACCAAGTTCGAGCTCTCGGAGGCCTTCCGCGAGCACTACATGGAAGACATCCGCGAAATCCCGCACGAGTTCGTCGCCGACGGCCCGGTGATGGAGAACGTCATCGAGGGCGACGACATCGACATCGAGAAGTTTCCCGCGCCGATGTGGCACGAGGAGGACGGCGGCCGCTACATCGGCACCGGCTCCTACAACGTCACGCGCGATCCCGACACCGGCTGGATCAACGTCGGCACGTATCGGGTGATGATCCAGAGCAGGAACGAGGTCGGCTTCTTCATCTCGCCCGGCAAGCACGGCCGCGTCCACCGCGACAAGTACGAGGAGCGCGGCGAGCCGATGCCGGCGGTGATCGTGCTCGGCGACGACCCGATGACGTTCCTGATGGGCTCGTCCGAGGTGCCGAAGGGCATGTGCGAGTTTGACGTCGTCGGCGGTCTCCGCCGGGAGGCGGTGAAGGTCATCAAGGGCAAGCACACGGGCCTGCCGTTTCCCGCCGACGCCGAAATCGTGCTCGAAGGGTTCATCCATCCCGACAAGAAGATGCCGGAAGGCCCGTTCGGCGAATGGACCGGCTATTACGGCTCGCGCATGCGCGAAGAGCCGGTCATGGACATCAAGGCGGTCTATCACCGGAACAACCCGATCCTGCTCGGCTGCGTGCCGCAGCGGCCGCCGGACGAGTTGGCGCGCTACCGCTCTGTCACGCGCTCGGCGCTGCTGAAGGAGAACATGGTCAAGGCTGGCGTGCCCGACGTGACCGGCGCATGGCTGCACGAGGTCGGCACCGCGCGGATGCTTGTCGCCGTCTCGATCAAGCAGCGCTATCCCGGCCACGCCAAGCAGGCGGGCCACATCGCCTGCCAGTGCCATGTCGGCGCCTACGCGGGCAAGTACGTGCTCGTCACCGACGAGGATATCGACGTTTCCAACCTCGAGGAGCTGATCTGGGCGATGCTGACGCGGTCGGACCCGGCCGAGTCGATCGACATCATCCGCGGCGCCTGGTCGACCCATCTCGACCCGCGCATTCCGCCGTGGGAGAAGGAAAAGGGCAACCTAACCAACAGCCGCGCGATCATCGACGCCTGCCGGCCGTTCCACTGGAAGGACCAGTTCGCGCCGGTCAACGCGCCGTCGCCCGAGATGGCGAAGGAAGCGCGCGAGAAATGGGGCTATCTCTGCGACTGATCGCGAAGACGGCTCGGACATTCTGACGGAGTAGACGACGACATGGACGGAACCATCGCCAACCGGCACGTGCAGACGGACCTGCGCGATTTTCTCAGCGCCGTGGAGGAGGGGGGCGAGTTGCGCCACGTCTCCGGCGCCCACTGGGATAAGGAGATCGGCGCCGTCACCGAGGTTCTCTACCGCGAAAAGGTCGACCGCTCGCCGCTGCTGCTGTTCGACGACGTGCCCGGCTACCCGAAGGGCTTCCGCTGCCTCTACGGCATGCTCGGCTCGCCGCTGCGTCTCGCGCTCGGGATGGGCATCGATCCGGAGACGTCAGGCGACCGCCGCGCGATGCTCGATGCCTACCGCAAGCGCATCAAGCAGTACGAGCCGGTACCGCCGCGCGTCGTCACCGAGGCGCCGATCCTGGAGAACATCGACCGCGACGACGATGTCGACATCACCAAGTTTCCGGTTCCCGTCCACCACGAGAAGGACGGTGGGCGCTATATCGGCACCGCCTGCGGCGTGATCACCCGGGACCCGGATACCGGCCGCGTCAACGTCGGCACCTACCGCGTGATGGTGAACGGCAAGAACATCGCCACCTCCTACATCTCGAACGGCAAGCAGGGCCGCATCCAGCGCGACAAGTACCTGAAGGAGGGCAAGAAGTGCCCGATGGTGATCGTCGTCGGCATCGATCCGGCAACCTACATCGCGGCGCGCTATACGCTGTCCGATCAGATAGCCGAGCTCGATTGGGCCGGCGGGCTCGCCGGCCAGCCGCTCGAAGTCGTCGAGGGCGAGGTGACCGGCCTGCCGTTCCCGGCGCGCTCCGAGCTTGTGCTCGAGGGCTGGGTGTCGCCCGACGAGACGGCGCTCGAAGGCCCGTTCGGCGAATGGACGGGCTACTACGCGGGCGACGCCAAGGAAGAGCCCGTCATCCATATCGAGCGGGTCTATTACCGCAACGATCCGATCCTGACCTGCGCGGCCAGCCAGAAGCCGCCGCATTCGCACCTGTTCGAGCGTTGCTTCATCCGCTCGGCCGGCCTGCTGGATTCGCTCGAAGGCGCGGGCATTCCGGACGTGAAGGGCGTCTGGGTGCATCAGGCCGGCTCGGGCCGGACCTTCGTTGCGGTGTCGATCAAGCAGCGCTATTTCGGACACGCCAACCAGGTCGGCCTCGTCGCCTCGCAGGTGAACCCGATCGGCTATGTCGGCCGCTACATCGTGGTGGTCGACGAGGATATCGATCCGACCGACATCAACGACGTCATCTGGGCGATGGGGACGCGCTCCGACCCCAAGCGCGACTTCACGATCCTCGACCGCACCTGGTCGTCGCGCCTGGACACGATGGTGTTCGACGAGAAGCTCTACAACAGCCGCGTCGTCATCGACGCGTGCATACCCTACGAGCACATACACGATTTCCCCGACGTCGCGATGACGTCGCCGGAACTGGCGGCGGAAATGCGGAAGAAGTTCCCGGACGCGTTCGAGTAGGTATCAGCCGCGGCGCACGCGAAGGCGGCCGAAAAGGGCGGGCCGGCCGATCGCCCTTTTCACCGGAACGGGATCAGTCGCACACCCGCATCGTCGTTCCGCCGGCGGATACGTACGAACATCCGCCCTTGTTGGGGTTGATGACGGCGCTGCCAGTGCCTGTGTCGTTGCTGATATACGGCCGCTGCGACCCCCCGCCGCCGGACTGTTGGCGTTGCTGCTGCTGGCGTTGCGCAGCAGCCCGGCGCGGATCGGTGGCCTTGAAGATCGAGCCGAGCACTTCGCTGTTGCCTTCGTAGCCCCAGGTGCCGTCTTCGCCGTTCAGCCAGTAGAACCCGCTCGGCACGGTGTAGCCGAGGGTCTGATCCAGCTTTTGAACTTGCTGCGGGTCCAGGTGCGTGCCGTTCACATGAATGTGGCGTTGTGCGTGATATCCCATCTGGGCCTGGGCCGCTCCGGCAAACGCTACGCAAGCGACAAACGACGCGGCGATTGTCCATCTTCTCGCAAACATTTCGATCGTCTCCTGGTTGGCGTTTATCGCGTGGTGTAGTTGGTGTCGGGCTTTTGCCGGCGTTTGATGTCGATCACATTGTCGCTCGCGCGGCGGCGACTGCTTTCCGGCGGCAATCTGACGGCGGTACCCGGACTGGGATTCTTCAGCTTGAACTGGAGGTTGACGCGATTTGGTTCCTTCACCATGGCGCAAGCGCTCGTCATGCTTTCAAGCGTGACCTGCATATTCAGCGTTACGCTTGGCCCGGCCAGTCCGGAAAACTCGCTTTTGTCCGGCCATTTCAGAAAGAACGTCTTGGTCATATAGCGGACCACGGGTTCCTGCGTGGTGGACTGGGCATCGCCCCATTCACTGTATCCGGCGGTCACCGTACTGTTCCCGATGCGCGCCGAAGGGTGGGTATAACGGGCCCGCACCGTCTTGGCGGGTTGATCCCACGGCAGTTGAACGATGACCTGAACGCGGTCTCCGGGACTGTAGAGGCTCTTCTTCGGCTCCACCGTGGTCCGCTGGATGTAGGCGCGGGGGTAGACGCGCAATTTACGTGTCACGGTCTTGGATTTTCCGCCGTTCATCACCTTGTCGCCGGGATTGCTGCCGGTCGCCGTGACATCGACGTTGGCCGGCTTCCTGAGGCCGGTTTCCCGGATCGGAAGCGACAATTCGGTTTTTCTGTAAGGAACGCCGCCGTCGGATCCGAATAGCTGAAACGGACCGGCAGGGGGAATCACCACGGGGTTGTTCGAAAGGAAGCTGACCTGGTCCGGTTTCGATACTGTCCGGGCGGATACGAACAGATTCCCGGGCGCGAAAACGTTCACCCGTTTCAACTGCCATATACCGTTCGTCAGATTTTCCTGACCGGGCACCCTGATGCAGTTCGTCGGGATCATGATGACGTACAGACCGCCCGGCAGGACTGCCTGCGCATTGGCGGGCGACGCCGCCGGGCCGACCGACGCGATCAGCAGCGCTGCCGGCAGGAACAAATTGAATTTACGAGATTAATCGTGCGGAGGAGTCGGTGTTTTCGTACCCATGGTTTCCCCCATTGTTGGTACTACTCCATCGCACCCCTTAATAGTGGCGGTGAAATTGAATCAATTCAACCGTTCAATTGCTTTTGAAATCTCTTCGCAATAAATCCTTATGTTATTGAAATCATTTATTCTGTCGGTTGATGTGCCGTACTGCGCTACCCGTTCTGCGATATTTTAAACGCCGCGTTCTCACCGATCCTCGTTCGAGCTTTGTCCAGCCCGTCCGCTGTCCGGGCATGCACCCGGTATAGAGGCTCGCCCTTGTCCACGGGGCGACCCGGATGGGCGAACAGGTCGAGGCCCGCGCCCTTGTCCGTCGGTGCGCCCGCGGCGCGGGCAATGCCGGCGAGGGCGAAGCAGTCTATGGATTCCACGGTTCCCGCCGTATCGGCGGCCACCGTTACGGCATGCCGACCGATCTCGACGGTCTCCGGCGGCGGGCCCTGCAGGGCGCAGATCCGCTGGAACGTCTCCCATGGCGCGCCGCTGTCGAGCAGTTCGCGGGCCTTTCCGGGGGCGTCCGTATCCGGCATCGCCGGATCGAACCGCAGGATCGCGGCGGCGAACTCGAGCACCTTGTCGCGGAGGTCCGCGGGCGCGCCCGGGTCGTTCTGCAGGACGCCGACCACGTCGCGCGCTTCCAGCGCCGGACCGATCCCGCGGCCGATGGGCGCGGTGCCGTCGGACAGGCGCACGTCGAGGCTCAGGCCGAGCCGCTCTCCGACATAGAGAAACCTGTCTCTCAATCGTTCGCCGTCCGCGGCGTCTCGGACCTTTGCGGTGGGACCGACCGGCATGTCGATGATGCAGTGGGTCGCGCCTGCCGCCAGTTTCTTCGACAGGATCGACGAGACCGACCAGTCGAGCGAGTCGAGCCGCAGCGGACGCGTGATCGCGTTCATTACCTCGTCGACGCGCGAATGGCTGAGGCGGCCGTTCCACGCGATGCAGCCGTTCGCCTCCCGGACGACCCGGCGGACGTCTTCGGGGTCCAGATCGACGCGCGCGAGGACTTCCATCGTGTCCGCCGTGCCCGCGGGCGAGGTGATGGCGCGCGAAGACGTCTTCGGGATCGTCAGCCCGTAGGCCGCGACGATCGGGATCACGATCAGCGAGATGCGGTTCCCCGGAATGCCGCCCATGGAATGCTTGTCGACGACGAGGTCCGCGTCCCAGCGGATTCGCTCGGCGAAGTCGGCGCGCGCGCGGGCGAGGGCGACGGTTTCGTCCTCGGCGAGCGATTCCGTGACGGCGACGAGAAAGTCGGCGGTTTCCTGGTCCGTGAAGCGGCCGGCGACGATATCGCCGATGACGGCCCTGTATTCCTCCCGGTCGAGCGCGCCGCCCGAGATCTTGCGGGCGAGCAGCATCGGGCCGTGCGGGGCTTCTCCGTTGAGCGCCGCGACGAAGGCCGCAATGCCGTCTTCGGGCGTGCCGTCGTTGACGACCGTGGTCTTGACCGCGTCGGCGGGAATGTTCGCGGCGTCGCGGGCGAGGCGGGCGGCGATCTCGTCCGCCGTCTCGCGGCCTCTCCCGGCAAGTCGGTCTGCGAGAATTTCCGGAGAGGCGGTGACCTCCAGGACGACGACCTTCGGGAACCGGGAAATCGCCTCGGCGATCACGGCGCGGGAAACGTTGGCGATGACGTTGCGGCCCGCGGCGAGATCGTCGGCGTAGTCGGCCGGAACGCCGTATTTCAGCCCGTGCGCCTGCCAGTCCAGCAAAAAGCCGCCGGCCTTGTGGCGCGCATCGAATTCGTCGTCGGTCACCGCCTCATGCGATTCGCCGCCGGCATCCGCGGGCCGCGTGATCGCGCGCCGGGCGAAGACGACCGTGTCGTCCCCGGCAAGCGCCGCACGCGCGCCGTCCATCAGCGTGTCCTTGCCGGCGCCGCTCGGCCCGACGACGAGGAACAGGGTACCCGAACTCATAGGCGGATCGGGCTGCCTGCCTATTTGGAGATCGTGACGTCGAGGCCGATGTCGACGGCGGGCGCGGACTGCGTCATGCGGCCGACCGAGATCACGTCGACGCCGGATTCGGCCTTCGCCTTGATGGTCTCGAGCGTGATGCCGCCCGATGCCTCGGTACGCGCACGCCCGGCGATGATCGCGATGCCTTCCTTCATCATCTCGGCCGACATGTTGTCGAACATGATGACGTCGGCGCCCGCTTCGGCCGCTTCCTTGACCTGGGCGAGGGTATCGCACTCGATCTCGATCTTGGTGAGCGCGGGCGTCAGGGCGCGTGCCTGGGCGGCCGCCTTGGCGATCGAGCCGTGAACGGCGATATGGTTGTCCTTGATCATCACGCCGTCATGCAGTCCCAGCCGGTGCGGCCGGCAGCCGCCGACGCAGGCCGAATATTTGGACAGCATGCGGAGGCCGGGAACGGTCTTGCGCGTGTCGATGAGCTGCGTGTTCGTGTGCGCGATCCGCGACGCGTATTCGTTCACCAGCGTGGCGATGCCGCACATGAACTGCAGGATGTTGAGCGACGTGCGCTCGATCGTCAGCAGGCCGCGCGCCGGTCCGGTCACGCGCATCAGCGACGTGCCTTTTTTCGCCCTGGTGCCGTCCTTCACCAGCGTCTTCACCTTTGCTTCGGGGAGCATGTGGCGGAAGACCTCGGCAGCGACCTCGATGCCGGCGATGACGATTTCCTGGCGGGTGTTCATCACGAAGTCGGCCCTGGCGTTGCCGGGGATCATGATGTTGGTCGTCAGGTCCTGAAGACCGACGTCTTCCGCGACCCAACCTTCGATCATCTCGTGAAGCTCGTCGATCGGCGGCAGAAGGAACGTGGGATCGAGGTCGCGCGGCCGGCCGGCGGCCTTGCGTTTCGGGGCGGTCTTGGCGGATTTCTTGCTGGGCATCATGAGTCTCGCTGTCGGGAATGGATCATTTGTACACATACAATATGACGGCGACAAGACGGAACGTGCGCCCGAGCGCGAGGTCTGGTTAAATCGGGGCAATCGGGAGGAACGAGAATGGATTCAGGCGTCGAGAACGTCCGCGAACTCCGCAAGGAAATGGATATCGATACCGACACGCGCGAGACCCTGGCGCGCGCCAGCCGGTATGCGGAAGAGCGAAATTTCAAGGACTGGCTGATCGTCGATACGGACGCGCATCATTCCGAACTGAGTTCGTGGAAAGAGGTCGTTCTGCATATCGAGGATCCCGTCCTGCGCCACAACGCTATCGAGATGCAGCGGCGCACCGGCGCGGGTGCTGGCCTGTCGAACGCCGTCGGCGGTTTGCGCTACCAGGATGTTGGCGGACGGATTCCGCATCAGACGGCGCTGGCGGAGATGATCGACGATGACAGCGTCCACCGCGACGTGACGCTCATGCGCCGCGTCATGGATGCGTTGTCGATCGACTGGCAGATCCTGTTCCCCGGCAACCTGCTGCAGCTCGGCCTGCATCCGCAGCCGCGCGTCGAGGTGCAACTGGCCTTCGCCTACAACCGCTTTCTGATGGAACGCATCATCCCGGCCGAATCCCGGCTCAAGACGCTGCTGTATCTGCCGTTCTGCGAGCCGAAGGAATGCGAGCGCATGGTTGAGGAGTTCGGCGACCATCCCGACGTGCTCGGCTTCATGGTCACCTCGGTGCGCTACAAGTCGGTGCACCACGACAGCTACATGCGGCTCTACGCAATGCTCGAGGAGCGCGGCAAGCCGCTGTGCTTCCATGCCGGCAACAACTGGCAGGACGACTATCTCAGGCAGCTCGACACGTTCATCTCGATGCACGCGATTTCTTTCGTGCTGTGCAGCATGGTGCACCTGACCAACTGGGTGATGCACGGATTGAACGAACGCTTCCCGAAGCTCGACGTCATCTGGACCGAAAGCGGCGTGGCGTGGATCCCGTTCATGATGCAGCGGCTCGACAACGAATACCTGATGCGCTCGTCGGAAGCGCCGAACCTGAAGAAGCTGCCGAGCGAGTACATGAAGGACATGTACTACTCGACCCAGCCGATGGAGCGAACGGATATGGCGCTGCTCGAGGCGACCTTCAAGGCGATGAACGCCGACACGCAGCTTCTTTACGCCTCCGACTGGCCGCACTGGGACTTCGATGCGCCGTCCAGCGTCTACGACCTGCCGTTCCTCGACGAGGACGCCAAGCGCAACATCATGGGCCGCAACGCCGCCCGGCTGTTCGGCCTGCCGGACCATTCGGCGTAAACATTGTGCGTAGGGGCCGGTCTAAGACCCGCCCGGACGAACCGTAAAGGAGGGAAACCATGACCACGACCGTACTCGTCACCTACAAGCTCAAGCCCGGCACCGACCGTGCGGCCGCAAAGGCGCAGTCCGAGGCTGCCGCGCCGAAATTCGCGGCGCTCGAAGGGTTGCAGACCAAGTACTTCCTCTATCACGAGGCCGAAGGTCTCGGCGGCGGCTTTTATATCTGGCCCAGCCGCGAGC
>JAYPTI010000035.1:17938-21895 GCA_038133505.1 Alphaproteobacteria bacterium
GGCCGAAGCGTTCCATTGCGAGGCGTGGCTGGATTCGATGGAGGAGCGCATGGGATCGCGCCCCGAATGCACCTTCTTCGAGACCAACGTGATCGTCGACAACGTGAACGGCGAGGTAATGGTCGAGGCGGCCTGACTTCCGCAACGGGTCATTCCCGCGCAGGCGGGAATCTCTCTCGATGGGATAAAGATCCCCGCCTTCGCGGGGATGACAGTAGGCCTCTAGTCCCGAGCCTCAAGAAAACGGCGCGCGGCTTCGGCCGCGCGCGACGCCTGCTCGGCGAGCGGCAGGTGGGCAAGAGCGGCCCGCGGCGTCTCGATCTCGATTTCCGTGCCTGGGGGCAGTGCTGTCATGAAATCGGCGAGGGGAAGGGCGCCGTCTCCCGGGTAAAGGCGCCCGCGGCGCGATTCCGTCGCGAGATCCATGTCGGGCGGCAGTTCCGCGGCCGCGTCGCACAGCTGGGCGAAGACGATTTCGCCGGCGCTCAGTTCCGAAAGATCCGACGGCCGTCCGCCCGACCGGGCGAGATGCAGCGAATCCACCAGCAGGCCGAAGTTCGGTTGCGCCGCGCTGCGCACAATGCGCACGCCCTGCGCCAGCGTGCGCGCCTCGCTGTAGGGCACGAATTCAAGCGCAAGCGTCAGTCCGAAATCCGCAGCTCGGTCGCAGCAGGCGGCGGCGAATTCCGTCCAGCGCGCCTCGTCCGGATCCATGCAGGTGACGACGACGGTCTTCGCCCCGAGCGCGGCGGACGCCTCCAAGGCGGGGAGGACGCGGTCGAGCGCGATGTCAGGATACAGGTGATAGATCGACGCGCTCGACAGCGGCAGTCCCGACGCGTCGAGTTCGGCGCGGAGGTCGCGCAACGCAGCGGGATTGCCGACGACGATCGGATGCGGATCGTCCGGCGTCCGGCCGGTGATGCGGAGGCTGACGGCGTCGAAGCTTGCTTCGGCCGCGGCCCTGACGACCTCCGCCGGCGGGGCTTCGAGCAGCGTCAGCCAGCCGAGCGTCAGCGGCCGCATGGCGTTGCCGCGCTCAGCGCTTCACGCGCACCTGTTCGAGCAGGCTTTCGAGCGAGACGTCGTCCTTGCCCATCGGCTTGACGCGGGTGAACTTCTTGCGGTCGTCGGGCCGCCAGGTCGGCGGCGCGGTCGCGTCGATGGCGAGTTTTCCGCCGACGCGCATGACCGTGTAGTCCTCGCGCACCTGCGGGATCGAGATGTCGAGCGGGTGCAGGCGCGTGTTCGGGATGACGTGCGTCATCGTCTGCGGATCGCACCGGCAGGCGATGGCCCACAGCACTTCCTCCGCGTTGTAGATGTCGACGTCCGCGTCGACCGCGATGGCGATTTTCACGTGCAGGTTCGGCCCCGACAGCGCCGACATCAGCACGTCGCGCACCTGGCCGTCCCAGCGCGCCTCCATCTGGATGATCATCATGAACTGCGCGGCCCACGGCGGCACGAACACGTCGATGATGTTGGTGTTGCCGTTGGTTTCCTTGAGGCGGTTGTAGTAGGTCGCCTCCATCGGCAGCGTGATCAGCGGCTGGTGGTCGGTGAACCACGTCGCCTGCATGTGGCGGAAGATGGGATCCTTACGGTGGGTGATGCCGGTAATCTGGAACACCGGGGCGGGGCCCTCGGCGCCGGCGCCGAAGGTGGTGAATTCGCCGAACGGGCCCTCGGGCGCGCGGTCCTTCGGATGGACGAGGCCTTCGATGATAACTTCGGCATGCGCGGGCACCTCGAGATCGATGGTGTCGCATTTGATCATCTCGATGTCCTCGCCGAGGATGCCGGCGCCGTATTCGAGCTCGTCGAAATCCTCGTGCTTGCCGGACCAGTTCGACATGATCTCGTAGACGGGATGCAGGCCGATCGCGAAGGCCATCGGCATCGGCTCGTCCATGGCGACGTATTTCATGTAATGGGCGTAGTTGTGCCTCGCCGCCATCCAGAACGTCGCCTTCTGCGGATCGTCCGTCAGCATCATGCGGATGATGGCTTCGTTGCGGATGCCGGTCTCGGGGTCCTTGGTGATCGTGATGCCGGAGCCGAGATAGCGGCCGCCGTCGCCGTGGCTGTGCTGCGGAATCGGGATGGCGTGAAGGTTCACGTCCTTGCCCAGCATCTTGACCTCTTTGACCGGGCCGTCGTCGACCATCACAGACTTGCCGCGCTTGGTCGCCATCTGTTCCGCGAGATAGGGGCAGACCTCGTTCGCCTTCTCGAGGCCGAACGCCGCTGCTTGGCCGGCGCGGTCCTTGATCAGGATATCGGTCAGCCGCCAGCCCTCGTAGCCAGGCATGTTGTGGAACATCAGCGGTCCCTGGCTTTCCGAGCACAGGTAGCCGACCTGCGTTTCCGGATCGACCGGATCGTGGATGTGCAGCATCCGGTTGTCGATGGAGGCGAGGAAGGAACGCAACGTATGCGGCATGGAGATCGTTTCCCTGTTGGCGTGTCTTGAGGGCACTATACCCGATCGGCTTGGCGGATCATCCCTTCGAGAAATTGTTTGTGTACATACAAATAATCCGTATACTCGTTTTTGCCGCGGGCAGCACGGCGCGGCAGAAAATTGTTTTAAGCTTAAAATAAATGGTGACCGCGGGCGAAGGCCCGATTATCATCCACCGACCGGCGCGCCCGACAGGGTCGGGGCGTTATGAAGACCGAAAGGAATGACAGATGGCGACAAATCCGTCCGATGCGAGCGGCCACAAGCCCCGGGTGTGGGGAAAGTTCAACTGGGAAGACCCGATGGCGCTCGACAGCCTGCTGACCGAGGAAGAGCGCATGGTTCAGGAAACCGCGCGCGCCTACGCCCAGGAGAAGCTGCTGCCGCGGATCGTCGAAGCCTATAACGAGGAGAAGGAAGATCCCGACCTGATCCCGGAGATGGGCGAACTCGGGCTGCTCGGTCCGACCATCCACGGCTACGGCTGCGCGGGCGTCAGCTACGTCTCCTATGGCCTCATCGCCCGCGAGATCGAGAAGGTGGATTCGTCCTACCGCTCGACCCTGTCGGTCCAGTCGAGCCTCGTCATGTGGCCGATCTACAATTACGGCACCGAGGAGCAGCGCGAAAAGTACCTGCCCAAGCTCGCGTCCGGCGAATGGGTCGGCGCATTCGGTCTGACGGAGCCCGACCACGGCTCCGATCCGGGCGGCATGAAGACCCGCGCGAAGAAGGTCGACGGCGGCTACCAGATCAACGGCGCGAAAATGTGGATTTCGAATGCGCCGCTCGCCGACGTGTTCGTCGTCTGGGCGAAGGACGACGAGGGGGTCATCCGCGGCTTCATCCTTGAGCGCGGCATGAAGGGGCTGTCGACGCCCAAGCTAAAGAACAAGCTCAGCCTCCGCGCGTCCGTCACCGGCGAGATCGTGCTCGAGGACGTGTTCGTGCCCGACGAGAACTACCTGCCCGAAGCGCGCGGTCTCGGCGGCCCGTTCGGCTGTCTCAACAACGCCCGCTACGGCATCGCCTGGGGCGCGCTCGGCGCGGCCGAGTTTTGCTGGCGCGCGGCGCGCGAATACGCGCTCGACCGCAGCCAGTTCGGCAAGCCGCTCGCGAGCTACCAGCTCGTCCAGAAGAAGCTCGCCGACATGCAGACCGACATCTTCATCGGCCTGCAGTCGTGCCTTCAGATGGGCCGCATGATGGACGAGGGGACGTGCTCGCCCGAGCTGATCTCGATGCTCAAGCGCAATTCCACCGGCAAGGCCCGCGACATCTGCCGCGACGCCCGCGACATCCACGGCGGCAACGGCATCATGGACGAGTATCACGTCATGCGTCACATGATGAACATGGAGACCATCTACACCTACGAGGGTACGCACGATATCCACGCGCTGATCCTCGGCCGGGCGCAGACGGGCATCCAGGCTTTCTTCTGAGATTGCTATATTTCCCTTCTTCCAGACCCTCACGCCGAGGGGGAG
>JAYPTI010000036.1:0-4659 GCA_038133505.1 Alphaproteobacteria bacterium
ACGGACACCAATGCACCCGCGCCGATGATGGAGCGCATGGCCGCGAAAATCCCCGGCGCCCGATACCGATGCCTGCGGGGTCTCGGTCATCTCGCAAATCTCGAAGATCCGGCGGCGTTCAGCGCCGCGCTCGGCGATTTTCTCGACACAGTTTCGAACCGATAGCCACGGGAGGGAGCCATGGCGACCGCAAAGACGACGACAAGGACGAAAAAAAAAGCCGGTAAGCCCGCGCGCAAGATCAAGAGCTTCAAGTGGCAGAAACTCGCGGGAAAGACGGACGAAATCCGGGATGTGATCTCGACGCTGGGCCGGGAGAAATTCGCGCCCCGTTCGTCGCTCTATGACGAGGAGGCGTCGTTCCCGTTCGAGAACTACGACGACATGCGTAAAGCGGGCATTCTCGCGATGACGGTGCCGAAATCGCTCGGCGGCCTCGGCGTCGTGTATGCCGATTACGCCGTCCTCGCCGCCGAAATGGGCCGCTGGTGCGGCGCGACGGCGCTTACCTACAACATGCACGCCTGCACGCCGCTGTGGACCGGCCACATCGCCGACGATCTGGAGATGTCCGCTGCCGACCGGCGCCAGCACCGCCGGAACCGCGAACTGCACTTCTCCCGCATCGTGAACGACGGCGCGATCTTCGCGCAGCCGTTCTCGGAAGGTTCAGCCGCCGCTGCGGGCAAGATACCGTTCGGCACGCTCGCCGCCAAGGTCGATGGCGGATGGGTGCTGAACGGCAAGAAGATCTTCGCCTCGCTCTCCGGCGCGGCGACCTATTACGGCGTGCTGTGCACCGAGGACAAGCCCGACCGGTCGGTGCGCGACACGCTGTTCATGGCGGTGCCGGCAAACGCCGAGGGCGTCTCCGTCGTCGGGCCGTGGGACCCGGTCGGCATGCGCGCGACCGTCTCGCGGACGCTGCTGCTCGAGAACGTCTTCATCCCCGACGAACAGATGCTGATGCCGCGCGGCGTCTATTACCAGGCTGCGCGGCGCTGGCCGCACATGTTCCTGACGCTGTGCCCGACCTATATGGGCATCGCGCAGGCCGCCTACGATTTCACGGTCTCGTATCTCCGGGGCGAGATCGAGGGCATTCCGATAAAGCGTCGGATGCATCCGACCAAGCAGATCACCGTCGCCGAGATGTGGATCAAGCTGCAGCAGACCTGGGCCATCTTCAAACAGGCCGCGTCGGAAGCACGCGTCGATCCGTCGAAGGAGGACAGGTTGCGCGCCTACGCGACGCAGTTCACCGTGATGGAGAACGCGAACGAGATGTGCCGTCTCGCCATCCGGACCTGCGGCGGCCAGTCGATGCTGAAGTCGTTGCCGCTCGAACAACTCTACCGCGACTCGCGGCTCGGCTCGCTGATGCTGCCGTGGACGGCAGAGTTGTGCCTCGACCGGCTCGGCCGCGAAACGCTCTACGAGCCGGGTGAGTCGGATGACGATTGAGGCCGACGATTAAGGGACGACGACAGATGAACGTCTCGCACTGGATCGAGCGATGGGCGGATTTCCAGCCTGACAAGACCGCGATCCGCTTCGAGGGCGAGGATATCTCCTACGCCGCGTTCGACGCACATATCCGCCGCGTGGCGGCGATGCTGCGCGACGGGTTCGACGTCGGGCGCGGCGACCGGATCGCCTTTCTCGGGCTCAATTCGCCCGAAATGCTCGCGATGCTGTTCGCCTGCGCGCGGCTTGGTGCGATCCTGGTGCCGCTCAACTGGCGTCTCGCGCCGCCCGAGCATCTCTACATCCTGAAGAATGCGGGGGCGAAGGCACTGTTCGTCGAGGCGGAGTTCGCCGACGGGGCAGCGTCGATCCGAAGCGAAATTCGCGATTGCCGCTACGTTTCGATGGAGAACGACTATCCGGCGCTGGTCGCCGACGCGGGAGACGACGCGCTCGACCCGGAGGCCGGCCCCGACGACGCGCTTCTGATCGTCTACACGTCGGGGACGACCGGCCGCCCAAAGGGCGCCGTGCTTACCCAGAACGCGCTGACGTTCAACGCCGTCAACTCGATCGCCATGCACGACATGACGAGCGAGGACGTGATCCTCACGGACCTGCCGATGTTCCATGTCGGCGGGCTGAACATCCAGACGACGCCCGCATTCCACGCCGGCGCGACCGTCTTACTGCACCGCCGGTTCGAGCCGGATCCGACCGTCAGGGCGATCGCCGAGGACAGGCCAACCCTGATGATCCTCGTGCCGGCGCTGATGGCCGCGCTGATGGCGCATCCGGCGTGGCGGGAAATCGATTTCTCGCCATTGCGGGCGATCAACACCGGCTCGACCATCGTGCCGATGTCGCTGATCGACGCCTATCTCGACCGGGGCGTGCCGATCATCCAAGTCTACGGCTCCACGGAAACGGCGCCCATCGCAATCCACCAGCGGATTCCCGACGCGTGGACGACGAAAGGCTCGACCGGCCGGGCGGCGCTCCACTGCGACGCCCGGATCGTCGATCCGGACGGCAATCCCCTAGGGACGGGCGAGAAGGGCGAGATCGTCATTCGCGGCCCCAACATTCTCCGCGAATACTGGAACGATGACGACGCGACCGCCGAGGTGCTGAAGGAAGGCTGGTTCCACACCGGCGATATCGGCCATATCGACGAGCGCGGTCTGTTCTACGTCGATGATCGGGTGAAGGACGTGATCATCTCGGGATCCGAGAACATCTATCCGGCCGAGCTGGAGATGGTGCTCGACGGATGCGCCGACATCGCGGAATCTGCGGTCGTCGGGCGGGCGGACCAGCGCTGGGGCGAGGTGCCTGTCGCGGTCGTCGTCCTGCGGGACGGCGCGGATCTTTCCCGCGAGGATGTGCTGGCCATGTTCGATGGAACGCTGGCGCGCTTCAAGCACCCGCACGACGTGGTCTTCCGCGACTCGCTTCCCCGAAACGTGATGGGGAAAGTCCTGAAATACGAGCTGAGGGAGATGGTGCGCCCGCACGGTTCCGGCTAGATTGCGCGCCATGACGGAAACGGAGCCCCGCAAGGGCGCGATCGGCATTCTCCTGCTGATCGTCTTCATCGACATGCTGGCCTTCGGGATCATCATCCCGTTCATGCCGTTCTGGGCGGAGCGCTTCGGCGCGTCGCCGACGCTGGTTGCGTTCCTGTTCGCGACCTATTCGCTGTTCGCCTTCCTCTCCTCGTTTCCGTGGGGCATCGTCAGCGACAAATGGGGGCGGAAGCCGATCGTCTGCTTCAGCATGCTCGGTTCTGCGGTGTCGTTCGCCTGGGTCAGCCAGGCGGATGCCTTGTGGATGCTGTTTGCGGCCCGCGCCCTCGGCGGGCTGATGGGCGGCACGCTGCCCGTCGCCCAGGCCTATATCGCGGACGTCACGCCAAAGGCCGAGCGGGCCGGGCGGATGGGGTTGATGGGTGCCGCGATCGGCGCGGGCTTCGTGCTCGGCCCCGGGATCGGCTGGGCGCTGACGAGGTTCGGGCACGGCGACACGGATTTCGAGACGGCGTTTCTGATCGCGGGCGCGATCTCGCTCGTCGGGTTTCTCGCCGCCATCGTGCTGCTCAAGGAGCCGGCACGCCATGAAGCGGCCGACCTCGACCGCAGCTTCTCCGGCCGGGTGAAGGCGTTCTCCGTCGCGGCGCGGACGCCGATGGTGCTCTATCCGCTGATCATTCTGACGATGGTCGCCTTCTGCATGGGCGGGCTCGAAAGCACCTTCGCCATGTGGACCCAGCAGCAGCTGCACTGGGGCGTGCGCGAGAACGCCATTTTCTTCTTCTATATCGGGATCGTCATGGTCGTCGTGCAGGGCGGCGTGGTGCGCCCGCTCGTGAAGCGCGTGGGCGAAGCGCGCGTCGTGATCGTCGGCTCCATACTGATGGCGGCCGGCTTCGCGATGGTGCTGATCGTCTATTCGGCCCTCTTGGCCTTTATCGGCGGGGCCCTGATCGCGACGGGCTTCGGGCTGTGCAGTCCGGCGCTCCACGCAATGATCTCCCAGAACGCGCCCGCCGAACATCAGGGCGCGGCGATGGGGGCTTCGCAGTCCGCACAGTCTTTGTGCCGTATTCTGGGTCCGGCCGCGGCCGGTCTCGCATTCGGCGTCTTCGGTCGCGACGCGCCGTATCTCGGCGGTGCCGTCATCCTGCTGATCGCGTTTGTGCTCGCGATCCGGGCGAGCCGGGCCCGCTGACGTCAGCCCCGGAAGCGGGGCAGCACTTCCTTGCCGAACAGTTCTACCGTTCCCGCGGGGTCCGACGCGACGCTGACCGTGAAGATCACGCGCTTCAGCCCTGCGTCGCGCGCGCGTTCGAGCTGTTCGAGGCATTGTTCGGGCGTGCCGTAGATCGCGAAGCGTTCGGTCAGGTAGTCGAACAGGCCGAGCCGCGTCACCAGCTCTGCGTCCGCATCGCCGGGGCGGGTGCTGTAGAGCTTTCTGAGTTCGAGCAGCGGTCCGTGCAGGTCCTCCGGCACGCCCTTGGTCTGCAGATCGCCGCGGCCGAGGATATAGCCTGCGGCCATGAAGGCGAGGATCGCCCCGACCTTGTCGCGCGCCGCGTTGCCGTCTGCATTGCAGTCGAGCCCCGCGACCTGCCACATCTCGTGCGCGGACGGATCGCGCCCTGCCGCCGCGAGTCCTTCGAGGACCTTGCCG
>JAYPTI010000036.1:4669-21811 GCA_038133505.1 Alphaproteobacteria bacterium
GACCTTGCCTTCCGATTGCGACATGTTCTCGGTCTTGATCCCGAAATTGACGAACGTGCCGTCGGCGGTCGCCCCCGACATCTTCAGCGTGCGCGGGCCCGACGCCGCGACGAACACGCTCGACGGTCGCTTCACCCAGGGAAGATGAGCTTCCGCACCATCGAGAGTCGCGGGCTGACCGGTCAGCAACTCGCGCATGAAGCGCACGCCGCGTTCCATCCCCGCGACGCTGGTGTTGCCGATACCGAGGTTCTTGGTGCCGCTGTGCCCGGCGCCGATGCCGAGAACGGACGGCCGTTTGGTCAGAAGGTCGATCGAGGCGATGGACGCCGCGGAAACCGACGGGTGTCGGGATTCGAGATTGGTGACGCAGAGCGCGATCCGGGTGTTCTTCACGATCCGGGCCGTCATCGCCGTGGCGACCCATGGGTCCATCGCGTTGCCCGGCGTATCGGCGATGCCGATCATGTCGTAGCCGTATGCGTCCGCGGCGCGCGCCATGCGCTCCACAAGTTCCGGCGTGTAGGGCCAGTAGAAGAAACCGATTTCCATCGCGCCTATCAGTCCAGCGCGGTGGTACCGGCGGGGCGGATCGCCCGCGACGGCAGCTGACTCCACGCCACCGACGCGCCGGCCTGTTCGATCCGTTCGTCGATCGGCAGGTCTTCGTCCCACAGCGCCGCGACGAAACGCCTGCCGTTGATGCCGTCGGACGCTGCCGAACTCAGCCAGACCGCCGGCGCGCGCATCACGTAGGGCTGTACCAGCGAGGCGCGGTCGGGGACGATGTGGTCGGCGATCATGCGCGTGTTCGCGGCACCGCCGGGAATGAGGACATTCGCCGTCACGCCGGTGCCTTCCAGGTCCTCGGACATGATGCTCGTGTTCGCTTCGAGCGCGGCCTTGGACGGGCCGTAGGCGCCGCTGCCGCGACGGTACATCGTATCGAGGCTCGTGGTGACGTTGATGACGCGGCCCCAGCCGCGCTCGATCAGGTGAGGGACCGCAACGCTCGCCATGAGCTGCGGGCCGTAGCTGTTTACCGTGATGACGCGCAGCCACAGCTCGGGATCGATTTCCCAGAACTTCGGGCCCGTGCCGCCGCCGCCCTGAAAATACTGCGGGCCCATGGCGGCGTCGTTGATGAGGATGTCGAGACCGCCGAACTTTCCGATGACTTCCTCCACGGCGGCGGTGGCTTTGATCCTGTCGGTGACGTCGGACTCGATCGCCAGTGCGCATCCCTGTCCGCCGGCAGCCTCCACCGCTTTCGCGGCGTCGGAGAGAACGTCGCGGTCGAGGTCGAGAAGCGCGACCTTGGCGCCCGCGGCGGCGAGCGCCTCGGCCATCTCGCGGCCGAGCCCGCGGCCCGCGCCGGTGATCAGTGCCGTTTTACCTTCGAGCGGCCTGTCCGCCATGTCTCTCTCCCTTTTATCGTTATCATCTAGCGAGTCACGCCTTCCGGCAGGATCGCCTGCTTGCCGAGCTGCGGCCACGCGCAGGGGCCGGAGCAGGCCTCCAGCCCTTCGTGCCATTTCGCGGCAATGAACCGCTTGCCCGTATGTCCGTCGGACTCGCGCGATGCGAGCCACACGACCGGCGCCTGCATCGCCTCGGGCTGGATGAGCGCCTGGCGCGGGATGCCGGTGCTGTCGGGAATCATGCGCGTGTTGGCAGGCCCGCCGGGGATCAGCACGTTGGCGGTCACACCGGTGCCCGCGAGGTCGTTTGCCATCGCCGCGGTGTGAGCTTCGAGTGCGGCCTTGGACGGGCCGTAGCCGCCCATGCCGGAGGCGTACATCGCATCGAGCGCCGTGGTCACGTTTACGATGCGGCCCCAGCCCTGACGGATCATATAGGGCGCGGCGGTCGCGGCCATGAGCTGTGGTCCCGCCGCGTTCACTTCCATCATGCGAAGGAACACGTAGGGGTTCAGTTCCCAGAATTTCGGCGCACCGGCATAGAAATTACCAGTGATCTGGTCCGGGCCGACGGCGGCGTTGTTCACCAGCACGTCGAGCCGTCCGAAATTCTCCGCCGCGTAGTGCACGGCGGTCGTCGCGCTGTCGGGGTCGGCGACGTCGGCGCCGAGCGGTACGACGGACTCGCGGCCCGCGATCTCCTCGATCTCGCGCGCCGCGGCCTGAAGTTCCTCGCCGTCGAGATCGACCAGCGCGAGCTGCGCGCCCTCGCGGGCGAGTGCGACGGCCATCGCGCGGCCGAGGCCGCGCGCGCCGCCCGTAATCAGGATGACGGTGCCGGCAAGCTTTCCGTCAGCCATCGTAATCCTCGAAATCGACGACCAGCGGCATCAGCTTTTCCCGGTAATATTCCGGCATCGGCGCCGAGGTGCGCGTGTCGGGATCGAAGAAAACCTCGATCGTGTCCTGTGTCGCGCACAGCACGTCCGTGTCGGCGTTGTAGAGGCGAAGGTGGTGGCGGATCGACTTGCCGCCGACATGGCTGAAGCCGCCGCGGATCACGAGCAGCTCGCCGGCCTTCATCTCGTGGATGTAGTTGATCTTGATCTGCGCGACGACGAGGCTGGTGCCGCTTTCGTGCATCTCCTTCTGGCTGACGCCCGCGACCGTCCACAGGTGAAAGCCTGCGTCGTCGAAATGGTGCGCATACCAGCGGACGTTCATGTGGCCGATGTGGTCGCAATGCCACGGGAACACGACGGCGCGGTATAGCTCGAATACGTTCTCCACCTATTGCGTCTCCTTGTTGTCAGCTATCCAGAACGCTCTCGTGGAACAGGCGTTCGGGCGGGTAGGGAGCGGAAATCAGTCCCTGGTCGGCGCTGTATGCGATGAAGTTCGCGATGTTCTCGCGGTTGACCTTGAAGCCCGAGGGCCAGATGTCGCCGCCGAACAGGTCGTCCTGCGCTTCGAGCGCGTTGCGGGCGAAGGCAATCTCGGAATAGCCGGGGTCCTCGTAGTAGTCGCGCGCGATCCGCTTCGCGTCCTCCCACATGGAAATGACGGCGCGCGGAAGTTCGGGCTCGCGCTCCACGATCTCCTTGCGGAAAGCCATGATGTGCATGATCGGGAAGTAGCCGAGCTTGTCGTAGTAGGTCTTGCACTCGGCTGCAGGGTCGGCGAACAGCCGCCTGATCTTGCCGCCCGACTCAAGCACCTCGCGCGGCGGGTGGGGAAAGATCATCGCCTCGACCTCGCCCGACATCAGCAGGTCCACGCCGCGGCGGCCGTCCGACAGCCATTCGATCTTCGCACTCGGCGGCGGTTCCCACGCGACGGCCTCGGTCGCTTCCATGATCCAGTGAATGTCCTCCCACGGTACGCCGTAGAAGAATTTCAGGTCGCCCTTTACGAGGACTGACATCGTGGTCTGGAAGGCGCGCAGTGCGACCTTGCGGCCTTTCAGGTCCTGCGGCGTTTCGATGCCTGCGTCATTGCGGACGTAAATGTGGTTCTGGCTGAACAGGCGGCGCGGGAAGACCGGCGTCGCGATGAAATCGGCGCCGCGTTCGGTCGCCATGATGTAGGACGAGAACGACAGCTCGCAGATGTCGAACTCGTTGTCGCGGATCATGCGCTCGTGCCGGTCGCGTCCGTTGCGGTGGTCGTGATCGATCCCGACCTCGAGCGGTTCGATCTCGAGCCCTTTCGGCATCGCGACCTGACCCGAGAAGAACGGCACGTGGCGGTCGTATCGCTCGAGCGCCATCGTATAGCTGGCCATTTGTTCCCTCCCTTGATTGGGAGTGACTATAGCAGCCGGGCAGGGGGGAGAGTCAGCCGTTCCAGCCGAGTCGCATACGCGCGAATTCGGGGTAGGTTTCCGCGATCATCGGCGCGACCTTCGTGCGGATGATGTCGAGACGCTCGGGTTCGGGCGGCGGTACCGGCCCGACATCCGAGTCGTAGTAGAAATCGAAACCGGTATTGTCGAGGACCTCTTCCAGCGTCGCTCCCGGCAAAAGGCCTTCGAGCCGGAAACTTCGGAGCGCCTTGTCGTACAGGAACACGCACAGGCTGGTGATCAGGGCATAGGGACCGCCAGGCCGGTAGACTTCGGGCGGACTCCAGCCGGGCGCGCTGATGAAATCCACCTTGTCGACGAAGACCCGGCGCGAATGCTCCTCGCGGAACAGGATCACGCGCGGCACCATGAAATAAAGATCGGCCGAGCCGACGCTCCCGGGAAAACGCGTGTCCGCGTTGGGATAGTCGCCGGTGCCGACGAGGTTGATGTTGCCTTCGCCGTCGATCTGCCCGCCGCCGAGAAAGAACGCATCGACGCGCCCCTGTCCGGCGCGGTCGAACAGTTCGGGGCCGCCGTCGTTGAACGGGTTGTGGACGTTGCTGCCGAGGATCGAGGCGCGCGACGAGCCCATCGTCAGCTCCTGCATGAGCAGCGCGGCGCTGCCGGGAATCGGGGAGGCCGTGCCGACGGCGACGTTGGTGCATCCCCGGAGCATCCGCGCGACGGCGCAGATCAGCAGCTCTTCGCGCGAATAATCCATTTCGTCAGGCGGCGGCCTGCGCGCCATAGACGTGGCGCTCGAGGTAGGCGGCGAAGCCTTCGTCGCTCTTGGCGGCCGTGAAGTAGGCCTTCAGATGATCGCCGTCGCGCTCGTAGGCGCCGGCGAGCGACAGCGGCCAGGCGCCGCGCGGCGCGTGCGCGACCGCGCCGACGTAAACAGGCGGGATCGTCCCCGCAACCATCCGCTCGTCGTCCATCAGGTTGCCGTCCCAGACTTCCTCGACGGTCACGAAGCATTCGGCCGAAGCATGGGCGAGAAGGACGCATTCGCGTCGTGGGCCGACCCAGACGTTGCCGTTCGCATCGCCGTAGCGCGCGTGAAAGATCGCGACGTCCGGCCGGACGGCCGGAAGCAGCACGACCGGGTCGCCGCCGTTCGCAAACGGATTGTCCATCGTCTTCCAGTCCGCGCGGTTCGCGAGAACGTCCGAGCCGAGAATGCCGCGAAGCGGGATGAACGGCGCCCCCTTTTCGGAGGCTTGGAGTTCGGCATAGATGGCCGGGCAGGTCGCGTCGCGGATGACGATCTCGCCGTTTTCGACCGCGCGGCGGAAGCGCGGCGCATAACCGAACTCGCCGAGCGAGACGCCGCTCGTCTCGAGCTCCGCGATGCAGCCGGCGCCGATCAGCATGTCGACCTGGATCGACGAAACCGGCACGGTGAGAACCCGGAGATCCTTCGCGCCGCGCTTGATCAGCGCGCGCGTCAGCGCCATCGCCGCGCCGCCGTCTTCCTTCGGCAGGCCGACGAGGGCGCCGTCGGGAATGCGCTTTGCGATCTGATCGACCGACAGGTAGTTTTCCGGGACAGACATGACTCCATTTTGCGCGTAACCGGTAGAAAAGGGAATTCGTATGACACACGACGATCTGGTGGGGACTTGGTCGTTGATCCGCTTCTGGTTTACCGATGATGACGGGGTCGAGGTGGATCCGCTCGGCGATGACGCCGTCGGGCATCTATTGCTCGCCGGCGACGGGCACTATGCCTTCACGATGATGCGCCAAGGCCGTACGCATTATGAAGGCGGAGACGTTCTGAAGGGTAGCGAAGTGGAAAAATCGGAAGCAGCCGACGGTTATGTGTCGTTCGGCGGCGACTGGGATTTCGACGGTCAAGCGATCCGCTTCGGCGTGACTTACAGCTTCTTTCCGAACTGGGTGGGTGGCGAACAGCAGCGTCTGGCGGCGATGGACGGCGAGGAACTCGTGCTGCGAACGGCAAGATCGATCCTCGTGGCGGGCAAGGTCCACCGCGGTGCCGCGCGGTTCCGGCGACTGTAGAGGGAAGGGGGGAACGAGATGAAAACCTGGCGGATCGAAAACGACGACGGGATCGACGCGCTCAACCTGATCGATGTCGACGTGGGGGATCCGGGGCCCGGCGAGCTCCGTGTGAAGGTTCGGACGTCGTCGATCAACCGGCGCGACATGAACACGGTCGCCGCGCCGTCCGCACGCGGGACGCCGCTGCCGTGCATCCCGAACTCGGACATGGCGGGCGAGGTCGTTGCCGTGGGCGACGGCGTGCGCGATTTCAAGCCGGGCGATCGTGTCGCGAGCTGTTTCTTCAAGCGCTGGGAAGCCGGCCGCATGAACGGCGCGATCATGGCGAGCGCGCTGGGAGGCGCCGAGCAAGGGATGCTGTCAGAAGAGACGATCCTGCCGGAGGGCGCGCTGGTCGCGCTGCCCGACCATTTGAGCTGGGACGAGGCCGGCACGCTGACCTGCGCCGGCGTGACGGCGTGGAATGCGCTCGTCGAGCAGGGCGGGCTCAAGGCGGGTGATACGGTGTTACTTCTTGGGACCGGCGGCGTTTCAATCTTCGGCCTCCAGATTGCGAAGGCGATGGGCGCGCGGGTGATCATCACGTCGAAGAGCGGCGAGAAGCTGGAACGCGCCCGGGAAATGGGTGCGGACGAAACCATCAACTATGCGGAGACGCCGGACTGGGACGAGGCGGTCATGAAACTGACGGACGGCGTCGGCGTCGATCACGTGGTGGAAGTCGGCGGGCCGGGGACGCTCCAGAAATCCATCGGCGCGCTGGCGATGGGCGGCCATATCGGGCTGATCGGCGTGCTGACCGGCGGCGAGATCAATCCGCTGCCGCTGATGCGTAAATCCGGAAAGCTCAGCGGAATCTATGTCGGCAGCCGCGAGATGTTCCGCAACCTGAACCAGGCGATTTCTGCCAACGGCATCAAACCTGTCATCGACAGGACGTTCGACTTCGGCGACGCCCGCGCGGCCTATCACGCGATGGGCGAGGACGGGCATTTCGGCAAGATTGTCATACGGGTCTCCGGCTGACATAACCCGACAAACAAACGGCCGACAGCCAATAGACACACCGGGAGGAAATCATGGCAAACAGCCCAATCGTCGCCCATTTCGTCGGCAGCATGCCGCTCGACGATGCGGAAAGCGTTTTCAGGAAGATCGGCAGCGACATGGCCGGATGCGTCCACCGGATTCCGGACGGAGAGACGGGCCGCCGCCGCCGCTGGATCAGCTTCATCAAAGACATCCTGCTCGAACATCCCGACATGGAAGTCGACCCGACGGTGCCGGTCTTCCAGTTCATCCAGTTCGACGGCAAGGTCGTCTTCGAGATCGATCAGGTCCGCTTCAAGGAAGGCGTCGATCCGGCGAAGGTCGTGTTCAACACCGGCTATGCCGACGATGCGATCCGTAACTTCCCGGCTTTCGACAAGCTTCAGTCCGAGGGCAAAATTCCGGCGGACGTGAAATACCAGATCTGCATGGCGACGCCGCTGGCGATCGCCTACATGTTCGTCTCGAAGCATGCGCGCGACGCGTTCATTCCGCGCTACAGCCAACACCTCGCCGACGAGGTCGGGCGAATCATGGCGGAGCTGCCGCACGACAAGATTTCCTATCAGTGGGACGTCTGCCAGGAGGTGCTTATGTGGGAAGGCTACCTCTCGCAGGAGGAGCACCCGAACTACAAGGCGGAGATCATGGAGTCGCTCTCCTGGCTCGGGACGCTGGTGCCGAACGACGTCGAACTAGGATACCACCTCTGCTACGGCAGTCCGGCGGACGAGCACCTTATCCTGCCGAAGGACATGGGCAATCTCGTCGAGATCGCGAACGGCATCGCGTCCAACGCGAAGCGTCCGCTGCAATACATCCATGTTCCGGTTCCGCACGACCGTGACGACGAGGCGTATTTCGCGCCGTTGAAGGACCTGAAGCTGGGCGAGGGCACGGAGCTCTATGTCGGCTGTATCCATGCCGGCCAGGCGGAAGGCAACGCGAACAAGCTCGCGCTCGCGCAGAAGTTCACGACCGTCCATGGCGTCGGGGCGGAATGCGGACTCGGGCGCGGCAATGCCGACCTGTTCGACGACGTGCTCGAACAGCACCGGCGGCTGGCGGCGGGCTGATCCGTCAGTTCGTCGACGAGGTGTCCTGTTCCGAGGCTTCGTAGGCTTTCAGGGCAGCATCGCGGTCCTCGCCGTAGGTCCTCAGTACGCGCCGGAGGACGTCGGCATCGCTTTCGTCTTCCGTTTGCGCGAGGCGGCGCAGCAGACCGTGCAGGTCGTCGCTGATCTCGATCGTCGGCATTTGCCGTCTCCCTTCAGGCCCTCCAGATAACGGGATAATCCTCGCCGTCGAGCGGACCGCCCGGCGTCAGGTCCGGCGTCTCGGGCCGCGACGGCACGTAGTCCCGCGGCTCCCAGGTCGCGCGGCTGCCGCCGTAGCGCAGCGAGAGCGCGCGGCGGCGCGTGGCGGCACTGCTGTTGGGTGCTGCCGCGTGCAGTGTCGCGGCATGGAAGAACAGCGCGTCGCCGCGTTCCATCTCGAACATCTCGACGTTGTAGCGGTCGGGGTCGGCGTCGATGTCGGGTGCCGGCCCGTCGAAGTCGGCCGCGCCTTTTGCGTCTTCACCGCTGCCGATCATCACCGGCTTGAAGGTCTTGCCCCACAGGTGAGAGCCCTTCGCGAACTTCATTGCGCCGGAATCCTTCGTCACGCGGTCCAGGGGAATCCACCAGGAGGCGAAGTCCTGCCAGGAAATGGCGAAATAGGGCAGGTCGTGATGCCAGTAGGTCGGCACGTCCGTGCCCGGCTCCTTCACCAGCAGATGCTCGTCGACGAGGTTCAGCTTGTCCGAGCGCAGCAGCGCTGCGGCCATCTCGCTCGCTGGCGAGTTCAGCATGAAATCGCGGAACGCCTCGTTGCGGCGGCTCATGTGGTGATCGGTGAAGAACCGGCCTTCGCCGTCCTGGACGTATTCGCGCGACAGCGGGCTGGGCGACGCCATGACCTCGTCGACCGCATCTTCGATGCGGGCGAGCCAGTCATCGGGGAAGACGCCGCGCAGGACGATGACGCCGTCGCGTTCGAACGTCTCGATCTGGTCTTCGGTAGCGTTCATTGCCCTCTCAGTTCACATGTTCGGCAGGCAGCGCCTCGCGCCCGAGGATCATGTCGGACGCCTTCTCCGCCATCATCAGGATGGTCGAATTGATATGCGCTGAGGTGAGGTCCGGCATGGCCGAGCCGTCGACGACGCGCAGGCGGTCGATGCCACGGACCTTTAGATCGGGATCGAGGACGCAGTCGGGACCCGTGCCCATCGGGCAGGTGCAGGCGGGGTGTTCGATCGTCATGACCGTGCGGCGGATGAAATCCTCGATGTCGGCGTCGCTCTTTACCTCGGGGCCCGGCGTCTGTTCGCGTCCCCGGAAAGGTGAGAGCGCGTCCTGGTTGGCGCACTCGCGGGCGAGCTTGAAGCCCTCCCGCAGCAACACGAGGTCATCGTTGTCGGACAGGAACCGGAAGTCGAGCACCAGAGGATCGCGCGGGTCTGTCGAGCGCAGGCGCGCCTCGCCCCGGCTCTTGGGGTGTACGATGCCGGCGCGGATCGCATAGCCGTCCTCGAACTTCGGCTTGATCACGGGGAACCACGGGTTGGCCTCTGCGGGCGCGCCGCGGAACAGGAATTCGAGATCGGCGACGTCCTTGTCCGGCGTGCTCTTGAGGAACGCGTGCATGCCGCCTGGGACGACCGTCGCCGGCCCGGTGCCGAAGAAATAGGCGCGCATCATGTTGACGGCGATCTTGTCGAAGCGGAGATCGTCGCGGAACTTGCTGGGGTTGGTCGGCCGCGTCCAGAAATTCGAGACGACGAGATGGTCTTGAAGGTTGTTTCCGACCGGCAGATCAGAGACGCAGTCGATGCCGTGCTGGCGAAGTTGGTCCGCCGGACCGATGCCCGACAGCATCAGGAGTTGCGGCGAATTGAACACGCCGCCCGACAGGATCACTTCCTGTGACGCGGTCGCCCGGATGAGATTTCCCTTGCGGAAATACTCGACGCCCGTCGCCGTCGTGCCATCCATCAGGATGCGGGCGGCGTGCGCGCGGGTGACGACCGTCAGGTTCGCCCGCCCACGTGCGGGTTTTAGGAAGGCGTTGGCGGCTGAGGCGCGGCGCCCGTTCCGGATGGTATACTGGCCGCGTCCAAAGCCGGTCGGCTGCGGGCCGTTGTAGTCGCCGGTGACCGGAAGGCCGATCGCATGCGCAGCTTCGACCCAGGCATCATAGAGCGGGTCGCGCGTTTTGGCCCATTGCGTGCCAACCGGCCCGTCGCCGCCGCGCCAGTTACTCTCACCGTCTTCCCATGCTTCGCAGCGCTTGAAGTAGGGGAGCACCTCGGCGAACGACCAGCCGTCGGCGCCGTTTCGCGCCCAGCGGTCGTAGTCGCCGGGATGGCCGCGGGTGTAGGCCATCACGTTCACCGAGGACGAGCCGCCCAGGACCTTGCCGCGCTTGATGTGCAGCCGCCGGCCGCCGAGCGCCTCGTTCGGCTCCGTCATGTAGCCCCAGTCGTGGAGCTTGTGCTCGTGGATCTTGCCCATGCCGATGGGCACGTGAATCAGCGGATCCCAGTCCTTGCCGCCCGCTTCGAGCAGCAGGACAGATATATCCGGATTTTCGGTAAGCCGGCCGGCGAGCGTGCAGCCTGCCGAGCCCGCGCCGACAATGATGTAGTCGTATCCGTACGCCATCCGAAACTGCCCCGCTTATTGAGTGTGCGCGGAGAGTTTATCCGGTCGGATCGCCGGTCGTCGAGAAAGCGGCTCGGCTCAGTCTCTTTTGGGGGCGCCGACCTGCGACATCAGCTGTTCGAGCACCTCGTATGGCTGTGCGCCGACGACGCCGTAGCCGACCGCCACATAGGTCGGAACGCCGGTGACGCCGTACTGCTGGGATTTCGCCCAGTCCTCGTCGACCGCCTCCTTGAAGGTGCGGTCCTCGAGCGCTTGCCGTGCGGCGTCGGCGTCGAGCCCGACGGATTTCACGGCGTCGAGCAGAACGTCCATGTCGCCGATGTTCTTGGATTCGACGAAGTAGGCGCGATAGAGCGCCTCATGCAGCCTGTCGCCGCCCTCCACCGTCTCGGCCCATTTGCCGAGTTCCTGCGCGAGGCGGCTGTTGTAAGTGTGCGTGCGGCGGCCGTAATCGAGGCCCTCGGCGTCCATGCGCGCCTTCATGTCGAGATACATCTTCTCGGGGTCGAGTCCGCGCTCGGCATAGAAGCCTGCCATCTCGCGCCCTTCAACGGGCGTGTCCGGGTGCAGCGGGAAATGGACGAATTTCACCTCGACGTCGAAGTTCTGCTTCAGCTTTTCAATTCGCACGGAACTGAGATAGCACCAGGGTCAGACGTAGTCGGTGAATACCTCTACCTTGATTGGGTCTGCCATTGCAGCCTCCTTGATGTGTGCGGCGAAGATGACATGGCAGCCCGACGGGCACAACCGCGAGACCGTGTCAGGCGCCGTCCGTATCGATCTGCTTGCGCCCGAAGGTCACGCGGACGCCGGACAGCGGCGGCGCTTCCGTTTCCCTGCCGAGCAGTCGGCCGATCCGGGCGAAAAGCGCGCGGATCGCGCGCCAGATTTTCGGCAGCAGCCAGATCGCGAGGAGGATGAACAGCACCAGCATTCCGATGAAAACAGCGGGGTTCGCCAGCGCGAGCCAGAGCCCGCCGATCACAGCGACGTCTTCGGTGACCGACGCCGTCCAGTTGGTGACCGGTTCGGGCGAGGTATTGATCATCAGCCGCGTGCCGGCCTTGATTGCGTGCGTCGTCGCGGTGAGGGCTGCGCCTCCCGCGCCGGCGATCAGCATCTCGCCGGTGCCGGCATCGGCAAAGACGGTCGCGGCCAGGACCGCGCCCGCGGGAATGCGGACGAAGGAGTGGATGGTGTCCCAGGCGGAATCGACCCCGGGAATCTTGTCGGCGAAGAATTCCACGACGTACATGGCGCCGGCCGCGGCGATGACCCAGGGATTCTGGAGAACCTCGAGACCGGCCGGCAGGTCGACCGATCCCGTCGCGCCCATCAGCCCGAGGACCGCGCACGCGGCATAGAGATTCAGGCCGCTGGCCCACGCTGCGCCCATCGAGAGCGCGATAAGTGCGGTAATGTCCATCCGATCCCGAACTCCACTTGGGAAAACTTCGAAGAGGGATATAGGTATTTTTTCCGGAATCCCCATAAAATCGCACGAAAGCAGGGCGCCGGTGTGACCGAAACGACTGAAAACAAAAGACATTTCACGATCCTGGGGGCAGGCGTTGTCGGGTTGTGCTGTGCTGCATGGCTGCAGCGGGACGGGCACCGTGTCACGCTTATCGACCGCCTCGATCCCGGGGCGGGGACGTCGTTCGGCAATGCCGGTCTGATCCAGGTAGATGCCATCGTGCCGATCGCGACGCCGGGCCTGCTCCGGCGGATTCCGGGCATGCTGCTCGACCCGACCGAGCCGCTTGTCCTGCGCTGGCGGTATCTCCACCGAATTTCGCCATGGCTTGCCCGGTTCGCGCTTGCGTCGCGGCCGGCGAGTGTCGCACGCCTTTCGGCCGCCATCGCATCGCTGCTCGAAGAATCGGCCGATGCCTGGCGGGTGCTCGTCGATGCGGCGAGCGCCGGGGACGTCTGGCGGCAGTCGGGGGAAATCCAGGTCTACCGGACGAAAGCTGCCTGGGACGCAGCGGTGCCGACGCACGATATGCGCCGCCGGTTCGGCGCGAAGCTCGAGGAGGTTTCCCCCGACGAGATGCGCCAGCTCGAGCCGGCGCTGTCGTCCGATCTCTATCGCGGGCTGTTCGCGCCCGACGCCAACTCCCTGACCCACCCGTTGCACCTGTCCGAGCGTCTTGCAGACCTGATCCGGAGGAACGGCGGCACGATCCTGCGGGAAAACGTCACCGGAATCGTCTGCGGCGGAGACGGCGAGGCGGAGCGGATCGTGACCGACGGCGGCGAACACGCGGTCGATGCGCTCGTTATTGCGGCCGGTGCATTTTCCCGGCCGTTCGCCAGGTCCTTGGGCGCCCGCGTACCGCTCGATACAGAACGCGGATATCATCTCTGGCTGTCCGATCCCGGCATCGAATTGCGCCGGCCGATCCTGATCGGAGACCACCGTTTCGGGGTCGTGCCGATGACCGGCGGCATCCGTCTCGCCGGCATGGCGGAGCTTGCCGGGCTGGACCTCCCGCCATACTGGGACCGCGCCGACATGCTCGGCCGCCTGGCGAAGCGCTTCGTCCCCGATCTCCGTCTCGACGGCGCGGAGCGGTGGATGGGCTACCGTCCCTCGATGCCGGACAGTCTCCCGGTAATCGGGCGTGCGCCGGGTCGCCGGGATGTCTATCTTGCGTTCGGTCACGGCCACCTGGGCCTGACGATGGGAAGCGTCACCGGACGGCTCATCGCCGATCTGGCGGCCGGTCGTACGCCCGGTGTCGATCTCGCGCCGTTCCGGGCGGATCGGTTCTAGAAAGAACGAAAAAGAAAAGAGGAGACGATTGAGATGATCATCTTTCCCGATCCGTTGACGGAACTGGTCGCCGCGATATTCGAGCGGATGGGAAGCCCGCGTGACGAAGCGGTGCTGGTGGCGGCCTCGCTGGTCAAGGCGAACCTGATGGGACACGACAGCCATGGGGTAGGGCTGGTGTCGACCTACGTGCGCCACTATCGCGAGGGACTTCTCAAACCGGGAACCGCCGCCGAACTGGCCAAGGACGACGGCGCGATCCTGATGTTCGACGGCGGCCGGGGCTTCGGTCGCCGAGTCGGGGGCGAGGCGATGGACGCGGCGGTTTCCCGGTGCCGGGAGACGGGCGTCGTGCTGATGACGCTTCGCAACGCGCACCACATCGGGCGCGTCGGCGCCTACGGCGAAATCGCACAGGCTGCTGGCTTCATCTCGCTGCATTTCGTCAACGTCGTCGACCATTTGCCGTCGGTCGCGCCGTGGGGCGGCGGCGAGGCGCGTTTCGTCACCAATCCCGTCTGTATCGCGGTCCCGGGCACGGAGGCGACGCCGCCGACGCTGCTCGACATGGCGACGAGCCGGATCGCGATGGGCAAGGCGCGGGTGGCGCTGTCCAAGGGGCAGCAGATGGAAAAGGGCCTGATGCTGGATGCGAACGGCCAGCCGACCACGGACCCCGCCGTGATGTACGCCGATCCGCGCGGCGCGCTGCTGCCGTTCGGCGAACACAAGGGATCGGGGCTGGCGCTGATGTGCGAACTGCTGGCCGGCGGGCTCTCGGGCGGCGGCACGATCCAGCCCGAAAATCCCCGGCGTCATTCGATCATCAACAACATGTTCGGGATCGTCGTCGACCCGGCGCGGCTGGTCGACATCTATTGGCTGCGCGCCGAAATCGACGCGACGATCACCTACGTCAAATCGGCGCGCGAAGCGGAGCCCGGAAAGCCGGTGATTGTCGCGGGCGACCCGGAACGCGCGCGCACGGCGGAGCGGTCTGCGGGCGGGATAGATATCAACGACGAGGCCTGGGAAGAAATGCTCGCGTCTGCGATCGGGCTCGGGCTCGACGAGGGCGAAATCGACAGACTGATCGGCTGACCGGCACCGTCGCCTATCCTTTCTTCAGGTACGGGATCGTGCCGGCGATGTCGCTGTCGTCGATAACGCGGAACCAGCTGTTGCTTCCCGCCTGGCGCGCTTCGCCGTAGGGCGCGTATTCGGAATCGTTCTTGAACGCCATGAACGCTTCCATCGACGGGAACTCGACGATGCCCAGCAGGGTACTGTCATGCCCGTCGCCCTCGACGGTCGTGATATTGCCGCTGCGGGCGAGGTACTTGCCGCCGTGCTTGTGCACGATGGCGTGGACGTTGGCGCCGTAGCCCTGGATCCAGCTGTCTTCTGTGACGCGAACGTCCGCGACGAGATATACCGGCATTGCTTCCTCACAATTCCTGTTTCGACGAGTTCTACCTCTCGACGCTAGAGCGTCGATGGCTTGCGATGCAATCCCCGGACGCCGCTAAATCTTGACGTCTACACGCGGCATTGCGCCGTCGGCGGTATCGATTTCGGGAGAACAGGCGAACAGGCGGGCCGGCGCGATGCCGTAGACCTGGGTGAGCCGGGCGATGACCGCTTCGGTTCGGTGTTGCGCCAGCTCGACCGCTTTTGCGTCGGCCGTGCCCTTGTCCTTCGCAGCGAAAAACGCAACGTCGGCGGCTGTCGTCGTGCCGCAGACGGACGGCGTTTCGTCGGCGTCCTTTCGAAGATAGGTTCCGATTTCCGCGATACGGTCGGTCAATTCCGGCGTCAGTGCGGCGGACCCCGGATCGAAGGCCAGCGGCTTGATGGCGATCTTGGAGTTTCCGACCGCGTCAACGACGGCGAAGACCGCGCCCAGCGGAAACGCGATCTTGACCGCGGTGAAGAGCGTATCCTTGAGGAAGTTGCCGACCGCCTGACCGATGGCGTCGCTCAGATCGAACTTGGGATCGGTCAACGAACCGCGCACCGGGATCGACAGCTTGATAATGCCCTTGTCGTCCTGGAGGAGGGAGAGCCCCGTTTCGATCGGCGGCGCGGATTCCTTCGTCTTGCGGCGGTCGCCTTCCTTCGGGGACGCGGCGCCGGACGGGTCCTGAAGCTGCATCTTGCTGATGACGATCGCCGACTTCGCGTCGAGCGCATTGGCGTCGATCGTCAGGTCGATCTTGGCGTCCGCGCGGCCTTGTTTCACCGCGCGTTTCAGGGCCGCCTCCAGATAGGGGTTGAACTTGAACAACTCGATACTGTCGAAGCTCAGCGCGACTTTCGCCGAGACCTTTTCGATATCGGGCTTGAAGGTGCCGCGGCCGGTTATCCGGCCGTAGCTGCCGAGGTCGACCGAGAGGTCGATACCGGCATCCGAGTCCGGCCTGCCGGTATCGATACCGGTAACTTCCATGTTCAGCGCCGTCGTCTCCAGCTCCAGCGCGGGCTTCGTCGAATTGTCGACGAAGACGATCTTCGCGTCCGGGAGGCTGACGCGCTCGATGCGGATGCGACCGGGCGATGCCTGAGCGGCTCGGTCTTTCTCCGATGCTCCCGAAGATTCGGTACGCCCTTCGCCGGTTTCTGTCGCCGGCAGGACGAGATCTCCGGCCGCGTCGCGGACAAGTCTGACGACGGCGCCGTCGCCGCGGATGTTGCCGACGGACACACCGAGCCCATCCCGCAAGGCCACGTTCGTTGCATCGATGGATCCGAGGGCTGCGCGAAAGCCGTCTTGCGCGGCGGCAGCTGGTTCGACGGATAGGCCCGTCATCGACAGCCGGGCGATGGCGGCGTCTTGCCCTGCGAGCGAAATCTTCTCTGCCCGAAGGTCCTGCATCGCCGCGACGACTGCGCCGTCTCGGTCGCCCAGCCGGACGGTCGTCCCGGCAAGACGGAAGGCGCCGTCTGCCCGGATTCCGGTTTCGGCGGATTTCGACCCGGCGCTTCCGGTCCAGGAGAGACTTCCCATTGCGACTTCGAGGGCGCGCGACGGCATGGATATATCCGCGCGCTTGCCGTCGAGAGTTCCGTCGACCTTCCAGGCTGCGCCCGTATCGGCATTCCCGTCGAGCCGGGCCGTTCCCGACCAAGCGACCGTTTCGTTCCGGGCAACCCACGCGCCGTCAGGCGATTGCGCGCGCGCGTCCGCGAGGGCGAGGGGCCCGGCGACGGCGAAGGTGAGACTACCGTCCGCCGTTCTGTTGAAACGGACTTCGTTGTTCTTGCCCGAGAATGAGGCAGCACTGCCCTTGACCCCGGACGCGGGGAGCGAGAAATCGAAGCTGCCCGCGTCAACGTCCGCGCGGGTCTTTGCCGAGATCGACCCGTCGCCAGTCAGCGCAAGCTGGAGTTCCCGATAGGCGAGCTTGAGAGATTCCGCGCCGAAACGCTCGACGCCCGCCTGCCTTATAGAGCCGTCGAGCTTCGTCACCGACGCTTCGCCGCTGACGTCCCCTGACAGATCCGCGGTATTCGGCGGCAGGCTCAACCGGAGGCGGGCGGATGTCCGGAGTTCCTGGCCGGATACCGTGATGCCGGAATCGGGCTGCATCAGCTCCGACTTCGACAGGCTGGCGTTCAACATGCCGGTAATGCCGCCTGATTTTCCGTCGCGCGACGGCGAGAAGACGATACCGCTTTCGTCCGTCGCAAATGTTGCGGAAGCGCTGCTCACGCGGGTATCGGATGCGAGGTTCGTGAACCCGAAACGGGAGGCCGCCGCGACGCCCGACGCAAGCCGGCCGCCCGACACGCCGGCCATGATGG
>JAYPTI010000037.1:0-21753 GCA_038133505.1 Alphaproteobacteria bacterium
TGCAGGCCCATCATGATCATCCGGGCGACCCAGAAGAAGATGATGTCGAAGCCGGTGACGAGCACGCTCGTCGGATAGTGATGGGCGAGTTCCGGCGTCTCGTCGGGCCAGCCGAGCGTCGAGAACGGCCACAGCGCCGACGAGAACCACGTGTCGAGCACGTCCTCGTCGCGGGTCAGTTCGACCGCCTTGCCGTAGTGCGCGTCGGCGGCGGCCTGCGCCTCTTCTGCGGTCATCTCGACGAAGATCTCGCCGTCGGGCCCGTACCATGCCGGGATCTGATGGCCCCACCAGATCTGGCGCGAGATGCACCACGGCTGGATGTTGCGCATCCACTCGTAATAGGTGTTTTCCCAGTGCTTCGGCACGAAGCGGATACTGCCGTTCTCGACCGCCTCGATGGCCGGCTTCGCGAGCGTCTCGGCGTCGACGAACCACTGGTCGGTCAGGCGCGGCTCGATAACGACGCCCGAGCGGTCGCCGTACGGGACCGTCATCGGGTTGTCGTCGATCTTCTCCAGAAGACCGAGCCCTTCCATCTCCTCGACGACCTTCTTGCGGGCCGTCTCGCGGTCCAGGCCCCGCAGATGCGCTGGCGCCTCGTCGTTCAGGTTGGCGTCGGCGTCGAAGATGCTGATCATCGGCAAGTCGTGCCGGCGGCCGACCTCGAAGTCGTTGAAGTCGTGGGCCGGCGTGATCTTCACCGCTCCCGACCCCTTCTCGGGATCGGAATACTCGTCCGCCACGATCGGGATGACGCGCCCGACGATCGGCAGAACGACGTTCTTGCCGACCAGATCGGTATAGCGCTCGTCCTCCGGATGGACTGCGACCGCGGTGTCGCCCAGCATCGTTTCGGGGCGCGTCGTCGCGACGGTGATGAAACGGTCCGTCTCGCCCTCGACCGGGTAGCGGAAATACCAGAGGCTGCCCTTGGTTTCGCGCTGCTCGACCTCGAGGTCCGAAATCGCGGTTTGGAGCTTCGGATCCCAGTTGACGAGGCGCTTGTCGCGGTAGATCAGCCCTTCCTTGCGTAGCGTCACGAAGACCTTGCGGACCGCGGCCGACAGGCCTTCGTCCATGGTGAAGCGCTCGCGCTCCCAGTCGCACGACGCTCCGAGACGGCGAAGCTGGCCGATGATCGTGCCGCCCGACTCCGCCTTCCACTTCCAGACGCGTTCGATGAATTTCTCGCGGCCGAGATCGTGGCGCGACAGGCCCTCTTCCGCCATCTGGCGCTCAACGACCATCTGGGTCGCAATGCCCGCGTGATCGGTGCCCGGCTGCCAGAGGACGTCCTTGCCCTGCATGCGCGCGAACCGTGACAGGATGTCCTGGAGCGTGTTGTTGAGCGCGTGCCCCATGTGCAGGCTGCCGGTAACGTTCGGCGGCGGGATGACGATCGAATAGGATTCCCCGTTCGCCTCGCCGTTCCGCGTGTGCCCGCAGCCGAAGGCGCCCAGTTGTTCCCAGTAGGCGTATATGCGGCCTTCGACCTCTTCCGGGCTGTAGGTCTTTTCGAGCGTCATGATCGATAAATTTCCAGCTTCGTCCGGCATTCCGGACATAAACGAAACGCGCCGAAGCTAGCGGCGCGTTCTCGGATTTCAAGAGGGTTTATCGCGCTTCGGACCTCGAAGCGCAACAGGATCAGCGCTGGGAGATTTCTTCCGCTTCGCGCGTCAGGCGCTCGATCTCCCGGCTGACCAGCCGTTCGACCAGGGCCGGCAGATGCGCATCCAGCCAATCGCGGATCATCGGGCGCATGACCTCCTTCACGAGGTCCTCGATCGTCTTCGGGCCGATGCTGGGATCCGTCGCCCGGCGATGCGTATCGACGGCCGCCGCAAGCGCGGCGAGCGAAGACACGGAGTCCGCAGCCGGCGGATCGGAAATCAGACGGTCGGCATCGATCGCGGCGGCAACCGCCGGCGCGGCCTCTTCGACGATCTCCTCGACGTCGACCATCTCGAGTTCGACGTCTTCGTCCTCGACCTCTTCCTCGACGACGATTTCCTCCTCGTCGTCGTCTTCGTCGACGGCGTCGCCGGTCTTCAGATTGACGACGGTCCCGTCGTCCTGGACCTCGTCGGTCAGTTCGAGAACGTCTTCTTCCTCGGGCTCTGGTTCGGGTTCCGGCTCAGGCTCGGGCTCTGGGACGGGTTCCGGTGCCGCCGCCGCAGCCGGCGCCGCTTCGTCCTGTTCGCCTTCGTCGCCGTCTTCGGAGATTATGCGCCGGATGGACGCAAGAATCTCTTCCATCGAAGGTTCTTGTTCAGGATTCTGTTCGGCCATGTAACGTCGGCTCTTGCGAGTTGATCGGATCGGTGGACGTTAAGGTTAATAGATTAACCATATCCTAATACGAGGATATCGGCCAATCCGGGGGTTGTCAGCAGAATCAGCGGCCGTCGGAGGCCTCCAGCCCCCACCACTTCCCGCGGACCTCGCGGTAGTGCTTTGTGCTGTCGTACAGCTCGACCGGCAGGCTCAGCTGCGACGCGGTCAGGCTGCCGACCGCCTGGCGAAGCTGATAGGACGCAACGACCTCGTCGCGGCGCGCGCGCACGAGGCTGACGCTCGCATCCAGCCGCTCCTGTTCGGCGTCAAGGACGTCGAGGACGGTTCGCGAGCCGACGTTCGCCTCCTCCTGCACGCCTTCCAGCGCCACTTCCGCGGCCCTGACGGCCGCGTCGAAGGCCGCGATCTGCGCCTGAGCCGTCTGCAGAAGCTCCCAGGCGGCGGTCGCGCTCTCGACCGCGTCCCGGATGGCCTGATTGTACTGATCGATGCGCTGGGAGACGACCTGCTTCGCCGCGCGCACGCGGGACGTCACCGAGCCCGATGCGTAGAGCGGCATCGAGACGTTGAGGGTCACGGAAACCGCCTCGTTCTCGTTGCGGTCGTTCAACGTTTCCTTGTTGGCCTGAACCTCGCCGTCGACCGTAACCGTCGGCAGAAGCGCGCCCTTGATCTCGCGCACTTTGTTCCGGGCGGACTGCTCGTTGTAGCGCGCGCGGAGAACGCTGTGGTTCTTGCTGCGCGCGTCCGAGATCGCATCTGCGAGCGAGGCCGGCAGGTCGCCGAGCGACGTCGGCGTCGACAGGACCGGGGGCTTTTCGCCCACGATGTTCTCGTAGGCGGCCCGCGAATTGGTGAGGCTGCCCTCGGCCGCGATACGGTCGGCCATCGCCCGCGACAGGCGCGATTCCGCCTGCGAGACGTCGGTCCGCGTGACCTCGCCGACGCGGAAACGGTCGCGTGTCGCCTCCAGCTGGCGCTGAAGGACGCGTTCGTTGTTGTTGTTGAGCTGCAGCACCGCCTGGTCGCGGACAACGTCGGCAAAGGCGCTCACCGCGTCGAACAGCACGGTCTGCTCGACGACCGCGAGGTTTTCACGGCCGGCCTTGACGTCGTTCTCCGCGCCTTCGATCGCCGCGGACGTCCGGCCGCCGCGCCAGATATTCTGCGACACGGTAAGCGAAGCGCTCCTCGGCTGCGTAACGTCGGCGCTTTTGTTGCTTCCGGTCGTCGTGCTGTTCGTTCGGTCGATGCCGACGTCGCCTTTGACCTCGACGGTCGGCCGCCAGTTCGACAATGCCTGCGGCACGCCCTCGTCCGTGCTGCGCAGCGCGGCGCGCTCGGCGCGGAGGGTCGGATTGTTCAGGTAGGCCTTTACCAGCGCATCCTGCAGCGTCTCTGCGGAGACGCCGGAAGACAGCGCGAGCGCGGACAGAACGATTGCCGTGCGCGAAACCGATTTGATCAAAAGTGGAATCCCTCTTCGAGCATGAACTCTTCAAGAAGCGGCGTGCTCGCATCGAACAGGGTCCGGTGCGCAACCACACCACGGTTCTTGACGCGCAATTCCGCCGTTCCCGTTCCCCCGCCCCGGCGGACGACGGCGCACAGGCGGCCGCCCTCGGCGAGCTGATCGAGGAGCGCCTGCGGGATCGTCTGCACCGCGCCGTTGATCAGGATCGCATCGTAGGGCGCCTGCTGCGCCCAGCCCTCGACGACCGGCCCTTCTTCGAGGACCACGTTGTCGATCCCCGCATCGGAAAGATTGGAAGCCGCCGCTTTCGCGACGCCGGCGTCCGCTTCGACGGCGACAACCGAGCGCGCCAGCCGCCCGAGGACGGCGGACGAGTAACCGGTGCCGCAGGCGATATCCAGCACGTCGTCCTCCGGCCCGATCTCCGCCGCCTGAACGAGCCGCGCGAAAACCATGGGCTCGACCAGATAGCGGCCGGTCGCCGTCTGCAGGTCCTCGTCGACATACGACATGTCGGCGCGTTCGGCCGGCACGAAGTTCTCCCGCGCGATATCGCCCATTGCCGACAGAACGCGGTCGTCGGTGACCTTGTTGGTCCGCAACTGGGTATCGACCATGGTCCTGCGGAGTGCGACGAAATCTGTCATGGAATGCGGTTTTCCCGGTTCAAGTCCTGATTTTGCCGGCCGTAAGCCGCTCTCCGAGGCTCGAACCGACGCGCACAACGGCTGAATTCAGCGGTCGGCACACCGCCAGTTTCCTATCGCAATTACCGTTGCCGAACAACTAATTTAGGGGGCGTGTTGACCCGTCCCGCGGGCCCGCCTATATAGCCGCGCACCGAACGCACCAATGCAATTCGACCGGCCCGGTGGGAGAGTGGTGATCCAGCGGACTGCAAATCCGTATACGCCGGTTCGATTCCGGCCCGGGCCTCCAGCACCAGAAATCGTCGATTTGAATTCGTTTCGAAACGGAAGCGTCGCGGGCGTTTCCCCGCCCGGCCGTCCGTCATTGCTACGGCACGGCCGTGAACGCCGCTGTAAACATGAAAAGCCCGAACAGGACGAAAAGCAGTAACGTCGAATCGCGCATGGACAATCCCCCCGAATTGATCTGCCCTGAATGATCAGCCCAAACTGATCTGGACGTGCGCCGCGACGAAAACCCTATGCCGCGGCCGGCCGAATCGGCGACGGAAATATGACGGTACCGATATGCGCGCTCTTTGTTTCCGCAGCAGTAGGATTTATTCTTCGGGAACAAAAAGACGCCGATAGGGAGAAGCATCGTGTCGAACCCGTTCGAGACAAATCTCGACAAGAATTCCGCCAATTTCCAGGCGCTGACCCCGCTCAGCTTCATCGAGCGCACGGCAAGCGTCTATCCGGGCCGCACCGCGGTAATCCACGGCGCCATCCGCCGGACATGGGCGGAGACCTACGCCCGATGCCGTCGGCTCGCGAGCGCGCTGGAGCGCCACGGGCTGACGAAGGGCGATACGGTCGCCGCGATGCTGCCGAACGTGCCTGCAATGGTCGAAGCGCATTTCGGCGTGTCGATGATGGGCGGCATCCTGAACGCCCTCAACATCCGCCTCGACGCCGAGGCGATCGCCTTCATCCTCGAACACGGCGAAGCGAAAGTGCTGCTGACCGACCGCGAATTCTCCGACACCATCAAGGGCGCGCTCGAAAAGCTCGACAAGAAGCCGTTTGTCATCGACGTCGACGACGAGACCTACGACGGCGGCGAGATGATCGGCGCGGTCGAGTACGAGGACTTCATCGCCGGCGGCGACCCGGACTACGACTGGGCGTGGCCGACGGACGAATGGAACGCGTGCTCGCTGAACTACACGTCGGGCACGACGGGCAACCCCAAGGGCGTCGTCTACCATCACCGCGGCGCCTTCCTGAACGCCATCGGCAACATGATGGTGTGGGCGATGCCCCCTCACCCGGTCTATCTGTGGACGCTGCCGATGTTCCATTGCAACGGCTGGTGCTTCCCGTGGACAATCGCCGCGCTCGCCGGAACGAACGTCTGCCTGCGGCGCGTCGAGGCGAAACCGATCTTCGAGGCCATCGCCGATCACGGCATCACGCATTTCTGCGGCGCGCCCATCGTCCTCAACATGATCGCGAACGCGCCCGAGAGCGCCCGCAAGCCGTTCGATCACACCGTCGAGGTGATGACCGCCGGCGCGTCGCCGCCCGCCGCCGTTATCGAGCGTATGGAAAACCAGGGCTTCAACGTGACCCACGTTTACGGTCTGACGGAGACATACGGCCCGTCGGTCGTCAGTTCGTGGCACAGCGAATGGGACGAAAGGCCGATGGCCGACAGGGCGGCGCTGAAGGCCCGCCAGGGCGTCCGCTATCACGTGCTCGAGGCCCTGATGATCGCGGATCCTGAAACGATGCAGCCCGTGCCGAAGGACGGCGAGACGATGGGAGAGATATTCTTCCGCGGCAACGACGTTATGAAGGGCTATCTCAAGAACCCCAAGGCGACCGAAGAGGCCTTCGCGGACGGCTGGTTTCATTCCGGCGACCTCGGCGTCTGGCACGAGGACGGCTACATCGAGCTCAAGGACCGCTCGAAAGACATCATCATCTCGGGCGGCGAGAACATCTCGTCGATCGAGGTCGAGGGCATCCTCTACCGCCACCCGAAGGTTCTGGAGGCCGCCGTCGCGGCGCGCCCGGATGCGAAGTGGGGCGAGAGCCCCTGCGCGTTCGTCACCCTGAGGGACGGCGAAGACGCGAGCGAAGGCGACATCATCGACTTCTGCCGGGACAACATGGCGCGTTTCAAGGTGCCGCGAACCGTCGTCTTCGGCCCGCTGCCCAAGACCTCGACCGGCAAGATCCAGAAGTTCATCCTGCGCGAGCGCGCGAAGGAGTTGGGCGAGCGCGTCGACGATTAGGGACACAGCAACGGATACGATTGCCTCCGTGAAGATTCGCGCCTAAATCGTCTCAGTTAGCTCAACCAAGGGAAGGCTGTACGAGAAATGCAAGAATAGGCGAACGAAGTCGTCGATCAGATCATCCTGATCGCGACCACCTACGCCTTCGATATCATCGGCGCCATCGCGATCCTCGTCATCGGCTGGCTGGTGGCCGGCTGGGCGGCGAGCGCCACCGAAAAGGCGCTCGGCAAAGCCAGGGGTATCGACGTCACCCTTCAGAAGTTCTTCGCGAGCCTCGTCAAGTATGCGGTCATCGTCTTCACCGTGCTTGCGACGCTGCAGCAGTTCGGCGTCCAGACGACGAGCTTCCTCGCCGTCCTCGGCGCTGCCGGCCTCGCCATCGGCCTCGCGCTGCAGGGCACGCTCTCGAACGTCGCCGCCGGCGTGATGCTCCTGATCTTCCGGCCGTTCAAGGTCGGCGACGTCATCGAGTCCGGTGGCCTGATCGCGACCGTGACCGATCTCAGCCTGTTCACCACCGAGCTGAAGCGCGCCGACGGCGTCTACGTCGTCTCCCCCAACACCGAGTTCTGGGGCAAGTCGCTCATCAACTACAACCGGAACCCGACGCGCCGCATGCAGATCGTTCTCGGCATCGATTACGGCGACGACATCAATCTCGCGATCGCGACCGCGCAGAAGGTCGTCGACGCCGAACCGCTGGCGCTCAAGGACCCGGCGCCGCAGATCGTCGTCGCGGAGATGGCCGAAAGCTCGATCAATATCTTCGTCCGCGTCTGGGCCAACACGCCGGACTACTGGACCGTGTTCTTCAACCTGAACAAGGCGCTGATGGAAGCCTGTGACGAGGCGGGCATCACGATCCCGTTCCCGCAGCGGACCATTCACATCGAAGGCGGGCAGCAAGCGGCCGAATAGGCCAGGCCCGAATTGCAAGACGGCCCGCTCTCCACGCCGGAGGGCGGGCCATTTTCTTTTGGCTGGACGGTCCCGCTCAGGCGGCCGCTTCGAACCGGTAATAGTTCGCGAAGCGCATCAGGAACTCGTCGGTCATCGAGAACAGGATCGTATCCTCCGCCGCCTCGTGCTCGATCCAGTTCCACGTCGGGGCGCAGAACGTGTCGCCCCTGCCCCACGAAATCGTCGTATCGCCGACCCGGGTCGTGCCGCTGCCCATCATCGGGCTGTAGACGAGATTGGCCGTATGCCGGAACTTCCGCGTCTTCTGACCGGCTTCGAGCCGCTCGACATAGATGCCGATCGTCGGCATCTCGTCCGCTTCGAGCCGGATCCGCTTGCCGAAAAGGCCCTCCGGGTCGGCTTCCGCCGCTTCCGTCCGCTTCAGCAGGCTTTCCCAGGTGAAGCGGTAGGGCGAGTCGGGCGTGACGCGTTCGACGGGCGCGAAGCCGTCGGGGTGATCCTCGACGAACATCGGCTCCAGCAGATGCGTCAGCGGGACATCGAGCCCGTCGAGCCAGTAGGCCGGCCGGTCGCCGTCGTGACCGTGGCCGTGCCACGACCATCCCGGCGTGAGGACGATATCCCCCGTCTCCATTGGGTGCTTCTCGCCATCGACGACGGAAAACGCCCCTTCGCTCTCGATGATCACGCGGAGCGCGTGTGGCGCGTGGCGGTGCGTCCGCGCCTGCTCGCCCGGCAGGATCATCTGGTAGGCGTTGACCAGCGTCTTCGTCGTGGCGATGTCGTTGCCCTCGACCGGATTGCGGAGGATCAGGTTGCGGCGTTCCGCAAGCTCGGTGTTGATAAGCCGGCCCGCCGCGTCGAGCGCCGCCTTGCAGGCATCGTAGCGCCAGTGCATCGGCTTGAACGGGCTCTTGGGCTCCGGCGACAGGATCGGCCGCTCTCGGTCGATCCATCCCGGCGTCATGTCGAACGGATCGAGCGCGCCGTAGAGCGCTTCGAGACTGCCCGCATCACGCAGGCTCGCAATCGTGTCGGCGTTCAGGTTTCCGTCCATCGGTTTTCCTCCCGGTCGTTTCCCCGACTATAGCACTCGCGCGCGATGTTTCCCCCAAATGGTTCGCATGCTATTGAACACGGACCAGGGTCACATCAGGCGGAGTACGGGACATGGCCGAAGCGCGCAGCCGGGAAGAATTTCTGAAGGAAATGGAGAGCCGTTTCGAGGGCAAGCGGCACTCGGACTACCAGATGGTGAAAACCATCGCCGACGGCACGGCGACGAGGGAACAGATCGGCTATCTGGCGGTGCTGTTCTATCACTTCACCAAGTGGACGCCGCAGGTGATCTCGACCATCCATTCGCGCTGCGACGACCGGACGATCCGCCGGCGCATCATGGATACGCTGATCGACGAGGATACGGAGCTGCGCTGCGGCTCGGCGGGCCACGACTATCTCGCGATGCAGTTCGCGACGCGGTTCACTGGCCTGAGGGAGGCCGAGGTCGAGGCGCATCCGGTTCCCGAGGCCGTGAAGAACATGACCGCCTACCGCTTCAAGGTCGCGCAGGAGATGCCGGTGACGATCGCGCTCGGCAATTCGGGCGTCGCCTCCGAAAGCCATGCGCCGGAGATGTGCCGCATGATCTCGGACGGCCTCCGCGAGCATTTCGGCGTCATGGACGAGGACCAGGAAAGCTGGATCGTCCATATCGAAGGCGACGAGGAACACTCCGAGACCGCGCTCAAGACCGTGCTCGAATACTGCACGACGCGCGAGTTGCAGGACCAGATGCTCTGGTGCATCGACGAGTACCTGTCGCACTGGGGCAATTTCTGGAACGAATGCGTCAAGGGCGACCTGCGCCAGCCGCAGACCGCCGCCGCCGAGTAACGACGGCGCGCGCAACCGGAACCCGACCTTCGTGAAACCCGTCCTGCGGCCCCTGCCCGACAACGCGTCGGGCACGCCCCGCCTCACCGTCTGCGTCAACGACCGCGGCGAGAATGCGATCTCTCCGTCCTGCGGGCCGCGCGGCGGCGCGGCGCTGGAAGCGGCGATCCGCGACGCGGTCGGCGCGAGCGGCTTCGACTGCGAGGTCCAGACGATCCGCTGCCTCGGTCTCTGCGAGAAAGGCCCGAACGTGCGGCTCGCGCCCGGCAACAACTGGTTCCACGACGTCACGCCCGATGACGCCAGCGAGCTCGTTGCAGCCGCCGCGGCGCACATGGCCGAACGCGGTTAACGAAAGTTCAATCCGTCGCGCGCAAATTCGGTTTTGGGGCTGGAAACGCATCACGGCGGATGTTATATGCCCCTCCCTTACTGATCCTCGGTAGCTCAGTTGGTAGAGCAAGCGGCTGTTAACCGCTGGGTCGGGGGTTCGAGTCCCTCCCGAGGAGCCAATTCGAAGCGGGGACCCGGTCGCAAGATCGGGTTCCCGTTTTTCGTTCGGCAAACCGCCCAGACGGGCTTCAGGATCGCCGGGTATCCGGGATCAGTTGAACGGCAGAGACTTGGGGTTTTTCGAGGCGCCGTACGGCAGGGCGGGACGCTTCTCGGTCTCGCCGCCCGCCGCCGGCGCCATCATGTCGGGCGCCCGGGCCAGCAGTTCGCGGAGCGCCACGGCATCGGCCTCGCTCACGCCCTGCGTATTCGCCATCGCCAGCGCCGGCGCGACCTCGACGGACGGTCCCGTATCGCAGATGCGGGACCCCTGAACCATGCGGAACAGCGCGCAATCCTTGTGGGTGGCGGCGGAAATCGCGTGGTCGGTCAGGCCCTTGCCCGACGACGCGTAGGACAGGCCGTCGAGCGCATAGGCCGTCAGCGGCACCAGGGCGGTGCTTTAACAACCGCCGAGCAGCGCGATCGACGCGGCGGCAACGGCGGCCCTGAGCGGTTTCGACGACAGGTTCTTGACATCAGGATCGGACGCCTCGTTTAACGGGCGGTAAATGCGCCTTTCCCGCGCCGGTCACACGGTTGCCGTGCCGTCCGAATCGGCGTCACGGCGCCGTGAGCCGCGCCCACAATTTCGTCGGGATTTTTTACGGTTTCACGGCAGCGACGCGCAATTCAACAAGTCATTGTAAAATAAACAAAAAACGACAAGAAAGCGGACAATCACCCCCGTTCTCGGCGGATTACGGACAAAAAAACGTCGGACAATTTTACGGTTTTTCGACACCCCGAATTCCGAAATGAGACTAACTTATTGTTATTATGAATAAATTTTGCATGGCATAAAAATTGCTTGTTGAAACAGTGGATTCGCAGGCGACGCGGAGCAGGTTGCGCTAAAGGACAAGAAAATGTTTCGTAAGTACCTCGCAGCACTCGCCGTCACGACGCTGAGCTTCGGCTCCGCGCAGGCGTTGACGATCGACACGTTCAACACGACGCAGTCGGTTACCGATTTCGGCGGCGATGCGATCGCGACCTCCGGCACGGTCAGCGACGCGGCAAACATCATCGGAACGGACCGTATTGTCACCGTTCTGCAGACCGGCGGCACGACCGCGGCCTCGCTGAGCTTCAACGACGGCTCCAACAGCCTCATGACCCTGTCGAACGCAGACAGCACGTCGACCTCGACCATCCTGTATGGAGGCATCGGCGGCACCCTCGGCCTCGGCGGCGTCGACGTGACGGTGAGCGGCGCGCAGAACGCCTTCGACATACGCGTCATTCAGAGCGATTTCGCGACCGCGGTGAGCATCACCGTCGGCGACGCGTCCGGCTCGTCCATCCTGACACAGACGTCGCCGACGCTGGTCACCTCGAGCACCCCGTTCATCTTCGAGTTCGCGAACTTCTCGGTATTCACCGGGTCGGGTGCGGACTTCACCTCGCTCGAGTTCATCCAGATCGACATCACGACGTCGGTCAACCAGACCGACCTTCAGCTCGACTTCTTCGGCACGACGACGACCGTCCAGACGCCCGAGCCCGGCATGGCGCTCGTCTTCGGCTTCGGCCTGGCCGCCCTCGGTTTCGCCCGGCGCCGCCGCAGCTGATATCGACACTGTCCTAGCGCGAAAACGGCGTCCTTCGGGGCGCCGTTTTCTTTTGTGCACTGGCCATCGACCCTTCCCCCGCCTATCCTTCGCGGATGTCGGGAAATCTCATCACCCTCGATCTTCGGAAATTCACGGCCGCCGACGCCGCGAAGAACGAGGCGCTTCAGGACAAGATCCGCATGCTCCGTCGCTGGTACCGATGCGAACGCGTCGAGCGCGACGGTATCGAATATTTCGCCCTCTATTCCGGCGACCGGGGCAATCAGCCCTATGCCAGCTATCGCGTCTTCCGCGACGTCCGCGGCGCCTACCTTCTTCGCGACGGCAGGTCCGACGCGCTGATCGCGACCGGCCGAACGATCGACGCCGCCCTAGACGCCCTGCCCGACGATTTCTATTTCGCCCGTTACTGAAAAGGGAGACCCGCCATGCCGCGCGGCAAGAAGGAATGCATCTACGTCAAGGGAATGTCCGAGGCGCTGAAGAAGGCAAAGGTGCCGCTGTCGCCCGCAGTAAAGGCGAACGGCTTCGTGTTCGTCTCCGGCCTGCCGCCGGTCGATCCCAAGACCGGCAAGGTCGTCAGCGGCGACATCCGCCGCCAGACGCGGCTCAGCCTGCAGAACGTGCAGCGGACGCTGAAGGCGGCCGGTTCGTCGCTCGACCGGGTGGTCAAGGCCAACATCTACATCGCCAACGCCGCCTACTACGACACGGTCAACGACGAGTACGCCAAGTTCTTCCCGAAGGACCCGCCGGCGCGAACATTCGTCACAGTCGGTTCCTGGCCCTGGGAGTTCGATATCGAGATAGAATGCACCGCGCTCTGCGACGAAGACGATTAATTCGAACGAGGAAACCGTCATGACCACGCCCATTCCGCTCAACCTGATGAAATGGATCGACGATCACGCAGACGTGCTGAAACCGCCGGTCGGCAACGCGCAGATATGGGAAGACGGCGAATTCATGGTGACCGTCGTCGGCGGGCCGAACGTCCGGACCGACTATCACGACGACCCGGGCGACGAGTTCTTCTACCAGCTGCGCGGCAACATGAATCTCCGGATCATCGAGGACGGCAAGCCGAAGGACGTCCCGATCAAGGAAGGCGAAATCCTGATGCTGCCGGCGCATGTCCGCCATTCGCCGCAGCGCGGCGCCGATACGGTGGGGCTCGTGATCGAGCGCATCCGCCAGCCCGGCGAACTCGATGCGTTCGAATGGTATTGCGAGAAGTGCGATACGAAAGTGCACCGGCGCGAAGTGCAGCTCGAAAGCATCGTCGACGACCTGCCGCCGGTCTTCGAGGAGTATTACGGCGACGCGAGCTTGCGGAAATGCCCGTCCTGCGGGCATGAGAATCCCGGCAAACCGGGTAGCTAAAAAGAAACGGGGAACGCCGGCGGCGCTCCCCGCTTTGGACGCTGAGGGCCGAACCTAATGTTTACGCCCGCCCATGCCTTCCTTCATTTCGCCGCCCTTTTCCTTCATGCCGTCGCCATGCGCCCCATGGCCGCCGCCGCCCATCATCGCGCCCACGCCTTTCACGCTGACCTCGACGGTCACTTCGCCGGCCTTTTCGAACACCAGTGTCACGGGGAATATTCCCCCTTCTTTCAAAGGCTTGTTAAGCCCCATGAACATGACGTGGTAACCGCCGGGCCGCATCTTGATCTCCCCCCCCACAGGCAAATCGATCCCGTCGACCCGGCGCATTTTCATGACGCCGTTTTCTTCGAGATGGGTATGGATTTCGGTCCGTTTCGCGATGTCCGATTTGGCCCCGACAAGGCGGTCGGCCGCGCGGCCTTCGTTTTCTATCGACACATAGGCGCCGCCGTTGCGGGCCTTGCCCGCCGAGGCGCGCGCCCAGGCGCTTTCGACTTTGACGGATTTCGACATGCCGTGCATTTCGTGGCTGTCGTGTTTTTTCATCCCGTGGTCGTCGGCACGGGAAACGTCGGCGCTGCCGACAACGAGCATGAAGGCGGCCATGCCGCCGAGCATAGATCTGATCATTTTCTATCTCCTGAACTGAAGGGTACCGGCGGATGCCGGTTCGATTGTGCCGTTCAGTTCCGGAGCGGCGGTCCCCTGCCGACGATCGGGCGGAGTTCGGGCCGCGCAACGGACCGCTCCGCAACGACCGGCCCCGACCGTTCGATGACGAACGTCCAGTCCGGAATCGCCTCGTACGGAGGGACTTCGATCGCGGGCCCCGTCCCCGTCAGGGGACAGATATCGCAGTGATCCGAGATCGTCGCCCGGTCTGCGGGCGGCGTGGGAAATTCCGTTCGCTGCGGCCCGCAGAGCGGAAACTGAGGATTGGGCCCGTGCAGCGCAATCGCCGCCTCGGCAATACCGCCGCCGAGCGCCATGAATATGGCCGCGACCAGCGCCACGGCCCGGCAGTTGTCCCGGAAAATCCTCATAAGCGAAATATAGGGAACCGCGAAGGCCCCCGCCAGCGATTAGAGATGCGCCATCGCCTGACGGCCCTGCCGCAACAGCCGCATCGCGCCGTCCAGCCCGTCGATGGTAAGCGGGAACATGCGGCCTTCCATGAGCTGGTAGGTCATGCGCACGCTGGGCGTCTGCATCCAGCGCTGCGACGGTACCGGGTTCAGCCACACCGCATCGGGGAACTTGGCGAGGAAACGGCGGAGCCACAGCTCGCCGGGCTCCTCGTTCCAGTGCTCGATCGAGCCGCCGACCTCGGTGATCTCGAACGGGCTCATCGTCGCGTCCCCGACGAAGATCACCTTCCAGTCCGAAGAATAGGTGTTCATCACCTCCCACGTCGGCGTCCATTCGCTGTAGCCCCGCCGGTTCTGCCGCCAGACGCGCTCGTACAGGAAGTTGTGGAAGTAGAAATATTCGAGATGCTTGAACTCGGTCCGCGTCGCCGAGAACAGCTCCTCCGACAGGCGGATGAAGCTGTCCATCGAGCCGCCGATGTCGAACAGCGTCAGCACCTTCACCTTGTTCTTTCGCTCGGCCCTCATCTTGATGTCAAGCATGCCGGCGTGATCGGCGGTCGACTTGATGGTCTCGAGGAGATCGAACTCGTCCTCGGCGCCCTCGCGGATGAACTTCCGGAGCTTCCGGAGCGCGACCTTCATGTTGCGCGTGCCGAGCTCGGTCTCGCCCTTGAGGCCTCGAAATTCGCGCTTCTGCCACATCTTGGTCGCGCTCTTGCCGCCGCCCTCGCCGCCCATCCGGAAGCCGGCCGGGTTCTGGCCGGCATTGCCGAACGGCGACGTGCCGCCCGTCCCGATCCACTTGGAGCCGCCGTGATGGGCGCTGTCCTGCTCCTGCAGACGCTTCGCGAGCTCGTCCATCAGCTCCTCAAGGCTCATCTGCTCGATTTCCTCCTCGGTGAAGATCTCGCGCGCGACGCCGCGCAGCCATTCCTCGGGCAGGTACTGCTCGATCAGGCCCGCGGTCTTGTGCATCGCGCCCTTGAAGAAATTCTCGAAGACGAGGTCGAAAGTGTCGAAGAAACGCTCGTCCTTCACCAGCGAGGCGCGGCTGAGATAGTAGAACTCGTCGATGCTGCCCTGCGAGACGCCCTTGTCGAGCGCTTCGAGGAACGTCAGGAACTCCCGGATCGTGACCGGGATCCGCGCGTCGCGCAGCTGATAGAAGAAATCGACGAACACGCGGAATTACGCGTCCTGGCGCCTGGACATGAAGGCGATGCGCTCGAACATGTGGACGTCCTGCTCGTTCTTCAGCAACGCGCCGTAGAGCTTGGGGATCGCCTTGGTCGAATCCTCGCGCAGCGCTTCCGGATCGATGTCTTCTGCCAGCAGCAGCTTGATCCAGTCGAGCAGTTCCGACGTCGACGGCTTCTTCTTGATGCCGTTCACGTCGCGGACCTGGAAGAAGACCTCCATCGCCTCCTTGAGGAGCCGCTTCTTGATGTCCGGAAAATGCACCTCGACGATCTTCGCCATCGTGTCCTCGTCCGGGAAGCGGATGTAGTGGAAGAAGCAGCGGCGCAGGAACGCGTCGGGCAGCTCCTTCTCGTTGTTGGACGTGATGATCACTACCGGCCGGTTGGTGGCCTTCACGGTCTCCTGCGTCTCGTAGACGTAGAATTCCATGCGGTCGAGCTCGCGCAGCAGGTCGTTCGGGAACTCGATGTCGGCCTTGTCGATCTCGTCGATCAGCAGCACCGCCTGCTTCTCGGAGGCGAACGCCTCCCACAGCATGCCGCGCTTGATGTAGTTGTTGATGTCGTGGACCCGGTCGTCGCCGAGCTGTGAGTCTCGCAGGCGCGAAACCGCGTCGTATTCGTACAGCCCGTGATTGGCCTTGGTCGTCGACTTGATGTGCCATTCGTAGAACGGCATGCCGAGGGAGTCCGCGACTTCCATCGCCAGCAGCGTCTTGCCGGTGCCGGGCTCGCCCTTCACGAGAAGCGGCCGTTGCAGGGTGATCGCGGCGTTGACGGCGGTCATCAGGTCGTCGGTCGCGACGTAGTTGTCGGTGCCGGTAAACTTCATGAAGTGAACTTCCTGCGTGGTGCGCGTATGATTGCGCGGACCCTAGACCCTGCCCACCTGCCGATCAAGCGAGCGCCCTATGATCTCCGTCGCGATTTCCCTGCATCTTCTGGCCGCCCTCGTCTGGGTCGGCGGCATGTTCTTCGCCATCATGGTGCTTCGGCTCGCCGCGGGAGAGCTGGAGCCGCCGGTGCGCGCGCCGCTGTGGGGCCGCGTCTTCGGGAAGTTCTTCCCGTGGGTGTGGACGGCGGTGATCGTGCTGCCTGCGACCGGCTACTGGATGATCTTCGGCGTCTGGGGCGGGTTCGCCGGCCTGCCGATGCACGGCCACATCATGCACGGGCTCGGCTGGGTGATGATCGCGGTGTTCCTGCATCTCTGGTTCGCACCCTACAAGCGCTTCCGCGCCGCCCTTGCGGCGAACGATATCCCGACGGCGGGCGCGAAGCTGAACCAGATCCGCATCCTGGTGACGGTCAATCTGTGGATCGGGCTCGCCAACGCCGTTATCGGCACGTCGGGACGGTACTGGTAGCTCATCCGCCGCCGTCGCGGAGTTCCGTCACCACCTCCACCTCCGAATGCAGCGTCCGGTGGACCGGGCACTTGTCGGCGATTTCGACCAGGCGCCGGCGCGTCTCCGCATCGATGTCGCCGTCGAGCGTGAGCACGCGGCGGAAGCTGTCGACCTTGCCGTTCGCGGTCTCGCAGCTCTCGCAGTCGGGCGCGTGGATCTTGTCGTGGCTGACGTCCACCGAGACGCGTTTCAGCGGCAGGTTCTTCCGGTCGGCATACAGCCTCAGCGTCATCGTCGTGCAGGCGCCGAGCGCCGCCGACAGGAGCTGATACGGCGTCGGCCCCGTGTTGCCGCCGCCGACGTCCGGCGGCTCGTTGGCATGCAGCAGGTGCCTGCCGACGGTGATGTCCTGGCCGAATTTGCCGATGCCGTTCTCCGCGACGGTGACGACATCCGCCTCGCCCTCCTTCGCATCGCTCGTTTTAGCCGCGCCGATATAGCGCGACGCCCAGGCGGCGAGCACGTCGGCGACGTAGACCGCATCGTCCTTTCGCGTCAGCAGATGATCGGCGCCGTCGAGCGACACGAAGCTTTTCGGGTGCTTCGCCGCCGCGAAAATCTTGCCGGCATTGTCGATGCCCACGTAGTCGTCGCGCGGCGCGTGGAAGACGAGCAGCGCCTTGCGGAGTTCCGCGATCCGGTCGGACAGGCGGTGGCCCTCGATGTCCTCGAGGAACTGCTTGCGGATGGTGAACGGCCGTCCGGCCAGTTGGACCTCCGCTTCTCCCTCCGCCTCGATCGTATCGATGTCGCAGGCGAACAGGTGGCTGACATGGTCGGGATCGGCGGGTGCGCCGATGGTCGCGACGGCGCGCGCTTCCTCGATCTCGCCCGCCGCCGCGAGCACCGCCGCGCCGCCGAGACTGTGGCCGATCAACAGCGCCGGCGCCGCGCGCTCCTCGCACAGCCAGTTGGCCGCCGCCACGAGATCCTCCTCGTTTGACGAGAAATTGGTGTTCGCGAAGTCGCCGTCGCTCGCGCCGATGCCGGTGAAATCGAACCGGAGGACGGCGATGCCGCGTTGGGCGAGCGCTTCGGCGATCCGGGCCGCGGCGAAAATATCCTTCGAACAAGTGAAGCAATGCGCGAACAGCGCATAGGCCTTCGGATTGCCGGGACCGCTGTCGAGCCGGGCCGCCAGCAGGTCGCCCTGCGCGCCCTCGAAATGGATCTTCTGGGATTTGACGGTCATTGCATGCCCTCGATTTCAGCTGCGCCACTATACCCGCTCGCCGCCGCCGGTTGCTCTCACGATCGGCTGTTGCCCCCCGGCGGACCGTGCGCCATAACTTGTCCAACAACGTTGGGAGGTACTTATGAGGACACGCAGGCTCGGTAACAGCGACGTCCAGGTATCGGAAATCGGCCTCGGCTGCATGACGATGACCGGTATCTACGGCAAGGCGGACGACGCGGAATCCATCGCGACGATCCAGGCCGCGCTCGACGCCGGCATGAACTTCATCGACACGTCGGACGCCTACGGCGGCGGCAAGAACGAGGAACTCATTGCGAAAGCCATCGCCGGACGCCGCGACGACGCGTTCATCGCGACCAAGTTCGGCAACATCTACGCGCGCGACCCCGAGCGCGGCGCCGACGGCCGGCCCGAATACGTCAAGGAAGCCTGCGACAAGAGCCTGCAGCGCCTCGGCATCGACGTGATCGATCTCTACTTTCAGCACCGCGTCGACCAGCAGGTACCGATCGAGGAGACCGTCGGCGCGATGAAGGAGCTGATCGACGCCGGCAAGGTGAAGTATCTCGGCCTGTCCGAATGCTCCTCCGAGACGCTGCGGAAGGCGCACGCCGTGCATCCGATCTCGGCGGTGCAGAGCGAGCTCTCGCTGTGGACGCAGTTCGCGCTGACCGATCACCTGCCCGTCTGCCGCGAGCTCGACGTTTCCTACGTCGCCTACTCGCCGCTCGGCCGCGGCATGCTGACCGGCGCGATCAAGTCCGACGGCGACATGCCGGAGAACGACCGCCGCCGCGAGCATCCGCGCTTCCAAGGCGACAACCTGAAGCACAATGCCGCCATCGTCGCGCCGATCGAGGCGCTGGCCAAGGACAAGGGCTGCACGCCGGCGCAGATCGCGCTCGCCTGGTGCCTCGCGCAGGGCGAGAACGTGATCCCGATCCCGGGCTCGAAGCGGCTCGACCATCTGAACCTCAACATCGCGGCCTGCGACGTGGAACTCACCCCCGCCGACCTCGACAAGCTCGCGGACTCCATCCCGCCGGACTTCACCGCCGGATCGCGCTACCCGGACGCGCAGATGTGGACCGTCGACGCCTGACCGGCACGACATAGAAAACCCTTAGACCCCCGCCCACGGATCGTGCGGCGGGGGTTTTTCGTTGCCTATCGTCCCGCCGCAGCGAATTGGTTAGTCTCCGGACATGAATTCCGACGACATCGAGATTATCGAGAAGATCGAGGCCTACGGCGGCTATTCGCGCCTCTACGAGTACCGGTCGAAGCACCGGCTGTTCGGCGGCGGCTGGTCGGACGAAATCTCGCGCGAGGTGCTGGACCGCGGCATCGCGGTTTGTGTCCTGCCCTACGATCCCGTCCGCGACGAGGTCGTGCTGGTCGAGCAGTTTCGTATCGGCGCGATGCAGGCGGGGCTTCCGCCCTGGCAGATGGAGATCGTCGCGGGCGTCAAGGATCCCGGCGAAACCGAAGAAGAAGTCGCCTACCGCGAGCTGTTCGAGGAGGCCGGTCTTTCGGCATCGAGCCTGCATTTCGTCTGCGAAGCGCTGTCGAGTTCCTGTATCGTCTCCGAGATCGTCTCCATCTGGTGCGCCATCGTCGACGCGTCGGGCGCCGGCGGCGTGCACGGTCTCGACCACGAACAAGAGGATATCCGCGTGTCGGTGCACGGCTTCGAGGAGGCGCGCGCCTTGATGCATGACGGCACGATCAAGCATCTGCAGGCCATCGCCGCGCTGCAATGGCTGGAGATCAACCGCGAACGCCTGCGCGCCCGCTTCGATAAGTAAGCACGCGGGAAAATAAAACGGGAGAAGAGAAGATGACCGATAGCGTCCCCACCCTCGTCGATACCGCCTGGCTGTCCGACCGGCTCGGCGATCCGGCCGTCCGCATCGTCGACGCGACCTGGCACCTGCCGACCGTCGGCCGGAAGGGGATCGAGGACTTCAACGAGGGCCATATTCCGGGCGCCGTGTTCTGGGATCTCGACGCCATCGCCGATCCCGACGACCCGCTGCCGCACATGGTCCCCGACGAGCCGACCTTCGAGGCGCACATGAAGGCGCTCGGCATCTCGAACGACCATCACGTAGTGGTCTACGACAACGTCGCGATGATGACGTCGCCGCGCGTCTGGTGGTGCCTTCGCGCGTTCGGCCACGAGAAGGTCTCGCTGCTCGACGGCGGACTCATCAAGTGGAAGGCGGACGGGTTTCCGACCGAAACGGACGCGCGCCCGATCCCCGAGACCTCGTACAAGGCGCGGTTCGACGCCGACGCCGTCCGCAACGCCGCCCAGATCCTCGCCAATATCGACAGCAAGGCGGAACAGGTGCTGGATGCCCGCGCCGCCGGCCGTTTCGCCGGCACCGAGCCGGAGCCGCGGCCCGAATGCCGGTCCGGCCATATCCCCGGCAGCCTGAACCTGCCGTTCGCACAGCTCATCGACCCCGAGACCAGAACCGTGAAGCCGAAAGCCGACCTCGAGGCCGCGTTCGCCGCCTCGGGCCTCGACCTGTCGCGGCCGGTCGTCACGAGCTGCGGCTCCGGCGTCACCGCCTGCGTCCTCGCCCTCGGCATGCACCTGATCGGCAAGGACGACGTCGCGATCTACGACGGCTCGTGGACCGACTGGGGAACCCGGACCGATACGCCGGTGGAAACCTGAGCACCCCCCGAGTATTGTCAGCCCTTCCCTTTTTCCAAATCCGAGTACCGACGTGAAAGAAGACACAAAGATCGTCCACGAGGGGCGCGACCCCGAGGCGAACCACGGCATCATCAACCCGCCCGTCTATCATGCCTCCACCATCGCGTGGGGCTCCGTCGCGGAGATGAAGCGCCGCAGAGACAACCGGTGGGAGCCGGGCGTCTACACCTACGGCCGCCATGGCACGCCGACGCACGAGGCGCTCGAAGAGGCCTACGCGGCAATCAGCGGCGGCTACCGATCGGTCGCCGTCTCGTCCGGCCTCGCCGCCATCAATGCCGCCATGCTCGCCTACCTCAAGCAGGGCGATCATGTGCTGATGGTCGATTGCGTCTACGGGCCGGCGCGGAACTTCTGCGACAACATCATCGGCCGCTTCGGGGTGACGACGACCTACTACGATCCCGCCATCGGCGCGGGCATCAAGGACTTGATCCAGGACAATACGAAGATCGTCTATGTCGAGGCGCCGGGCTCGCAGACCTTCGAGATGCAGGATATCGATGCCATCGCCGCCGAAGCGCACAAGCGCGGCTGCGTCGTCATCATGGACGACACATGGTCCGCCGGGATTTTCTACAAGCCGTTCGAGCACGGCGTCGACGTCTGCGCCATGGCGGCGACCAAGTACATCGTCGGCCATTCCGACGTGATGATGGGCCTGATCACCACCACCGAGGAGCAGTGGCCCATCGTGCGCCAGTCCGCATCGGCGCTGGGCTGCAATTCCGGCCCCGACGACGTCTATCTCGCGCTACGCGGCCTGCGGACCATCAAGGTTCGGATGGAACGCCACATGGCGACCGGCATCACGCTTGCCAAATGGCTCCAGAAGCGGCCCGAAGTCGACCGCGTCCTCCACCCGGCGCTGCCTGAATTCCCCGGCCACGAGCTATGGAAGCGCGACTTCACCGGCGCGAGCGGGCTGTTCTCGTTCGTGCTCAAGGAAGGCTTCCCGGAGGACCGCATCGAGGCGATGCTCGACGGCATGAAGCTCTACGCCATGGGCGCGAGCTGGGGCGGGTTCGAGAGCCTGATCATGCCGGCCAATCCCGGGAGCAACCGCACCGCGACGAC
>JAYPTI010000038.1:0-21716 GCA_038133505.1 Alphaproteobacteria bacterium
CTCGAAGACAAGCACGTTTCCGATGACATCCCGGATATCGACCGTACTGCCGGTATCGACCGGGTCGCCCACCAATCCCCCGCCGTAGACGATCAGCGGAAGGAAGCGTTCCTGATAGGCGGCGTGTTCGGGCTGCAGGCGGGCGCGTTCCGCCGCGCGGCCCGGCCGGTCGCGCCGGACGAGGACGTAGCGCGGGCTGCCCGGCATCTAGACCACCTGCGCCGTCTGGTCCGAATAGTTGATCGTGACCGTGAAGCTGCCCTCGTTCATCACCCATTTGTGGATTTCGTATTCGCGGAGGCCGGCCTTGTGGAAGGGATCCTCGGCGGCGATGGCATCGGCTTCCTCGAACGAATTGGCGCGGATGACGATCATCCCGAACGCCGGCCGCTCGCCGCCCTTCTCGAACATCGGGCCGGCGCCGAACATGATGCCCTTCTTCTCCAGCTCGACCTGCCGGTCGAGATGCTGCGGCAGCATCCTGGCGATTTCCGCCGGGTCGCCGACCGGCCGCGTGAAGACCACGTAGAGTTCCTTGCCCAGCATCGTTGCGGTGTCTGCCATGATTTCCTCCCTTTGCCTTGGTTGCGTGTTCGCGATGGCGGATAATGGGGGGACAGGGTCGCCGGGGGCAAGGCCGGGCCCGAAAGTAGATGCCCGGGCACGACCGGACGGGGGAGACGAATGACGATCGACATGCACACCCATTTCGTGCCGGAAGCGATGGCGGCCAAGTTGCGCAAGCGCACCGCGCCGCCGTGGATCGAGGCGATGCCGGACGGGACGGAACGGATCCATCTGCCGATCGAGCACCTCGCCTTCGGGTCCGACTACATGGACATGGGCGCGCGCATCGCCTTCATGGACGCGCGCGGCGTCGACCGTCAGCTTCTGTCGTTCCCCGGCCTGTTCGGGCTCGACAGCCTGCCGGCGGACGAGTCGCTTCCGCTGCTGTCGCTGTTCAACGACGAGGCGGCGGCGCTGTCGAAGGCGCATCCCGACCGGTTCGCCGGGCTCGCCGCGCTGCCGTTCGCCGATATGCCGAAAGCGGTGGCCGAGCTGCGCCGTTGCTGCGGGCCGGACGGCGGCCTCGGACTCGCCGGCGCGATCCTGCCGAACAACGCCTTCGTCTCCATCGCCGAGGCCGAGAAGCTGCGGCCCGTATTCGAGGCCGGCAACGAGATCGGGCTCCATTTCTTCGTCCATCCGGGCCGTCGGCCCGACGAGGTGCCGCCGCCGGGCGCTGCCCCGACGCCGCCGTTCCCGGACACCGTCTTCGCACGCCAGGCGCTCGGCGTTCAGGCGAATGTGGCGCAGGCGACCGCGACGCTGCTGTTCTCGGATTTCCTGAACGACTACCCGAACGTCACGGTCCACATGGCCAATCTCGGCGGCTCGCTGCCGATGGTGATCGAGCGGATGGAGCATGTCGCCGAGACGCGCGGCATCGACGGCGACCGGCCGATGAAGCGCGCCCGCAGCTCGCGCCTCCATGTCGATTGCTCGTCGCTCGGCCCGCGCGCGCTGGAGATCGCGGTCGCCGTCTTCGGCGCCGACAAGATCGTCGTGGGCACCGACTGCCCGATTTTCTCGACCGACTGGACGCTCGCCGCGATCCGCGACGCCGCCATTACGGACGCCGACCGGCAGGCGATCCTGCACGAGAACGCCGCCCGCCTGCTGGGAGCATGACATGAGCCTCTACTACGTCCAGAAGTTGCTGTACCAGCTCAACCGCGATCCCGGCATCCGCGAACGTTTCGGCGAGGACGAGGAGTCGGTTCTGGCCGACTACGAGTTGACCGGCGAGGAGCTCGAGGCCATCCGCAAGCCGGATATCGGCCTTCTCTACGTCCTCGGCGTCAACGGCCAGCTGCTGATGCATTTCGCGTCGATGAAGGGTTATGCGTGGGACGATTACATGCAGGCGATGCGCGACGGGCGCGCCGAGCATGGCCCGGTGCGCGCCGGCGTCTACGCGCTGGTTCGGGACACGGAAACGGATACAGACGGGGGAGACGCCCGATGACGATGGTCTTTGCCGGCGCCTGCAGCCACGCGCCCGGCATCACGGGGCGCGCCGACCGCGCCGACCCGGCGCAGCGCGACGCGCTCTACGCCCATTTTGCGCGGATGAAGGACGCCATCGAGGCGTCCGGCGCCGACGCGCTGGTGGTAATCGCGGCCGAGCATTTCGCCAACTTCTTCATGAACAACATGCCGGCCTTCTGCGTCGGTATGGGCGACAGCTATTTCGGGCCGATCGAGGATCCGGACTGGCTCGGCATCCCGCCGCGGACGATCCCCGGCGCGCCCGACCTGTCGAAGCGGCTGATCGAACGCATGATGGAAGACGTCGACGTCGCCTATGCCGAGGAATGGAAGTTCGACCACGGCATCATGGTGCCGCTGCATTTCCTCAGCCCCGACAACGACATGCCGATCATCCCGGTGAACATCAACTGCCAGGGACCGCCGCTCGCGCCGATGAAGCGGGTCTACGAGTTCGGCCGCGCGCTGCGCCGGGCCTGCGATTCCGTGCCGGAAAAGATCGCCATCGTCGGCACCGGCGGCATCTCGCACTGGCCGGCGACGCCCGACTCGGGCCGTATCAACGAGGAATGGGACCGCGAATTCCTCGACCGGTTCGTCAATAACCGGCGCGACGAGCTGATTTCCTATACCGACGAGGACACCTACCGGCAGGGCGGGCAGGGCGGTTTCGAGATCCGCACCTTCGTCGCCGTCGCCGGCGCGACCGAGGGCGCGACCGGCGAGCTGTGGCACTACGACCCGATCCCGATCTTCGCGGTCGGCTGCACCGTCGCCGTGATGGACGTGGAATGACGGAGCGGGCGCGATGACTGCGCGCGCCAAGCCGCCGTTCCGCGCCGATCACGTCGGCAGCCTGCTTCGGCCGGCGCGCCTCGCCGAAGCGCGCGCCAGAGGCAAGGCCGGCGAGATATCGGCCGACGCGGTCCGCGCCGTCGAGGACGATTGCGTCGCGGACGCCGTCGCGCTGCAGGAAGGGCTCGGGCTCCACGGCGTCACGGACGGCGAGTTCCGGCGCGACTGGTGGCATCTCGATTTCCTGTGGGGGTTCGCCGGCGTCGAGCCATGGGAGGCGCTGCGCGCGCAGAGCTTCTCCAACGACGAGCAGCCGCCGATGGCCAAGATCGTCGGCAAGGTCGGCCATCCGCACGGCATCTTCACCGACATGTTCGGTTATCTCGCGAAGACGACGCGCGAGACCGCGAAGCAGACGATCCCCGGCCCCGCGATGATCCATCTCCGCCCCGGGCGCGAAGCGGTCGAGCAGAGCGCGTATCCCGACATGGACGCGTTCTGGGCCGACTGGACGGCGGCCTACCGCGCCGAGGTGCAGTCGCTCTACGACGCCGGCTGCCGCTACCTGCAGGTCGACGACACCAGCTTCGCCTATCTTTGCGATGAGGCGATGCGCGCCTCGATGCGCGACCGCGGCGACGATCCGGACGACCTCGCGGCGCTCTATACAAGCGTGTTGAACGACGCCATCCGCGACCGCTCCGCCGACATGACGGTGACCGTCCGTACCTGCCGCGGCAATTTCAAGTCGAGCTGGGTCGCGCAGGGCGGTTACGAGCCGGTCGCCGAGACCGTGTTCGGCGGGCTCGATGTCGACGGCATCTTCATGGAGTTCGACAGCGACCGCGCCGGCGGCTTCGAGCCGCTGCGCTACGTTCCCGACGGCCAGACGGTCGTGCTCGGCCTGATCACCACCAAGACGCCCGCGTTGGAGGATGCCGACGCCGTCCGGCGCCGCATCGACGAGGCGTCGGCGTATGTGCCGCTGGAAAACCTGTGCCTCAGCCCGCAATGCGGCTTTTCCTCGACGCACCACGGCAATGCGATCACCGAGGACGACCAGAAGCGCAAGCTGGCGCTGGTCGTCGAGATCGCGGATGCGGTGTGGGGGAACGCGTAAAACGCGCCCTATAGAAGATGCTGCATCGGCGGTTCTCGCCGATAGAGTTCGGACACCTCCCGCGCGAAGGCCCGGAGCGCGGCGGGATCGTCGGCGTCGCCGCCGATCTCGCTTGCCGGCACCACCAGATCGTTCGCGAAGCTCGGCGCGATCTTGCCGCCGGGCGGGCAGAAGCCCTTCGGGTCCTCGCCTCGGGCGACCGCCTCGATGCCGTCGCGCACGATGCGCCGGAACAGGACGATGCCCTGGTCTTGCGAGCCCAGATGCTCCAGCGCATGGACGTTGATCGGCCCCTGGCCGACCTGCGCGTCGTGGTCGCCCGGGATCCATTGGCGGTCGCGATAGGGGCGCAGGCCCTTCTGGCCGAACACCTCGAGCCGGCGCCGCTCTTCGAACGGCATCGTCTCGTCGTCGAACACGTGGCTGACATAGAAGGTGATGCAGCGGTCGTCGTCGACGGGCAGCGTCCAGAACGTCATGAACGGCCGGCTGGCGGGCTTCGGCTCGCGGCCGCTTTCGAAGATCGAGCTGATCGCGTGGATGTTGCTGCCGTAGACCTCGGCCGAGCGCACCCAGACGGTGTCGTCGACGCGGCGCGCGGCGAGATAGATCACGCCCGCCGGCGTCTCCGTCCAGACGATCTGCGGGATGTGCTCGAACTCGTCGGCGAAGTGCGCCATGCCGCGGAGCTGGGGAATGACGTGCAGCGTGTGCGTATGCAGCGGGTCGATCGCGTTTTCCTTCACCTGCAGCCAGTTGCAGGCGAAGTCGAAACGCTCGCCCGGCACCAGCGTCGCGCCGTGCACGGAAAAACGGTCGAGCGCCGGGAAGGTCGGGATACGGTCGGGCGGGCCCATATAGGCGAACACGGCGCCGGCGAACTCGCGGGTGGGGTATGCGCCCTGGCTGACCTCGCCCTTCAGCGTCTCGGCAGCCGGATCGCCCGGGATATCGACGATCGTGCCGTCGACGTCGAAGACGCGGCCGTGATAGCAGCAGCGGATGCCGTCTTCGGTGAGGATGCCGTATTCGAGCGACGTGTTGCGGTGGCAGCAATGGAGATGCATGACGCCGATCCGGCCCGAAAGATCGCGGAAGGCGACGAGATCCTCGCCCAGCGCGCGGACGCGAAGCGGCACGTCGCCCAGTTCCGAGAGGTAGCAGACCGGCTGCCAGAAGCGCCGGTGGTACTCGCCCGCAGGCGTGCCGCGGCCGACCTGCAGGAGCGCCAGATCCGGCTCCGCCGAGATGCGCCGCTCGTATCCCTTAAACGCCAGCCCGTTGCTCGATGGCCGTGCCGTGTCGTCCATGACGGGAGTCCTCCGCTACGATCCGCAAACATTAGGAACGGCGTCCGGCAATGTCCATCCGCCGTCGGCGTCCTCCGTTGAACGACGACGCGCGCTGGCCCATAGTCCGCGCCGAGGGACATACATTCAGAAACGAGGAAACACGATGGCCGATACCTATACGCCGCCGAAAGTCTGGAAATGGGAGTCCGAGGCGCAGGGCCCGTACGCCAAGCTCAACCGGCCGATCGCCGGCGCAACGCACGACAAGGAGCTGCCGCGCGGCAAGCATCCGCACCAGCTCTACTCGCTCGCGACGCCCAACGGCGTGAAGGTCACGATCATGTTCGAGGAGCTGCTGGCGGCCGGCCACACGGGCGCGGAGTACGACGCCTGGCTGATCCGCATCCGCGACGGCGAGCAGTTCGGCAGCGGCTTCGTGTCGATCAACCCGAACTCGAAGATTCCGGCGATGCTCGACGTCAGCACCGATCCGCCGACGCGCGTCTTCGAATCCGGCGCGATCCTGCTCTATCTCGCCGAGAAGTTCGGCGCGTTCGTGCCCGAAGACCCGTCTGCGCGGGCGGAATGCTATTCGTGGCTGTTCTGGCAGATGGGCAGCGCACCCTATCTCGGCGGCGGGTTCGGGCACTTCTACCACTACGCCCCGGAGAAGCTGCAGTACCCGATCGACCGCTTCACGATGGAGGTGAAGCGCCAGCTCGACGTGCTCGATCGCAACCTCGCCGACCGGCAATTCCTGTGCGGCGACGACTACAACATCGCCGACATGGCGACCTATCCCTGGTACGGCAACGTCATCCTGAACGATCAGTACGAGGCGACCGAGTTCCTCGACGTGAAGAGCTACAAGAACGTCGTCCGCTGGGCGACCGAAATCCAGAACCGCCCCGCCGTCCAGCGCGGCCGCCGCGTCAACCGGGTCATGGGGCCGGAGGAACTGCAGCTCGCCGAACGCCACGACGCGAGCGACCTGGATTAGAAGGGGGGCGGGGCGGCGCCCCTTTGTCTATCTCGGCCCGGGCACGTCCAGCCCGACGCCCCGAAGGCGCCCGAACAGCTCGGCGAGCTTCGCGCGGTCGGCGTCGGGGAGCGGCGGGCTGAGGATCGAGGCGACGTTCGAGCGTAGATGGTCGGGGTTGCCGGTGCCGAACAGCACCACGTCGGCGCCCGGCTCGTGGCGGGCATAGCGGTAGGCGGCGTCGATCACGCTTGTCGCGCCGCCGTCGTGCACCAGAAAGCCAAGCGGGTCGTCCGTTGCCAGCGCGGCCGGAACCTTCCCCTCGGCGGCGAGCTCGCGCATCGTCTCTTCGAGGCGTCCCGGCACGCTGAACACGTTGCGGACGGTGAACATCATCAGCGTGCCGATGCCGTTCGCCAGGGTGTGCGGGAAGACGCGCTCGCGCGCGACCTGGTGCATCAGGTTGAAGCCCAGCATCATCACGTCCCAGCAGCCGTCATGGACGGCGCGGCTCAGCATTTCCTGCTCGTGGTCGTTGGGCGACGTCTCGGTGATGCCGAGAAAGCGCAGCTTGCCGCGTTCCTTTTCGCGCTCGAGCGCCGGGACCAGTTCCGCCAGCGCATGGTCGTACTGCCGCGGGTGGACGCCGTGCAGCATGAAGATATCGACGTAATCGGTGCCGAGCTCGCGCAGCGATCTCTCCAGCGCCGCGACGGTGCTCTCCGGCGTGCCGCCGGCGAGGTGCTTGGTCGAGATCACGACCGAGTCGCGCGGTACGTCCGCGATCGCCTTGCCGAGCACGCCCTCGGTGCCGTAGCTGCGCGCCGTGTCGAACATGTTGATGCCGAGGTCCATCGCCTCCCGCAGGATCGCGACCGCGCCCTTGTCGCCCGCGCCGGTGCCGAGCCCCGCCTTGCTGTTGCCGCCGCAGCCGAAGCCCGCGACGCTGACCTTCAGGCCGGTGCGGCCGAGGGTGGTGTAGTCCATTCGTTCTCTCTTCCTAACCGATCCGTCTGCCGCCGCGGTCGTAATCCTTCGCCTGGATCGAGTCCTCCGCGGCGAACGATTCCAGATAGGCCTCGCTCCGCAGCTTGGACGCATCGTAGCGTTCGTAATGCACCATGCTGTCGAGCGCGCGGCGGCTCTTGGGCGTGGCGATCACCTCCGTGTAGCCGACCGGCACGATGTGATAGACGCGCAGCTCCTTCGGGATGCCCAGCATGTGCTTCAGCATCAGGCTGAAATAGGGCGAGGCGGCGTCGCTGACGTACTGCGTCGACAGACCGAGGGATTCCGCCATGAGCATCAGCTGAAGCGTCGCGTTGGCGAGCCCGCTGTAGAAATGCGAGTCCGCCTTGTCTTCCGCCGTCCGCAGCGGAAAGCACAGCGATGTGCGCGGATCGCCGAGCACGAGGATGAGGACCGGCGCATTGCGCCACCCGACGCCGCTGACGCTGGTGGTGCCGCGGATCGCGCGTTCGAGCTCGATCTTCTCGGTCAGCTGCTGCTTGTAGAGATCCGCGATCCGCATCCGCATGTCCTTGTCGCGGATGACGACGAACTCCCATGGCTGCGCATTGCCGCCCGACGGTGCGGCGCGGGCCGCCTCGAGCAGCAGCTCGAGCGTCTCGTCCGGCACCTCGGTGTTCTCGAGAAAACCGGTTCGCGACGAGCGCCGCCGGCGCATCATCTCCAGCAGCTCCAACGGCTCGATCCCTGCCGTGTCGGTCGCGGCCATTCTCAGACCTCCTCGTCGACCACCTCGTTCGAGAGCAGCCCGATGCCCGGCACCTCGACCTCGACCACGTCGCCCGGCACCAGCCATTTCGGCGGGTCGAACCGCGCGCCGGCGCCGGTCGGCGTGCCGGTCGAGATGATGTCGCCGCGGCGCAGCGTCATGAAGGTCGAGACGTAGGAAATCAGGTAGGCGAAATCGAAGATGATGTTCTCGGTCGTGTCGTCCTGGCGCACCTCGCCGTTGACGCGGGTCGTCACGCGCATGGGCGAGGTCAGGTCGAACTCGTCGGCGGTCACCATCCAGGGCCCGATGGACGCGGTGCGGTCGAAATTCTTGCCCTGCGTGACGTTGAACTTCGAATGGCGCAGCCAGTCGCGGATCGTGCCTTCCTGCAGGATCGTCAGAGCGGCGATGTGGTCGAGCGCGCTTTCCTTCGGGATCCGGCGGCCTTCCGCGCCGATGACGATGGCGATCTCGCCCTCGTAGTCGAGCTGCTCGGATTCGGGCGGGCGCACGATGTTCGCGCCGTGGCCGACGAAGGATTCCGGGGTCCGGAAGAACATGCTGGGATATTCGGGGAGATTGGAGTCGTCCTTGTACTCCGCGTTGCGGTTGGCGTAGTTGACGCCGATACAGAGGATCTTGCCCGGCCGGTCGACCGGGACCAGCAGCGTGGCGTCCGCCAGCGCGCAGGATGCCGGCGCGTCCGCGACGATCTTCTGCGCTTCGGCGAGCTTTTCCGGGATCAGCAGGTCTTCCGGCGTGAGCACGCCGTCGATCTTTCCGGCCAGGTCGACGATGCCCTCGTCCTTTACCGCGCCGAACGACTTGCGGCCCCCTGTCTCATATGAGACGATCTTCATATTGTTGACTCCCCAACAATTATCGCGACGGAACTGTCGCGCTTGGTCGGGGACACATTATCATGCCGGTCTGTGCGCGCCAGCGCCCGGCGGGGAGGGGACGGGAATGCTGTTTTATCCGAAATCGAAGGACCGGCCGTTCCATCTCGGCTCCTACCCGCTCGAGGTGCTGCCGCGCGACGACGGCGTACTGGAAGCGGAGGCCGCGCGGTCGCGCGCGACCGGCAAGGCCGCTGCATCGGCGGCCGGCCCCCTCGGCGATGCGGCGGTGAAATACAGCGGCCTCTTCGAGCGCTTCATCGAGGAAGCGCCGGTCGAGAAGGAGGCGCCGGTCCCGGCCGACCTCGACCGCCGCGTGCAGGACGTCAAGGGCTGCGCCTATTTCATGGATGCGAGCCAGGTCGGCATCTGCCGCATTCCCGACAACGCCTGGCTCGACGGCGCGACGCCGGTCGCGGGCCACGATCACGCCGTCGTCATGCTGTTCGAGCATCCGCGCCTGCCCGACGCGGGCAACCTCGCGCGCGATCTGGTCGACGGCGCGGTCGACGCGTCCTGCGAGATGCGTGCGCTGGAGATCGCGGCCTGCGTCGCCGGACACGTGCGCCAGATGGGCTTCGAGACGCGCATTCACCTGCCCGGCAAGAGCCTGCTCGATCTCGACCGCATGGCGGTGCTGTCGGGGCTCTGCGTCCGCGACGGCGACGCGCTCGCCAACCCGTTCATCGAGGGCGGCTACACGATCGCCGTCATCTCGACGAACTACGAGCTCGCCTGCGACCGGCCGCTCGCCGCCTCGGCGGCGAATGCGCGCGACCGCGCCTACTGGAAGGGCATCAACGGCGCGACGTCTGGCCGCGAACGCGCGCGCCGGGCCAAGCGCAAGTCGCACGACAGCCGCTATCCGATGGAGACGGTCAAGCGCGTCGACCGGCCGACGACGCTGATCCTCGACGACGAGGTGCCGCGCGTGCCCAAGCGCGCCGCGTTCTTCGAGCGCGCCCTGCAGGGCGATCTCGGCGACAAGGCGCAGCGCGAGCGCACGCGGTTTTCGTTCAAGCACCCGCTGTCGATGAGCCTCCTCAAGGTGATCCGCTCGATGGTGCCGCACCAGGGCGGCGAGGTCGCGGCCGGCGTCAACTCGGACGACTACGGCGACCCGGAGGAGAACGCCAAGGCGATCAAGGCGCTGTCCTATTTCCTCGGCTCCGACCTGACCGGCATCTGCGAGATCCCGCGCTACGCCTGGAACTCGCACAAGGAGGACGGCCGGCCCATCGAGATGTATCACCGTTACGCCGTCGTGATGCTGATCGACCAGGGTTACGACACGATGGAGGGCGCGTCGGGCGACGACTGGATTTCCGGCGTGCAGTCCATGCGCGGCTATCTGCGCGGCGCCGAGATCGCCGGCGTCATGGGCGAGACGATGCGCTCGCTCGGGTTCCCGTCGCGCTCGCAGACCAACGCGGATTCCGACGTCCTTCACATCCCGCTGGTGCTGTGGGCGGGGCTCGGCGAGCTAAGCCGCATCGGCGAGCTGGTCCTCAACCCGTTCGTCGGTCCCCGCTTCAAGTCGGTGGTCCTGACGACCGACATGCCGCTGGCGGTGGATAAACCGATCGATTTCGGCCTCCAGTATTTCTGCGACCACTGCCACAAGTGCGACCGCGAATGCCCGTGCGACGCGATCCCGCACGGCCCCAAGGTGATGTTCAACGGCTACGAAATCTGGAAGCCCGACGTCGAGCGCTGCACCCGCTACCGGCTGACCAACTCCAAGGGATCCGCCTGCGGGCGCTGCATGAAGACCTGCCCCTTGAACAAGGTGGTCGATCTCGACGGCGCGCTGATGACGCGGGCGGCGAGCTGGCTCGGCGTCAACGCCCGCTTCCTCAAGCCGGCGATGGTCCCGCTCGCCACCTGGATCGACGACAAGCTGGGCAACGGCATGCGCAACCCGGTGAAGAAATGGTGGTTCGACCACGAGATCACGGACGACGGCGTGATCGACGCCAAGGCGACCAACCAGCGCGACATCGAGCCCGAGAAGGAGGTCGATATCGAGGGGCAGAAGATCGCCTACTACCATGCCAGCATGATGCCGCCGCCCGACCAGCCGGACACGTTCCCGGTCGACCGCAAGGCGGCGCTGGCGGCGAAGGGACTGCTGGAGACGCCGGCCGAGGCGAAGGTGCGGAAGGTGAAGGGCGGCCCGATGCCGGACCACTACAAGCCGACGCCGCCGCTCGGCGTCGGCGCGGCGCAGGACCGTACGGCAAGCCCCTACGCGGACGACTGACCGGGCTTCTTCGGCTATTCTCGCCGCATGAAAATATGCATCTACGGCGCGGGCGCCATCGGCGGACTGATCGGTGGCTATCTCGTGCGCGAGGACCATGACGTTTCCCTTATCGCGCGTGGCGCCCATCTTTCGGCCCTGAAGGCTGACGGGCTGACGGTCGAGACTCCGGACGGCACGCGGTTCACCGCGGCGTGCGCGGCTTCGGACGAGCCCGCCGACCTCGGCCCGCAGGACGTCGTCTTCGTCGCCGTGAAGAATCCGTCGCTGCCCGACGTCGCCGCCGGCATCGCACCCCTGCTCGGCCCGGAGACCGCCGTCGTCACCGCGATGAACGGCCTGCCGTGGTGGTTCTTCGACGGTTTCCCGGCGGCCGGCCCGGCAATCGACATCCCGGCGCTCGATCCCGGCGGCACGATCTCGGCGGCCATCGCGACCGGGCGCGTCGTCGGCTGCGTCATTCACATGGGCGCGGCGGTGCCCGCGCCGGGGTCCGCACGTCACATGGGCGGCGGGCTGTTGATCTTCGGTGAGACGACGGGCCTGGTCTCGGACCGCGTGCGCGCGATTGCCGACATGTTCGGTCCGACGCCGCTGGAGACGAAGCTCACTGACGACCTTCGCCTCGAGATCTGGCTCAAGCTGCTCGGCAACTTCAATTTCGGGCCGATCTCGGCGTTGACCGACGCGACCAACGGCGCGATCGGGGCCGATCCGGCGCTGCGCAAGCTCGCCAACGACCTGTTCGAGGAGGCCGCCGAGGCGGGCCGCCGCGTCGGGCTCGTGCCCGACATGACCGCCGACGCGCGCACCGACCTCGGCGCGCAGCTGGGAGACTTCAAGACCTCGATGCTGCAGGATTTCGAAGGCTGCAAGACGCCCGAGATCGACGCCATCATCGCCGCGCCAGTCGCGCTCGGCCATGCGGTCGGCGTGCCGATGCCGGTCTCGGAGGCGGTGCTGGCGCTGGTGCGCGCGAAAGCGGCGGGGATTTCCTGAGAAACGTTACCCGGCCGCGTCGCGCGATGCGTTCTCCGCCGCGATCATCTCTTCGAGCGCCTTGCGCGCCGCGAGCGGCGCGGCGTCGACGTTGATGTCGATGCTGGGGGCGTCCGGCTTCAAATCCATCATCCGTTGCTGCGCTTCGAAGACGACGACGTCCTCGCGGAACACGTCGACCATGCCGACCGACATCATTTCCTCGAGCGCGTCGTCGCCGTGACCGAAATCGCGAACGAAGGCGAAGAAATAATGTGTGGTGCTCTGGGTCTCGGGCGTCGGCGCGCTCAGCGCCTTCACCGTGATGCCGCGGCTGCGGTCGCCCTCCGGCGCGCCGGTGCCGGCGACGGCGCAGCCGGCGTCGTTGACGCTGAAGCACGGCGGGTCGTGCTCGACGATCTGCCAGCGGTCGACGTTGCCTTCGAAATTTCCCGCGGCCTTGTACATGGGCGGCGGTGGGCGGTCGAGAATCCAGCGCGTCATCGTCACCCGGTTGCCGGTGCGCTCGGTCTTCGACGGGAATTCGTTGATCGCCGCGTTGCCGATGGAATTCCGGTGCACGTAGGCAAGGTGCGTCGTATCCAGCACGTTGTCGGTCACGAGCCGGTAGTTGCAGGCGAGGTGGAACGGGTCGGGGAGGGTGACCGCCCAGGCGGGATCCTCCAGCCACGGCCACGGCGGAAACATCGCGTCGTCCACCCCGTCCGCGTCGCCCATCCAGATCCAGATCCAGCCGGCCTTCTCGACCACCGGATAGGAGTGGATCGCCGCGCCCGGCGGCACGCGCGACTGGCCGGGAACCGAAACGCAGGTGCCGGACGCATCGAATTCGAGCCCGTGATAGCCGCACTGCAGCCGGTCGCCCGCGACAAGGCCGCAGGAAAGCGGCAGGTGCCGGTGGCAGCAGCGGTCTTCGAGCGCCGCGACCGAGCCGTCCGACTGGCGAAACAGGACGACCGGCTCGTCCAGGAAGGTCCGGCCGAGCGGCGCGTTCTCCAGTTCGCGGCTCAGCGCCGCGACGTACCAGGCGTTGTAGAGGTAGTCGGGCATCGCCGGCGCCTCGCTACTTGTCCAGCGTATTCTCCGCGAAAATCTCCTCGAGCTTCAACTGCCGCGGCGTCAGGCCCTGCTCGTAGGAGTACTGGGCGATGGTCTCCAGCGTCTTGCGGTTGGCGATCACGCCGTGGCGGACCAGCGGGGTCGCCAGCGCGGCCTTCGCTTCCGGCGGCAGCAGGCCCGCGTCGAGCCAGTAGGCCGTGTGCGCCATGCGCTGCTGGTCGCACATCGCGTTGGCGTCCTCGAACGCCTTGAAGATGTTGAGGATCGCCCACGGGTGCTTCTCCGCGACCTCGCGCTTGATGACCATGCCGTGGTTGATCGGATAGAGGCCGGTGTTCGAGTAAAACCGCTTGCCCTCGGCGTAGGGGTCGGGGAACAGCGGGCGGATGTCGGGGTGATTGTCCAGGTCTGCCGTGGAGCGGTCGACGAGGTTGCCGCCCGGCAGGTAGAGCAGCGTCGCGTCGAGTTCCTTGTCGAGCATCATCTGGCCGATGTTCTTCTCGATCGGGATCTGGTTGACGGTGACGCCGGGCGGCGGCGTGAAGCCGGTCGATCCGCCGTGGCTGATGTCCGGCGTGCGCTCCATGAAGAATTCCATATCCTTCGGCTCGACGCCGAACTCGTGCTGCAAGATGCCGCGCGACCACAGCGCCGCCGTCTGCTGGAATTCAGGCACGCCGACGCGCTTGCCCTTCAGGTCTTCCGGCTTGTCTATGCCCGCGTCCTTGCGGACGAGCGCCCAGGTCTGGAAGAAGAACCGCGTGGTGAAGATCGGCAGGCCGACGAACCGGTCGTCGCCGCGGGCGACCGCCATCAGCCAGGACGAGACCGACATTTCCGAGACGTCGAACTCCGCGAACTTTAGCTGCCGCCAGAACAGCTCCGACGGGTGCAGTTCCGTCGTCACCATGTCGATCGCATCGGCGGTGACGAAGCCGTCGAGGATCGGCCGCGTGCGCAGGTTGCCGGTCAGCCCGACGCTGAGCTGCACGCGCGTGTTCGCCCCGCTGCCCGCGCGATTCTTCTGGGGTCCGAGGTCTACCATTTGCTCATCCTTATGTTTTCCGGTTGCTCATGTGTTCATCATCGACGGCGCGAACAGTTCCTCCAGCGCGACGCGTCTCGGCGTCAGACCCTGTTCGAAGGAATAGTCCGCGACCGTCTCGAGTACGGTCCGGTTGGTCGCGATGCCGTAGCGCACCAGCGGCGTTTCGAGCGCCGCCTTCGCGTCCGGCGGCAGCAGGCCCGCCGCGATGTGGTTCTCGCATTGCGCCATGCGGTTGCGGTCGACGATCTCGTTGGCCGCGGTGAACGCCGCGAGGATCTTCTCCGGCAGGTCCGGGTGTTTCTCGAGCGTGTCGCGCAGGATCGCCATGCCGTGGTTGATCGGGAAGACGCCGGTCTTTTCGTAATACCGTTTTCCCTCGGCGAGGGGGTCGAACAGCGGCCGGATATCGTTCCGCTTGCTCAGATCCGCGGTCGAGCGGTCGACGAGGTTGCCGCTCCGGATATAGCGCAGCGTCGCGTCGAGTTCGCCCGAGATCAGCATCGAGCCGATGTTCTTCTCCGGCGGGATGCGGTTGACGGTGACGCCCGGCGGCGGCTCGAACCCGGTGGAGCCGCCGTGACTCACCTCGGGCGTGCGCTCCATGAAGAATTCCATGTCCTTCGCCTCGACGCCGAACTCGTGTTGCAGCGCGCCGCGCGCCCACAACGCCGCCGTCTGCTGGTATTCCGGCACGCCGACCTTCTTGCCCTTGAGGTCGGCCGGTTCGTTTATGCCGCGGTCAGTCCGGATCAGGATCGCCGTGTGATAGAAGGCGCGCGTGGTGAAGACGGGAATGCCGACGAACCGGTCGTCGCCGCGCGCGACCGCCATCAGCAGCGACGACATCGACATTTCCGAGACGTCGAACTCCGCGAACTTGAGCTGCCGCCAGAACATCTCCGACGGGTGCATCGCGGTGACCGTCGCATCGACGCCGTCGACCGTCACAAACCCGTCGAGGAAGGGTTGCGTGCGGGGGTTGGGCGACAGGCCGAAGGAAAGCGGCAGCAGGTCCGTCATGAAGGCAGCAGATCCGTCATGAAGACGGTGGCATCGCGCGGCGGCACCATGCTTCCCACGTGCGTTCGAGACCGAGCGGGCCGAGCTGGGTTTTCGCGCTCGCCTCGATTTCCTTGGGCGTCAGGTAATCGGGCGTGCCGATCTGCATCGCCTGCATCTGCAGCTTCGCGTTCACCTGTAGATAGACTGCCTTCATCACCGCTTCCTGCAGCGAGGCGCCGACGACGACGCAGCCGTGGCGTTTCATCAGCGCGATCGACCGGTCGCCGATCGTGGCGCCGAGGTCGCGGCCCTGGTCCATCGTGACGACGAGATGGTCGCCCTCGCCAAACTTGTCGCGAATGTCCCAGCTCGGGATTTCCTCGCCGATCACGCCGCAGGTATGCATCACCGGGCGGAGCGGCACGCCGGTCGAGGCGAACGGGATGACCTCGTAGGAGTGGTTGTGAATGACGGCGTTGACGTCGTCGCGCAGCTCGTAGATCGCGCCGTGGATCATGCGTTCGCCGTAGGGACGGCGCCCGTTCAGGTCGATGCCGTCGCCGTCGAGCCGGAATTCGACGATGTCCTCCGCCTCGATCATCTCCGGCGCCCGCGCCCACGACAGCAGGTAGCGTTCCCGGTCTTGCGGATGGCGCACGCTGACATGGCCGAAGGAATCGACGACGCCTTCATGCGCAAGGATACGATTCGCGATCACGAGATCGCGGAGGGTCTCGGGGCTGGCGGGCATTTACTTCTCCGGTCGGCCGTTCGGGCCGCGGTCAGGCGTCGACGCGGTCCTCGCGGGCGGGGACGCGCTTATGCAGATCGCCGTAGAACTCCTCGACCGGCATGAAGCCCGGCGCCTCGCGGCACATCTTCTCGGTGATCTCCATCAGGTCGTCCTCGTCCATGTTGAAGTCCATGGGCTTTAGGAACGGCTGGGTAACGTACCACGGGCTGTCGGCGAAGAATTCGATGCCGTTGCCCTCCGGGTCGGTCGCGTACATCGTCCAGCAGATACCGTGCGTGCCGGTCATAATCTTGGTGTCCGGGCGTTCGCGCTGGATGCGCTGGTACATGGCGCGCAGGTCGGCGAGGGATTCCAGCCGGAAAGCCATGTGATGGATCACGCCGCCGGCGCCTTTGACGATGGTGTTCGTCGGCACGTCGTCGGGCCGGCCTTCGACGAGAAACACCTGGTGATGCTCCTCCGGGTCGAGCGTCATGAAGATCATGGTGACGCCGGCGCCCGTCATGCCGCCGTCGGTCCGCTCGAAACCGATGACGCGGGTGTAGAAGTCCTCCATCATCTCGATGTCCTTGACGACCAGCCCCATGTGGCTGAAGCGGGCCGTAATCTTCTTGTCCGTCGCTGTCTCGGCAGCCATGGCTTTCCTCCCGGGAAAATATCGGGCCATATTCTGTGTCACGGGCGGGCGAAGATCAATTCGCCCCAGGCAAAAGAACCCGCAAGGAAGGGGGAGAGGTGAGCGAGAAGAACTTCCTGTCGGGACGGGACGTCGCGATCGCGGCCTATGCCGAAACGCCGATCCTGCGGCGATCCGGGCAGTCGCCCTACGAGCTCGCCGCGGCGGCGCTCGAGGAAATCCTGATCAAGTGCGATCTCGAGCCGTCGGACATCGACGGGCTCGCGACCAACGTGCCGCATTCGGAATCCACGAACCAGTATTACACGCCCTATCTCTGCGACTATCTCGGCGTGACGCCGCGCTGGATGGACGTGAGCGACCACGGCGGCGGCTCGGCGCTCGCCGGCGTGTCGCGCGCCGCGATGGCGATCCAGGCGGGCCTGTGCGAGACCGCCGTCGTCGTCTGCGCCGACGCGCCGACGACCGCGTGGAACGCGAAGAACGGCGGCTACCGCGTCGATTTCTGGGACCCGACCGGCATCCAGGGCCCGCCCGGCGGCTTCGGTCTGCTGATGACGCGCTACGCCGCGCAGTACGACCTCAAGCCCGAGGGACTCGGCAAGCTCGCGGTCGCGCAGCGCGAGGGCGCGACCCTCAACGAGCTCGCCTGCGAGACGCTGCGGACGCCGATCACCGTCCAGGACTATCTCGACTCCCGGATGATCTCGTCTCCCATTCGCCTGCTCGACTGCGTGATGTTCTGCGACGGCGCGGCGGCGGTGCTGCTGACCAGCGCCGGGCGCGCGAGGGATATGGGCGACGGGCCGCCCGTCTTTCCGGCGTCTTACGGCGAGATCGTCAATTACGACGGCGCCAACCAGACGCCCGACGTCACCGAGACGGGATTCAGGGTCATCGGGCCGGAGATCCTGGAAAACGCGGGCCTCGCCGTCGGTGACGTCCGCATGTTCCATCCCTACGACGATTTCCTGATCGCCGAGGCGATCCAGCTGGAGCAGTTCGGCTGGTGCGGGCCGGGCGAGGGGACGCATTTCCTGATGGAGACCGACGTGAGTTTCCGCGGGACGCTGCCGATCAACACCGGCGGCGGCCAGATCTCGGCCGGCCAGATCGGCCTCGCGTCGGGGATGACCAACCTCGTGGAAGCCGTGCGCCAGATGCGCGGCGAGGCCGGTGCGCGCCAGTTCGCCGACGCGTCCAACGCGGTGGTGACCGGCATCGGCGTCATCACCTACGGCCGCAGCTGGAAGGTCAGCAACGGGATGGCATTGGTGCTTTAGTCCCGGTTTCGGGGCGGCCGGATCGTTCGTATCGGCAGGCTGTCCCCGCGTCAGGAAAATCCCACATACTGCCTGAGGGTCGACAATGCGCGTTCGCGCGATGCTTCGGGGACCGATGCGGCGAAGTAACCGACGTGAAAGGCGACAGCGTCATCGATCCGATGCAGGGCCGCGACGGCCTCGTCCGTCAGCCGTATGAGAGTTGCCCGTTGATCTTTCGGATCGGGGGATCGTTGCGCCCAACCCTCGTTCACGAGTTCCCGGACGAGACTGGAGGCGAACGCAGGGCTGATATCGAGCCGTTCCGCAAGCTGGCTTACCCTGAGCTGCGAGTTCGGGCTGCCGTATATCTGGATCATCGCCTGATGCTTCAACGGATCGATTCCCTGCGCGCGGGCCTGTTCCTCCGCGATGCGGAAAACCCGCCGCAGGATATGGCGGGCTTCCGCGACGTTCCTGAAATAGGCGTGCCGATCCGACTTTTCGCGTTGCTGGGGTTTCTTCTCGCGCGCCATCGCACCGACCTGTCTTCCGGAAAGCCGATCATAGCCGATTTTCGCCGTGCCATATGAATAAGTTGAATATGTTAGTAGACTAACATATATGACCCCGAAGCATTTTACGGAGGCGAACGTGGCAAAGACATACCAGGTACTCGTTTCGGGCGGCGGTCCGGTCGGTCTCATCTGCGCATACGCGCTGGCCAAGGAGGGCGTGGCGGTAACCGTGCTGGACGAGAATCCCGAACTGCAGGACGATCCGCGCGCGGCCACGACCCACCCTGCGACGCTGGAGGTGCTGGCCACGCTCGGCGTGATCGACGACGTCATCGAGCAGGGGCTGCTGTCGCGAACCTTCGAATTCTGGGACAGGCCGACCGGCGAGCGCATCGCCGTTTTCGATCACGCGCTCCTCGAGGACGACACGGCGTACCCATTCGTGATCCAGTGCGAGCAGTTCAAGCTGTCGAAGATCGTCTACGCGCGATTGCAGCAGTTCGACAATGCGACCGTGCTGTTCAACCACCGGGTGACGGATCTGAAGCAGGATGCCGACCGGGTATCGGTGACGGTCGAGACGCCGGACGGCGATCGCGAATTCTCCGGCGACTACCTGATCGGCGCGGACGGCGGGCGCAGCGTGGTACGCAAGACGGCGGGGATCGAGTTCGAGGGCTTTACCTGGCCCGAACGGTTTCTGGTGCTGTCTACGACCTTCGATTTCGAGAGGGAACGCGGCATGTCGTACCGAAACTACATCGCCGACCCGGACGAATGGTGCAACTGCTTCAAGGTGCCGGGCAACAGCCCGCAAGGCCTGTGGCGACTTGTCTTTCCCGCCGATCCGAACGCCGCGGAATCCGCGCTGCTCTCCGACGACTTCGTGCAGAACCAGATGCAGAAGTTCTTCCGGCGCGACGAGCCCTACGACATCGTGCACCGGAACCTCTACAACGTGCATCAGCGTGTCGCGAAGACGTTCAGACAGGGCCGCATCCTGCTTGCCGGCGATTCCGCGCATGTGAACAACTCGATCGGCGGCATGGGGCTGAACGGCGGCATTCAGGACGCGATGAACCTTACCGAAAAGCTTTGCCGGGTCATCGACGGCGACGATACCGGCCGGCTACTCGACCTCTACGACCATCAGCGCCGTACCTACGCGGTCGACTTCGTGCAGGAGCAGACCATCGAGAACAAGAAGCGGCTCGAGGCGAAGGACGCCGCTGCGCGGGCGAAGAACCTCCAGAACCTGCGCGACATCGCGGCCGATCCAAAACGGCATCGCGAGTTCCTGCTGCGCACGTCAATGATCGCGGCGATGCGTCGGGCAGAGGAAATGACACTCCCCGACGTGGCGGCGTAGCGGGCGGGAATACGCCGCCCGAACCGAAAACGGCGGGCGCGGTTTCCCGCGCCCGCCGATTCTAAGGCTCTTCCGCGTCGCGCTATTTGCGCGATTCGTAGAAGGTCACCAGCTTGACGACATCCCCGGCTTCCAGGCGGCCCAAGGGACCGTCGGCGTAGCTCGACGCGACAACATTGTTGTTCTCGTCCAGGATGAATTCTGACGGCTGGATGATGCTGCGGCGGTCTTCCCACCACGAACCCAGCGCATCCGCGATATCGCGGGTGACTTCGAACCCGACCGGGAAGTTGACCTCGTCGGCCACTTCCTTCGCCTTGTCTTCCGGGTCGACGCTGGCTGCGACGACCGAAACACCGAGCTTGTCGAGTTCAGCCTTGTGTTCTGCAAAGCCGACCAACTGCCGGCGGCAGAAGGGTCACCAATGACCCCGGTAGAACAGGATGACCTTGTACTTGCTGTCGAGGCCACCCGGAAGGTCCAGCGTGCCCCCGCCGACGGTCTTGATCGTCAGGCTGGGAAACGCGGCGCCTATCCCAAGTTTTTCGGACATACGTCCTCCTTTTCTTCGAGATGCCGGTCCACCCGAAGGTGGGCCGACACCCGAACTATGCGGAAGCGCGGACGGCGGCGCAATGGCCCCGCCGATCACATCTGCGCAAAACTCTTGTTCGGCGGCGTTCGGGAAATCTGGCGGAAAAGAGTGGGAGTCGAACCCACCAGGGACGTCTCACGCCCCTCACCGGTTTTGAAGACCGGGCGCCCCACCGGGGTGCGATTCTCTTCCGACCGAGCGCGAAAACTAGCAGACGGCGTGCGCGGGCGGCAACGCCGCGCGAGGAAAAGTGATGAAGAACTGATGGTCGCGCCCTCCCGATAATGGTGTGCGGGCGCGCCCGCGCCTGCTAGTTTCCGCCGGTCGTGAGTGACCGTCCCTTCATCCTCGAAACCTATCGCGGTTACGGCGCGCGCGGTCGCGCCGTCCTGTGCGGGCGCATCTACCGCGAACCGGCCCGCCGGTCCGCATATCTGCGCCGCCTCGCGCGGCGGGGCGTCGGCGATATTGCGGTAATGGGCGTGTTCGGCGGCATCGAGGCGCAGGCCCGCACCGATCGCGACGGCTATTTCCGGCTCGTCTGGGAATCGCTCGACGACGGCCTGACCGGTTGGCAGGACGTCTCGCTAAACGCCGCCGGGACGCAGGCTTCGGGCGAGGTGCATCTGCGCGGTGCGGCCAGCCGGTTCGTCGTGATCAGCGACATCGACGACACCGTGATGGTCACCGGCGTTGCCAACAAGGCGGCGATGTACTGGCGGCTGTTCCTTCAGTCACCCGACAGCCGCCGCGTGTTTCCCGGCGTGCCCGGTTTCTACCGCGCGCTGCGCGACGGCGCGGGCGGCGCCGAGGACAACCCCGTCCTGTTCGTCTCGCGCGGACCGTGGAGCATCTACGACGTGCTTTCCGGTTTCTTCGCGGATCGGGGTGTCGCCGACCGGCCGATCCTGCTTCTGCGCGAATGGGGGCTGACGCTGCAGAGCCCGATGCCGCGCCGCGCGCGCGCCCACAAGCGCGAGCTGATCGACGAGATAATGTCGGTCTACGGCGATGCTGACTACGTGCTGATCGGCGACAACGGCCAGCGCGATCCGGCGCTTTATGCCGAGATCGTGGCGTCGAATCCGGGGCGGATCCGCGCCGTCTATATCCGCGACGTCGCCGGGACCGGCAGGGCCGATCCACTGCGCGACGTGCCGTTCGTCGTCAGCGCCGAGACGGGCGACATGCTGCGGCACGCTGCGGACGCCGGGCTGATCGCTGACGTCAGTCCCCGCTGAAGCAAATTCATCTTAGGCGGCACCGGCCCGCTCCCCCCCCCGGCCACCCATGAGGAACCTGGCGTTGGGTGGCCGGGAGGGGGAGCGGGCC
>JAYPTI010000039.1:0-19067 GCA_038133505.1 Alphaproteobacteria bacterium
ACGACGTCGGCGTGGGTGACGGCGGGATTCTTCCCGCCGCGCCCGTAGCACGCTGGGCCGGGTTCCGATCCCGCGCTGCGCGGGCCGACCTTTAGAAGCCCCAACGCATCGACGGAGGCGAGCGAGCCGCCGCCCGCGCCGATCTCGATCATGTCGATCGACGGGATGATGACTGGCATGCCGCTGCCCGCCTTGAAGCGGTACATGCGGTCGACCTCGAACAGGCCGGTGACCAGCGGCTTCCGGTCTTCGATCAGGCAGGCTTTCGCGGTGGTGCCGCCCATGTCGAACGACATCAGCCGGTCGAGGCCGAGCCGTTCGGCGTAGTAGCTCGCGACCAGCGCGCCGGCGGCGGGGCCCGATTCCATCATCCGGACGGGAAAGCGGCTTGCCGTGATGGTGCCGAGGACGCCGCCGTTCGACATCATGATCAATGGCCTGCTGGCATAGCCCCGGCTATCGAGTTCCTTGGCGAGGCGCGTCAGATATGGCTCCGTGATCGGGCGGGTATAGGCGTTGAGCGCCGTCGTCGCGGCGCGCGGGTATTCGCGGATCTGCGGCGCGACCTCCGACGAGATTGAGACGTAGAGATCGGACGCTTCCTCGGCGAGGATGTCGCGGATGCGGCGTTCGTTCGCGCCGTTGACGTAGGCGTTGAGTAGGCAGATGCCGACCGCGGCGACGCCCTTGTCCTTCATCTCGGCGGCGATCCGGCGGATCTGGCCCTCGTCGATCTCTTTCTCGACGGTGCCGTCGGCGCGGACGCGCTCGGCGACGCCCCAGGTCAGCTCGCGCGGCACGATCGGGTCGGCATATTCGATCTGCGGGTCGAACATGTCGTAGCGGTGCTCGTCGCGGATATAGAGCACGTCGCGGAAGCCTTCGGTGACGAACAATGCCGTCGGCGGGCCGGAACGCGTGAGCACCGCATTGGTCACCACCGTCGTCGCGTGCACGATCACGTCGTCGACCTCGCCCGGCGAGGCGCCGGCGCAGGCCATCGCGGCGTCGACGGCGGAGAAGAACCCGTCGAGCAGGTCGCCGTAAGTGGTGAGGGTCTTGTCGACCCAGGTCCGGCCGTCTTCGTGGCGCAGGACGACGTCGGTGAAGGTGCCGCCGATATCGACGGCGAAGGCATAGCCTCCCATAGGCTCGATCCGTTTCGTGTCGTTGTTATGCGCCGTTGTTATATCATCGGGTGCCGCCGCAAAACATGCCTCTTCCGGCCGAGTCGCGGGCGAGCCCCCTTGAAAATAGCCGGTCCGCGCCCACATTCAGCGGTACCGGGTCGAAGAGTTGGACCCGCGGCCGCCGGAGAGCCGCAGGGACCGCCACAGGCGCTCCCACCCGAGGCCTGTAGCGACACGGCGCTCGAGATATTTTTCAGGCTCCTCCGGGATCGCGCGCGCGGACAGGATTGTCCGACGCTGAACGTGCACTGGCCGCTCGAATGATGCTGCGATCGAACCTACGGAAAGGAAATGTATATGTCCGGCCCGAAGACCAAAGCCTGCGAGGATCGCTTCCGGACCATAGACACGGAGAAGGCCCGCCGGGGGACGGAGGACTTAATCCTCCGCTGCATCCTGTCCATTGCGACTTCACTCACGGCGATCGCGCTGCTTGCAGTCGCGTACGCGTACGTCTGATCGTCCGCAGCATTCATGGGGGGCTCTGATCAAGGCCCGGCTTGAATCGGAAACGCTCCGCCTTTCGGCGGAGCGTTTCTTTTTGAAAGCGGGTGGGGCTAGGGGAGGTGCCGCCCGGGCGCTCAGGCCGCCTGGGCGTGGCCCGCTCTCAGGTTCTCGAGGATGTTCTGCGGCGACGACTCGCCATACGGATCCGTCTCGCAGTTGTCGACGAAGCCCGGCTCTTCGAACCATTGGGTGACGACGCCGTCCTCGACGATGGCCGCGTAGCGCCACGACCGCATGCCGAAGCCGAGATTGTCCTTGCAGACCAGCATGCCCATCTTGCGCGTGAACTCGCCCGAGCCGTCGGGAATGAGGGTGATGTTCTCGATCCCCTGCGACCGGCCCCAGGCGTTCATCACGAACGCGTCGTTGACCGCGATGCAGGCGATGTCGTCGACGCCCTCGGCCTTGAAATCCCCGAACAGCTTTTCGAAGTCGGGAAGCTGGTAGGTCGAGCAGGTCGGCGTGAACGCGCCGGGCAGCGAGAAGAGGACGACCTTCTTGCCGGCGAAGTAATCCGCCGTGGTCTTGTCTTCCCAGCGATAGGGATTGGGGCCCGCGATGGATTCGTCGCGGATACGGGTCTTGAAGGTGACGTTGGGTACTTTCTTGCCGATCATCGTTTTGCTCCTGAGTGAACGTTCGGACAGCGGGGCGAGCGCCCCAGTTATTAGAATGATTCCAATATATGCCGTCCGCGCACGGGTTCAAATGCAAATTACAATCATTTCAAAAAAAAAGTTCGGCAGTCGTGGAGATGCCCTATAATCTTTTGTTTTCAATGAATTAGGAAATTCCGAAGAGCTTCAGCGGTCCGGTCTCGACAATCTGCCGGACCTGGGAGTCGTCGAAACCCGCGTTCCGCAGGCTGGCAAGCGGATCCGGATCGCCGGGCGGGAAGGGCAGATCGGTTCCCAGCAGCAGCCGGTCGTGGCCCACCTTGGCGGCGAGATAGCGGAGCGCGTCGCCGTCGTGGAGGATCGTGTCGTACCAGAGCCGCGGTAGATAGGCCGACGGCGTCTCCGCCGCGACGGTCTTCGTCACCGCCTGCGGCGCCGCCCGGTACATCCGGTCGAACCGGCCGATCAGCCACGGCAGGGTGCCGCCGCCATGCGACAGGATGAGTTCCAGCCCGGGAAACCGATCGAGGACGCCGGCCGAGATCAGCGAGCCGATCGAGAGTGTCGTGTCGTACGTGTAGGCGCAGACCTGGTTGAGGGCGTACTTGCCGGCGCGTGCGGGCGCCTCCGGCTGGGCGGGATGCAGGAACACGGGCGCCTTGAGTTCGACACAGGCCGCCCAGAACTCGTCGAGATCGCGCTCGCCCAAATTGTCGCCGCAGATTTCGGTCGCTGTCATCGCGCCGACCGCTCCCGCCTTCATGCAGCGCTCGAGCTCGCGCGCGGCGGCCGCCGGATCCTGCATCGCACCCGAGGCCATCCATGAGAACCGCTCCGGCGTTGCTTCGGCGAGTTGCGCGAGGTGCTCGTTCATGTGCCGGTGCCAGGCGTTGCCCTTGTCCGCGGGCAGGTCGTAGCAGAACACGTCCGCCCACAGCGTCAAGATTTCGCGGTCGACCTGCTGGCGGTCCATCTCGGCGAGGCGTTTGTCGACGTCGAGGATCGTCTCGAAGAACGGCCGCACCGTGAGACCGGTCTCGAAGCTGCAGCACGGGCAGCCCGGTTCCTTCTCGATCAGCGACACGCCGAACTCGCGGCCCCTGTCCTCCAAGCCTTCGAGCATGCTGGGCGGCACGAAATGGGCGTGGACGTCGACGATCATCGCGCGGATTCCTTTTCGGTGGCGTTTCTGAGATGGGTGCACAGCGACACTGGATCGAACGGCATTTCGCGCAGCTCTATGCCGGTGCCTTTGAGTGCATGGACGACCGCGTTGCCGATGGCGGCGCCGACGGCGACGATGCCGCCTTCGCCGGCGCCCTTGAAGCCCATCGGGTTGAAGTCGGACGGGTGGTCTTCCAGCGCGACGGCCTCGATCTCGCCGGTCTCGGTGCTGGTCGGCACGAGATATTCGCCGAGGTTGGTGGCGAGCGGCTGGCCGTCCGCGTCGAACAGAAATTTGTCGAACAGCGCGCCGCCGATGCCCTGCACCACGCCGCCGACGGCCTGGCCGAGCACCATCGCGGGATTGAGGATGCGGCCGATCTCCTCGACGACGTGATAGCGGAGCACTTCAACATGGCCCGTTGCCGGATCGACGGCGACGTGCGCCGCGTGCGCGCCGTAGGAGAAGCCGACCTTGCCCTCGTTGTCGAAGGCGGCTTCGGTCGTCAGCGGCTCGGTCGCGAACGCGGCGATCTCCGCCGGCGTCAGCGCGTTGCCCGTGTCCGGGTCGCGCACCGCGCCGCTCTCGAAGACGAGACCGTCGCGTCTGGTGTTCCAGCGCAGCGAGGCGAGGTCGAGGCATCGATCGCGCATCGCCTCGGCGGCCATCCGCATCGCGTTGCCGGCCATCACCGTATTGCGCGAATGGAACGTCCCGCCGCCCGACGGCAGCAGCGACGTCGTGCCGTGCAGGACCGTCGTCGAGGCGATGTCGGTGCCGATCACCTCGGCGCAGATCTGGGCGAGCGCGGTTTCCAGCCCCTGGCCCATCGCGGACGCGCCGGTGCGGATCTCGATGCCGCCGTCGGCCCCGACGGTCAGCCGGACGGATTCCGGCGGTCCCGCCGCGCTGCTCTCGACGAAGCACGCGATGCCGAGGCCGTGACGGCGGCCGTCCGCGTCCGCTTCGCCCTGGCGCGATTTCCACCCGTCGTAGCCGGCGTCGTCGAGCACGCGTTGCAGCGCCGCCGGATAGTCGCCCTTGTCGTAGGCGGAGTTCTTGTCGCCGGGCACCAGTTCGCCGAGCGCGAAGGGCAGGTCGGCGGGCTTCAGCAGATTCTTCAGCCGGACCTCGGCGGGATCGAGGCCCAGGTCGCCTGCCATCATGTCGATCAGGCGCTCGCGACAGAAATTCGCCTCGAAGCGGCCCGGGCCGCGATAGGTGCCGACCGGCGTCTTGTTGGTCAGGATTGCCTGCACCTCGAACGATACGGCCGGAATCCGGTAGGGGCCGGGCAGGAACTGCGCCGCCTTCGACGGGACGACGCCGCCGTTGGTGCGGATATAGGCGCCGAGATCGCCGCGCACGGTGGCGCGTAGGGCGAGGATGGTTCCGTCGCGCCGCGCCGCAATCTCGACATCGCAATCGATCTCGCGCGAGTGATTGGCGGCGATCAGATGCTCGCGCCGGTCCTCGATCCATTTGACGGCGCGCCCGCCGCACCGCCGGCTCGCGATCGGGACGAGATAATCCTCCGGATACAGCTCGCCGCGCAGCCCGAAACCGCCGCCGACATCGACCTCGACGAGTTCGACCTTTTCGACCTCAAGCCCGAAGGCGGCGGCGAGATGGCGGCGGTTGAAATAATTCACCTTGGTTGCGCCGGTCAGCCGCAACGTGCCGGCCGCGCCGTCGAAGGCCGCGATCAGGCCGCGCGTCTCCATCGGAAAGGGGCTCTGGCGCTGGGTTTTGAATGCTTCCCGGCGGGTATACTCCGCTTCCCGGAAAGCGGCGTCGGCGTCGCCGCGGGAGACGGTATAGGCGGTCGCGACGTTGCTTTCCGTTTCATCGAACAGCAGCGTCGCGCCCTCGGTTGCCCCGTCGATATCGACCACCGCCGGCAGCGGCTCCCAGTCGATCTCGATCAGCGAAACAGCGTCCTCCGCGGCGTAGCGCGTGGCGGCGATGACGACGGCGACCGGTTCGCCCACATAGCGCACCTTGCTCTCCGCGAGGGGGCGCTGAAGGTGGTTCTCGAAGCCCTTGAAGGGCGCCAGCCGGATGGGAATTTCCGGCAGGCCATTCGGGAAATCCGTGGCGATGTCTTCTGCCGAGAACACATCCATCACGTCCGGCGCGGCGCGGGCGGCGGTGAGATCGATCGACCGGATGCGCGCGTGGGCGAACGGCGCGCGGAGGATGGCCATCTCGAGAAGCCCGTCGGCATGGACGTCGTCGACGAAGGCGCCGCGGCCGGTGAGGAAACGCGCGTCCTCGATCCGCGGCACCGAGGTACCGATGTAACGCCCGTCATCCATCCGTTGCCAATGCCCGCGAGATGTTCTTATCTCGTCTCAGAATATGGAGCGCCGGGAAGGCGCGCAACGCGGAAGGGACACGCGACAAATGGATCTGCAACTCAAGGGCAAGACGGCGGCCGTGACCGGCGGCAGCATGGGGATCGGCAAGGCGATCGCGCGCAGCCTCGCGCAGGAAGGCGTCCGCGTGACGATCTGTGCGCGCAACGCGCAGAACCTCGCCTCGGCGGCGCGCGAACTTTGCGAGGAGACGGGCGGCGAAGTGATCCCGATTCCCGCCGACCTCAAACAGCCAGACGAGGCGCAGCGCTTCATCGAGGAAAGCGTCAAGGAACTCGGTCGCCTGGACATTCTCGTCAACAACGCCGGCGCGGCGCCGGGCGGCGTGCTGGAGCACCTGAGCGAGGACGACTGGGCCGAGGCGCTGCAGCTCAAGTTCATGGGCTACGTGCGCTGCACCAAGCACGCGATACCGCACATGCGGAACCAGGGCGGCGGCCGTGTCGTCAACCTGATCGGCAACGACGGCGTCAAAGCGTCCTATTGGGAGATCGCGCCCGGCGCGGCGAACGCGGCGGGCCAGAACCTCACGATGTCGCTCGCCGGCCAGTACGGCAAGGACAACATCTCGTTCGTCGCCATCAACCCCGGACCTGTGCGGACCGAGCGCTGGGCCGGCCTCGTTGAGGCGATGGCGCGCGACATGAAGCTGCCGGTGGAGGAAGCGGACAAGCTCGCGCCGCGCAGCATCCCGCTCGGCCGCATCGCCGAGGTGGAGGAGGTGGCGAACCTCGTCACCTATCTCGCCTCGCCGCTGGCGCACTTCGTCAACGGCACGATGATCGAGATCGACGGCGGTCAGCAGAAGCCGCTGATGGACATGATGCGCGACCGGGACTGAATGACCGGACGCGGCGGGCGGCGGTTCAGGCCGCCCGCTTGCGGCGCGCCAGCCCGAGACCGGCGACCGCGATGCCCAACAGTGCGAGCACGCCGGGTTCGGGAACGTCGATCGAATATTCGACCACGTAGGACAATTGCTGCGTGCCCTGCAGATCATTCCAGGAACCGTTGAAGCTCCAGTTGCCGACGGCGACATGTTCGTTTGCGCCGGCGCCGTTGTTCGGCTCTCCGCCGGCCCAGTTGGCGTAGAAGCCCGGCTGCGTGATGCCACTGATCCAGAAGCTCGACCCGGTCTCGGGGCCGACGATCCATTTCCAGTCGCCTTCGGTCACGCTGTCGCTCGCGCCGATATAATAGAGCTCCGAGCCGCCGGTCAGCGTGTTGAGGAAAGACTGTTCGCCGGCCGACGTGATGGTCACGAGATGGCCCGTGGCGCCGAGATGCGTCATCGATCCGGCCTGGGTCAGCGCCTGGCCGAAGGTGAAGCTGCCCGAAATCAGCTCGTAGTAATGCCCGTTGCCGGCCCATTGCGTGGGAATGGCGACAGCTTCTTTTGTCTGGAGAATGCCGCTGCACAGTGCGGCGGCGGCGGCGATGGCGAGAAATTTTTTCATTTTTCATGTCCCGTTGCTGGTTGACGAACGCCTTACACCACAACGCGAACAAACTGACTGCCCTACACCCATGCAAGCAGCGTGCCAGCTGACTAATATAATTTAATATCAATAGGTTATGGGGGGGTCGCCTCCGGCCGTGCGACGGATATCGTAAAATATTCCGACGGGTAACCGCCGGTTCCGGCGTCAGGCCGTTCCCCACACTTCGTCGGCAACCTCGAGGATCAGGTCGAACTTGCGGCGCTGGTCGTCGAAGCTGATCGGGTTGCCGCGCGCGACGCTGGCGAAGCCGCATTGCGGGCTGAGCGCCAGCGCATCCAGCGACACGTATTTGCTCGCCTCCTCGATGCGCGAGAGGAGCTCGTCCTTCGAATAGTTCTCCGGCGTCTTGGTCGTCACCAGCCCGAGCACCAACAGCTGGTCGCCCGACGCGTAGCGCAGCGGGCTGAAATCGCCGGCGCGTTCGGAATCGAACTCGAGGAAGAACGCGTCGACGTCGAACTGGGTGAACAGGGTCTCGGCGATGAAGTCGTATCCGCCCGACGCGATCCACGCGCCCGCCGAATTGCCGCGGCAGATATGCATCGACACCGCAACGTCGTCGGGTCGTCCTCGCGTCGCCATGCTGATCAGCCGGCCCTGGAGCGCGATCTGTTCTTCCGGCTCCATCCCCTGTTCGCGCGCCTTCGCCTGGAACTTCGGATCGCAGATATAGGCCGCGTCGGTGTTGTCGATCTGGACATACTTGCAGCCCGCGGCCGCGAGCGCCGCGATCTCGTCACGGTAGACGCCGGTGACGTCCTCGAAATATTCCTCGATGTCGGGATAGACGGTCGCATCGACCGACTCGCGGCCGCCGCGCACGTACATCATCGTCGGCGACGGCATCGTGACCTTGATGGTGCCCTCGGCGCCGAGGCTGTCGAGATACAGGTAGTCGTTGAGCACCAGCCCGCCATCGGGCCGCTTGACCCTGCCGACCGCATGCGCGACCGGCGGCTGCACGCCGGAGGTGAAGGTCGCGTCCTTGTTCGCCTGCGCGCGGCGCAGCTCGATGCCGTCGATGGCGCCGAGCAGATCGTATGCCCAGGAACCGCGTCGGAACTCGCCGTCCGTGATGGTCTTGATGCCGGCTTCCTGCAGCATCGAGACAGACTCGCGAATGCACGCGTCCTCGACTGCATGAAGGTCTTCCAGCGACATCGTGTGCGGCCCGCGCTCGTCCGGCGTCGCGCCCATCGCGAACCCCGCCGCCTCGCGCGCTTCCTTCAGCCGCTCAGGGCGAAGCAGGCTGCCGACATGGTCGGCGCGGTAAGGCGGGCTCAGCTTGCGAGGCATGGGGTTACTCCCTGTCGGTTGTCTTTATATGTCGATTGCGCCGATTAATGGCGGGTCGGCCGCGGCACTGCAAGCCCTGCCGGGCGGCGCTGGACCTCGCATCCCGCCCGTCGTAGAAATTGGCGGCAACAGACCGACAGCCGCCGTCAGAGCGGCGCCGTCAGGAGAGAAACGGGAGGGGATATGACCGGTTCCACACCGCCCTATCGCGCCGAACATATCGGAAGTCTGCTCAGGCCGCAGAACCTGATCGACGCGCGCGACGCGTTCGATGCCGGCAAGCTGTCGCGCGAGGAACTGACAGAAACCGAGAATGCCGCGATTGCGGACGTCGTCAAATACCAGGAGGGCCTGGGCCTCAAAGTCGTGACCGACGGCGAGTATCGGCGCATCTCCTATTTCGTCGATTTCGTGAACGGGCTCGACGGCGTCGAGGCTACGGCGCGCGGACAGTCCGGCTGGGACTACAATTCCGCCGACGGCAGCGGCACGAAGGTCCAGGCGACCCGGATCGACATCACCGGCAAGATCGGCTGGCCTGAAGGCGGAATTCTGCTCGACGATTTCGCGTATCTGAAAAGCGTCGCCGCGGACGGCTCGACGCCGAAAATGACGATGCCGGCGCCCAACCAGATCTACTGGTTCGGCGGTCCCGACAGCGTCGACCGCACCGTCTATCCCGATATGGACGAATACTGGTCCGATCTCGTCGCTGCATATCGCGCGGAAATCGCGGCGCTTGCCAAAGCTGGATGCACCTACATCCAGATCGACGAGACGTGCCTGCCGAAAATCTCCGATCCCAACATGCAGAAGGTGCTCGCCGACCGCGGCGACGACTGGGAGGAACTGGTGGGACGCTTCGCCGACACGGCCAGGGCGGTCGCCGAGAACCCACCGCCCGGCGTAACGGTCGCCCTTCATCACTGCCGCGGCAACTCGCGCGGCCACTGGCAGGCCGAGGGCTCCTACGAGATGGTCGCGGACCGCATGTTCAACGAAATTCCCGCGGCGGCGCATTTCCTCGAATACGACTCGCCCCGCGCCGGCGATTTCTCGCCGCTGCGCTTCGTACCCGGGAACAAGACCATCGTGCTCGGTCTCGTCTCGACGAAACTGCGCGAGCAGGAGACGGCGGACGACCTGAAACGCCGCATCGACGAGGCGTCGCAATACGTGCCCCTCGATCGGCTCTGCCTCAGCCCGCAGTGCGGATTCTCGTCGAGCCATTCGGGCCATCCGCTCACCCACGACGACCAGAAACGCAAGTTCGAGACGATCATCGCCGTCGCGCATGACGTCTGGGGCGACGCCTGAACAGGAGAGACGTCCGTATGAAACGCAGTACCGACCGCATTCTGACGACCCACGTCGGCAGCCTCATCCGCCCCGAGAAACTTCGCGAGTTCATCCGGGCGAAGCAGTCCGGCAAGGAGTACGACGAGGCGGCGTATCAGGCTTGCCTGTCCGAGTCGGTGCGCGAGGTCGTTGCGCGCCAGGCGGAGGCGGGCGTCGACGTCGTCTCCGACGGCGAATACGGCAAGGGCATCTCGTGGTCGCAATACGTGCTCGACCGGCTCAGCGGGTTCGAGCGCCGGCCGATCGCAGGCGGCGGCAACCCGTTCGCGAAGGGCGCCGACCGGCTGCGGTTCTCTGACTTCTACGCCGAGCTGGACGCCAAGGACGCGCCCGCCACGCAGAGCGAATCCGTGTGCACGGGGCCCATCGAATACACGGGACTCGACGAGCTCCAGCGCGACATCCAGAACTTCAAGGCCGTGCTCGACGGCGCAGGCGTCGAAGAGGGCTTTTTGCCGGTCGCCGCGCCGGCGAGCGTCATTCCTGACCGTAAGGACGAGTATTACAAATCCGAAGAGGAGGGGCTGCAGGCCATCGCGGATGCGATGCGCGTCGAATACCGCGCGATCGTGGATTCCGGTCTGCTGCTGCAGCTCGACGACGCCCGTGCCGCGGTCACCTTCGATCGGATGGTGCCGCCGGCGAGCTTCGACGACTACTACAAGTGGGTGGCGCGCCACATGGAGGCGCTGAACTACGCGCTCGAGGGCATCCCGCCAGAGAAGGTGCGCTACCACGTCTGCTGGGGCAGCTGGCCCGGGCCGCATACGACCGACGTGCCGCTCGAGAAGATCGCCGATCTGATCCTCAGCGTGAACGCGGGCGCCTATCTGATCGAGGGCGCCAATCCGCGCCACGAGCACGAATGGCAGGTCTGGAAGGACATCAAGCTGCCCGAGGGCAAGACGCTGATCCCGGGCGTCATCAGCCACGCGACCAACGTGGTCGAGCATCCCCGCCTGGTGGCGGAGCGCATCTGCCGCTACGCGTCGGTCGTCGGGCGCGAGAACGTGATCGCCGGAACCGACTGCGGGTTCGCGCAGAGCCCGCTCTATCAGCGCGTTCACCCGTCGATCCAGTGGGCGAAGCTCGAAGCGCTGGTCGAGGGGGCGAAGCTCGCCTCCGAGGAATTGTGGGGCAGGAAGGCGGCCTAGCGGGGGTATCGTCTTAACGGGCCGTTTGCCAAGTCCCTAAGGGGGAATTTCACGGCTTTCCGCGACCATAGTCTCCGATCCGCGCCGATTGCAGATGGAGACCCCCATGTCCCGGACCTGTCGTTACATTTTCGCCGCCTTCGCGGCAGGCCTGCTGTTGGCCGTCGCCGCGGCCCAAACCGGGTTCGCCCGTCCCGCTCAGCCGCACGATCGACCCGTCGAAGTCGCGATCGAGGGCTACGATCCCGTCGCCTATTTCGAGGCCGGCGAGCCGACGAAGGGCCTGGATCGCTTTCGGGCCGAACATCGGGGCGCCGCCTATCTCTTCTCGTCCCAGAAGAATCTCGAAACCTTCCGCGCCGATGCGGACAGGTATGTGCCCCAGTACGGCGGGTACTGTGCGCTCGGTATGCGGTACGGCCAGAAATCCCGCGTCGATCCGAAGGCATGGCGCATCGTCGAGGGAAAGCTCTACCTGCTGCTCAATCACGGCACGCGGGCGATGTGGGAGCACAAGGTCGACGAGAATATCTCGATCGCCGACAGGCTCTGGACGAAACTCGCTGAAGACGAATAAGACGAAAATCGGGGCTCCGTCGTCGGAACGCCGCTAGACGGTGAAGATCAGCGTTGCCGTGGTGCCGGCGCCGAGCGTGCTCGCCAGCGTGAAACTGCCGCCGAGCGCCCGTGTGATCGATCCGACGTAGGACACGCCGAGGCCGATACCGGACCGGTGATGCGTCCAGTCCTCGGAGAGTTTGGCGAAAGGCTGCTGCAGCGCGTCGAGACGCTCCGCCGGAATGCCGCTCTCCGTATCCGCCACCTCGATCCGGATATCGCCGTTCTCGTGCCGGACGGCGACGCGCACCTCGCCGTCGGCCGGCGTGTGGGTGAGCGCATTGCGGAGGAGATGCAGCAGAATCCTCGGCAGCCGGCCGGGATCGGAATAGAGGACGGGCAGATCGGCGGAAATATCGACCGCGACGGACGCACTTTCCTCATCCCGTTCCGAGACGGCGGTTTGGACGGTTTCCTCGACGAGGGGCGCAAGCGTCAACGGCCGGCTCGCGATATCGAGGGTTCCCGCCTCGGCCTGGGTCGTTTCCATCACGTCCCGGATAAGTTCCAGAAGCGCCGTTCCCCCCTCGCGGATATAGCGGGCGAATTCCTCTTCGGGCGTGTTGCGGAGGCCGGCCTCGAGCACCTCGGAAAACCCGATGATCGAATTCAGCGGCGTGCGCAGTTCGTGGCCGACGATCGCGAGGAAGGCCGTTTTCGCCCTGTCGGCGCCTTCGGCCGCGTCGCGCGCCATCCGCAATTCCTGCTTGTAGCGGAGATGGTTGACCTGCATGTCGTTGAAGGCGTCGATCACCTGGCCGAACTCGTCGTCCTTTTCCCAGTCCACCGCGCGGTAGTCTTCGAGGGCGCGCCGGCTCTCGATCCCGCGCAGCAGCCGGTTCAGCGGCCGCATGACCGTTACGCGCAGGGACTGGTACGTGGTGACGATGATCGCAAGCAGAATGACGAAGGCGAGGAGGACGTCGTACCGGAGCCGCTCGATCAGCTCCTGTTCGATGCGGTCGTGGGAAATGGCGACGGCGAACGTGGCAACGGCAGTCGGGCTGATATCGCCGGGATGCAATATGGACCGGCGCAGGATCCTGTTTTCAGGCACGGCGGCGAGGGGTTCGCCGAACGTTATCGGCGGTGTTCCGTCCGCGAATTCGATCGCCGTCGCGATCACGTCGGGGTCGCCCAGGATGGGCGCCATAAGGTGCAGCAGGTCTTCTTCGTCGCGCCGGGAGGCGGCATCTGCGAACAGGATGATGCCGCTGTCCATGATGCGGTCGACCTTGACCTCGATATATTTCTGCGCGGCGCTGTACTGCCTGATCTCGATGAAGCCGACGAACGCGACGACGATCGCCAGCACCGACGTCACGCCGATCATCAGGAATCGCGTCTGCAGCGATGTGGCGAAGGTGCCCACCGGTCCGCTTCGTTGAGAAGGGACGCTTTCCCGTGTGCGGCCGGAACGGGCCGGGGAAAATAACTGGCTTAACAGGGACGTCATACGCCTACCGGATACGCGGGTCAGTTTACCGCCGCCTATCCTGAAGGTGCTTGGTTAAGAAACCGTTGGGTGCCCCGAAAATGCCCGTCAGGCGGGGCGTTCGGGCGGAATGATCTCGGGCGCGCAGACCTCGTCGATCAGGTGTTCGCGTCCGATATCGGCCAGATGGGCCCGTTTCTGGTCGGCGGTCAGCGCGGTTCCGATGCCCTGCGTCATGGCGAGCACGACCGACCGGTCGCTCATCCCCAGCCAGTAATCCCGCCGCACGAGCTTGCTGTCCGCATCGCGGGCGAACGGGTTGTCGGGCTGGGCGCCGAGGTCGGGAGAGTAGAAATTTGCCATGGCGTCACATTCCGGTAGTTTCGCTCGCGGCACTATATCAGCGGAGCAGGACCAGCCTAGCCGTTGAAAAGATTTTGCTTCCGGGGAGCGGCTCGCGACCGTGGAGGCGGTCTCTCGACACGAAACTCAAAGGGGATCCGGGATGACGAAAAAGACGATCAGGGGACTTGCGGCGGCACTTTTGATCCGGACCCGCTCAGTTGCCTCGTCGACGACGTCGATACCCAGATCTCGTTGCTGTCGGCGACCGGTCCGACCGACATCGACCTCCAGCAGGGCTACGTCGAGGAGACCAGTGTCGCGGCGAGCGCGCCGGGCGCCCTGGCCATCTTCGGTGCTGCCCTTCTCGCGATGGGAGCCATGCGCCGCCGGGCTTGCTGACGCTCGCCGCGCTGCCGATAATCGCGGACCCAAAGACAGGGAACGCAACGCATGGGACAGTTCGTCAAAAACGCCTGGTACGCCGCCGCGTGGAACCATGAGGTAACGGCGGAGACGCCGCTGGCGCGCACCATCCTGAACGAGCCGCTGGTGCTTTACCGCGACACGGCGGGCGCGGTCGTCGCGCTGGAGGACCGGTGCTGCCACCGTCATCTGCCGCTGTCCGAAGGCCGGATCGTGGGCGACTGCCTCGAATGCGGCTATCACGGGCTGGTCTTCGACGGTACCGGCGCCTGCGTGAAGGTGCCCGGCCAGTCCCGCGTCCCGCCGGGCGGGCAGATCCGGTCGTGGCCGGTCCTCGAGAAGTACCAGTATGTCTGGATCTGGATGGGCGACGCCGACAAGGCCGACGAGAGCCTGCTGCCCGACTGGTACGTGATGGACCATCCCGACTGGCGCGTGGTGAAGGGCGATCCGCCGTTCTACATCCCGTGCCACTACGAGCTGTTCAACGACAATTTGCTCGATCTCTCGCACCTCGCTTACGTGCACATCAAGAACATCGGCACCGCCGCCGTGCCGGACTTTCCCATCGTGACCACGCGCGGCGAGAACACGGTGCGCATGATCCGCTGGATCCTGAATTCGCCGCCGGCGCCGCTCTACAAGCATTTCGGCGGCTTCGAGGACAATATCGACCGCTGGCAGTACGCCGAGGCGATGGTCCCGAGCTACAACACCGTCCGCGTCGGCTGTCTGCCGGCTGGCTGCGGCGCGAAGCCGGGCGACCATCCGGACGACTATTCCGTCGCCAACGGCGGGCGCAACGCGCAGGGCTTCGAGTTCTGGAACCTCAACGCGATCACGCCCGAGACCGACACAACGACCTGGTACTTCTACGCCCACTCGCGCAATTTCGCCCAGGACGACCCCGAGATGGACGAGGAGTTCCGCCGCGAGCTGCGCGGCGCCTTCCAGGACGACGTCGACATCCTCGCCGCCCAGCAGGCCAACATGGACGCCCATGCCCACAACCCGAAGGACTGGATCGACATCAACGTCGACGGGCCGGGCATCGCATTGCGCAAGATGGTCGCCGACGCGATCGCGGCGGAGGGCGCCTGAGCCGGCTGCCGGCCCCGGCGTTCGAAACTACTAAAACAACCCCATGCACCCGAAAGGACCGGGCCGCTTGGGGACACGAACTCCAAAACTCGAAGAACGACCCCATGCACCCGAAAGGTCGTATTACGCTTCACGGGATACAGGTTGCCCTCCTCGTGCATCGCAACCGCCTCCACGATAGAGCGTCCGAACCCGGCATGGCGCTCGGTGCCGGACGCTATCACGGAAATCCTGAAATGCGAGTCGGTCGGGGGAATGGCTAGGGCGTGCGAACGGCGATGCGGTCGACCGCGGCGTCGCCAGCGGCCGAAAGGCGGATCAGGTTCGCCGTCTCCGCATAGTCCGGAGCGCCGGAATAGAAAGCCGGAACCGCTTCCGAGCCGACGTTCGTATGGACGTTCCAGTGGCCGAGCGCGACGTAGTCGGCGCCGGTCGCTTCGATGTCGTCCGGCGTGATCAGCCAGGCGGCGCGCGGGCCGTCGTCGCCCGGGTGTTCCTCGACGAAATGACCGTGTCCGGCGACGACATGCCGGCGGGCGCGCCGGCCGGGCGCGCCGGCGAGCGGGCGCATGTCGTCGTAGTCGGTATGGGCGCGGCCCCAGATTTCCAGGTCCCAGTCCGGGAACACGGCGCTGTCGCCGTCGTGACCGAGGACATTAACGTTTTCGATGTCCGTCAGTCCGCCGCGCACCCAGACGGACGCCGGCATGAGCGGATCGTGGTTGCCCGGCAACAGGACGATCCTCATGGGCGCCTTCGAGAGCAGCGACGCCGTGCGGGCGAGGATGTCGTCCTTCAGCCGGTTGTGCTCGAACACGTCCCCGGTCAGCAGCAAAAGGTCGGCCGACGCCGCGCGGGCGGCGTCGATCACCACGGCAAGCGGGCCGTTGCCGTCGCCGCCCCACGCCCGCATCGTGTAGCCGTCGTCGATGTGCAGGTCCGAGGAATGGACGATAACGATATCGTCCCGATGGGTCGCCATTCGGGTGGGGCTCCGTTGGAAGGCAGGTATAATACCAGCCCCAAGGGGCACCGCGACAGGGAGGGAAGAAATGGCGCAGCAAGAGGCGCAGACGGCGGAACTGGTGGCGACGCGATACGGCGGGGAGACGTCGCTCGACGCGGCGGCGGACGTTCCGCAGACGATCCGGGAGCTTTTGGAACGCCGCTGCATCCGGCGCTACACCGAGGAGCCGATCCCCGACGACCTACTCGACACGCTGCTCGCCTGCGCCCAGTCGGCGCCGACGAAATCCAACCTGCAGCAATATTCCATCGTGGTGACGACGGACCATGACCGGCGGATGCGCCTCGCCGAACTCAATTCCGATACCGGCCACATGAAATACTGCCCGGTGTTCCTGACGTTCTGCGCGGATATCCGCCGGGCGCAACGCCTGAGCGAGAAACACGGCTATGCGTACGCCAGCAACAACATGGACACGCTGCTCAACGCCATCGTCGATGCGGCGCTCGCCATGCAGTGCTTCATCACGGCAGCCGAGGCGGCGGGGCTCGGCTGCGCGCCGATCAGCCAGGTGCGGAACCGCATGGCGGAGTTCTGCGAGGCCCTCGAACTGCCGCCGGGCGTCTTTCCGATCGCCGGCCTGACCCTCGGATGGCCGGCGTGGGAAGGGCGCATGAACGCGCGCCTGCCTGCCGAGGCGGTCATCCACCGGGAAGTCTACGACGACAGCGATTTCGATGCGGTCGTCGACGCTTACGACAGGCGCCGTCACGTGACCAATCCCGTGCCGCCCGACGGCCAGCGCCATGCCGACAAGTACGGCGTCAGCGATCCCTGCTACTGGTCGGAGAACGTCGCGCGTCAGCTTTCGGTGACCGAACGCGGCGGCTTCCGGGACTTCCTCCTGAAGCATGGGTTCGATCTGGCCTGACCCGGTCTATTCCTCCAGCGGGTCGATATCGAGCGCCGCCCGGATCGTATCGAGCCGGAAACCGCGCCGCTGCAGCCAGCCGGCGTCGCGCCGGCGGGTCGCGTCGTCCTGGCCGCTACCGCGCCACGGGCCGCGGCGCGCGCGTTTGAGGGCGGTCGAGGCCTGTTCCAGCGCCAGCTCGGCAGGATCGGCGTCTTCGGTTTCCATTTCCGGCAGCGCTTCGGTCAGCGCGACCTCGAGCTCGTCCCGAACCGTCTCGCGGTCGACCATTGCGCCGCGCGCCGCGACCGTCACCGCGGCGTCGCTGGCATAGCCGGACCGAAGCGCGGATCGAAGCCGCGCCGATGCCGCTTCGCGGTCGTTTACGAGGCCCATCACGGAAAGGCTGGCGACGATCGCCCGGATTTGCGCGGCGAGGGTGGTCCGCGTTTCGGAAACCGGCACCACCCGCCCCCGGCGTTTTTTCACGTGACCCGAAAGTTTGGCGGCGGAGACGAGATATCGCTGGCAGTACCAAACCGCGATGTTGCGCAGCCGTTCTGCCGTCATTTCCTTCGGACGGCGTTTCCGGGGGGGCGCCATCCCGGGCTCAGTCTCCGAAGAACATCTTGTAGAGGACGTAGCCGAAGAACAGAAGGCCCACGACGACGTAGAACTTCTCGACCCAGGGGTTCTTCTCCTTGCGCGTGAAAAGTCCGATCAGATCGAGCTTCTGCTTCTCGCGCGGGAACCAGTTCATTCCATTCGTCCTTTCCAAGCTTCCATGGCTGTACCGCAGGCGCTTGATTCAGATCAAGGCGAGAGGCCCCCGCCGGGCCGACAATCGAGCAGTCACACAGATTCAGGAGGGCAGTATGGAACAGGCCGATCTCTTGGTGGTCGTCGGAATTATCGCAGCGTTCGGGATTTTCGCTCTCACGCTCGCCTTTCATTCCCGGGGCCACAACAACCACCCGTAATGTTCTCGGGGCCCGCGCCGGAGACTAGGCCCGGGCCCCGAAACGGTGCATGGTGGCGCGATGGATCGATCCCCCGACCCGCGCCCGGCGCTCGCCGTCAACCCGACCAAGCAGGGCGATCACGGCGATATTCCCTGCGCCGATATCGCGTTGCACCTGGCCCGGCACGGCATCAAGGCGGAAGCGACGTCGACGTCCGCCGACGGGATCGGGGTGGCCGATGCCATCCTCGCCCGGGCGAGCGACCTCGGCGCGGATCTGATCGTCACCGGCGCTTACGGCCACTCGCGCACGCGCGAATGGGTGTTCGGCGGCGTCACGGAATCGCTGATGCTCAACATGACGGTTCCCGCGCTCATGTCGCACTGAGCCGTTCCGCCACGCGACAGCGCCGCCAAAGATCGGGTATTATGGGCCGTCGACGTGTGTTATGATTGAATAACACCCGCCAGGGTTGAGGAATCGGGTGGGGGAACATCCGTTTCGAAGGAAACAGCGATGGCCACTTTGTTGCGTATGGCGCCGTTGCGCGGAGCGGTGTGTATCGCCGTGGCGCTTCTGGCGGGCGCGTGCACGCAGACGTTCGAGCGGCGCGACGCCAACCACGAACCCGTTGCGGTCGAGCGGGCCGGGTTTGCCCTGGTGGACACGGAGCGGCTCGACGTCCGCATTCGGAGCTTCGAGCCCGCCCCGCCGCCGCCTGAGAATTCGGTCGCATCGACCCTGTCTGAAGAGGTCCGGCGCGCGGAGGGCCATTTCGCGGCCGTCCAGCTCAAGCGTGCGATGGAAGAGTCCGGCTACTGGGGCGATGTGCGGATCGTGCCGGGCGTTCACCCCGGCGACGAGGTTCGCGTGTCGGGCCAGGTGCTCGAATCCGACGGCGAGATTCTCGGTCTCGAGGTCACCGTCGAGGATGCGACCGGCCGGCGCTGGTTTACCAATCGCTACGAGGGCGTCGTCACCGAGAGCGTATATAGAAGCGCCGGCTACCGCGACAAGGAGCCGTTCGCGTTCCTGTATGCGCGCATCGCAAACGAGATCGGGGCCTATCGGGCCGGTATGAGCGCGCGCGAGGTGAGCAATCTCCGGCAGGTCGCCGAACTGCGCTTCGCGGACGATT
>JAYPTI010000039.1:19111-20675 GCA_038133505.1 Alphaproteobacteria bacterium
CTTCAAGGAGTATCTCAAGACCGGAACCGGACCGCTTTTCGGCCGGGGAGGGGTGACGTACGAGGCCGTGAGGTCGCCGCCCGACGACGACCCGATGACGCTGCGCCTCAGGAAGGTGCGGGGCCGGGAACGAGAGATCGTCGAGACGCTCGACGGGCAGTACGAGGATCTCGCGAGCCGCATTCGCGTCCCCTACACGGAATGGCGCGACGCCACGTTGCGCAAGATGAATATCATCCGCGATTTCGAGGAAGGCCAGGAGGCGAAGCTGACCCGCTCGGCTGCGACGGCGGCGGTGGGCATTCTCGCGGGCGTGCTGGTCGGCCGGACCTGCGATCACTGTGCGCCGGTCGGCGTCGCCGTCGGCGCGACCGTCGCCGGCCCGTCGATCCAGGAGCTTGTCAAGGCGGGCGCAGGGCTGGTCGAGGACGGCCAGATCGTGGCGGCGCGCGACGAGCTGGACGATCTCGCGGCATCGCTGAAAGAGAAGGTCGAGCCGGTCGTCATGGAGATCGAGGGCGAGACGGTCCGTCTTCAGGGATCCTCGAAGGAGAAGTTCGACCAGTGGCGCGACGCCATCCGGCGGATCTATCTCCTCGAATCGGGACAGACCGGCGCCGCGCGCTGACGCGACGGCCGCCGCCGCGTCAGGCCGGCCCGTATCCCGGTATCAGCGTATTCGACGGACGCGACGGGTCGATCAGCTTCTGCGCCTGCTCCTGGCCGGTGACAGGAAGTCGTCTCGGGTCTAGCAGCCCGGTCTGGACGAGGACCGACGCCTGGTCCCAGTAGAGATGCTCGTTGACCAGCTTGTCGCCGCGGAAGGTGACGATCCCGACCAGCGGAATCTCCACGTATTTCCCCGTCGGCTCGACGCCGGGCAGCATCCAGTCGATCGGCGCGTCGTGGGTGAAGCAGAAAATCTTCTCGTCGACGATGCGGTCGTAGCCGACGGTGCGCGAAATGGGGATCGAGCGCCGGTCGCCCGGCACCTGGTTAACGAAATGGCGCGCGTAGAAGGTGCGCAGCGGCTCGCGCCCGAACCCGCCGGTCAGCGTCGGCACGTGATTGACGTAGGGCTCGTCGACCATCGTCGCGATCGCCTCGTCGGCATCCTTCAGGCGGAACTCGCAGGCGAGGTGGTATTCCCACAGCTCCTCCAGCGCGAAATGCGGGCCCATCGCGCGCTTGAAGGCAGACACCGTCCGCGACCAGGCCAGCGCCGAGGCAGCGGCGTCGTAGGTCCGCGAGCCTGGCATGCCGAAGCGCGGCGCCGAGGTTTCGTAGCCGTAGAGCGTGACGGCCGGGCCGAACGCGCGTTCTTCCGCCGCCTTTTCCGCGAGCCCGCCGGTACCCGGGCCGGCGAGGTGAACCGCGCACGGCAGGCGCAGCGGGCTCAGCCCGTCGAGCAGGGCGCCGCTCGCGGGCGGATCGTAGAGGACGAGCGCATCGATCAGCCGGTTGAAGGCGAGCGCGATCGCCGCCTTCGCCGCGCCGCCAATACCCAGCGTGCCGATCCGGCCGCGGAATTCGAGCCGGTCGCGCACCGCCGAGACCACCGCGT
>JAYPTI010000040.1:0-20370 GCA_038133505.1 Alphaproteobacteria bacterium
GCACCGCGCCGGTCGCAGGCTCGGCGCCCGTCGCCGGCCAGCCGCCGTCGGCAGCCAGCCGCGCCGACGTTCTCAAGGCCTCGCCGCGCGTCAAGATCTCGACCGACCGGGTCATCGGCTCGATCCGCCTGCGCGGCGGCCTGATCGACGACCTGGTGCTGCGCGGCTACCGCGAGACCATCAAGAAAGACAGCAAGAACATCGTCATGCTGTCTCCGCCCGATGCCGAGAAAGCCTACTACGCGCGCTTCGGCTGGGTTGCCCAGACCGCCGGAATCGTCGTTCCCGACCAGGAAACTGTCTGGACCGCCGACCGCGATACGCTGACGGTCGGCCAGCCGCTGACGCTGAGCTGGACCAACCCGCAGGGCGTCGAGTTCCGCCAGACGATTTCGATCGACGAGAACTTCATGTTCGACGTCCGCCAGAGCATTCGAAACGGCGGTAGCAACGCGGTCACGATCCATCCGTTCGGACTCGTCTCGCTGTCGGGAACGCCGAAGACGTCGGGTTTCTGGATCCTGCACGAAGGCCTGACCGGCGTGTTCAACGGCACGCTGAAGGAAATGGACTACGACGACATCCAGGACGAGACGGGCGGCGTTCATACCGAAACCGGCCCTGGCGGCTGGCTCGGCATCACGGCGAAGTATTTCGCCACCGCGCTGATTCCCGACCAGAAGATCAACAACACGTCTCGGTTCGTCCATACCTCGCCCGACGGCAAGGACAAGTACCAGGTCGACTATCTGGCGGACGCGGTCAGCATAGCGCCGGGACAGAGTTCGGATTACTCGACCCGCCTTTTCGCGGGCGCCAAGGAAGTCCGACTGCTGGATTCGTACGAGGAAAAATACAGCGTGCCGCGCTTCGACCGGCTGGTGGATTTCGGCTGGTTATACTTCCTCAAGAAGCAGTTCTTCTACGTCCTCGACTACTTCTTCCACCTGATAGGGAATTTCGGCGTCGCGATCCTGCTGCTGACGGTCCTGATCAAGCTCGCCTTCTTCCCGCTCGCCAACAAATCCTACCGGTCTATGAGCAGGCTGAAGAAGCTGCAGCCGAAAATGGTGGAAATCCGCGAACGCTATAAGGACGACCGCCAGCGCCAGAACCAGGCGATGATGGAGCTGTACAAGAAGGAAGGGGCCAACCCGATGTCGGGCTGCTTCCCCATCCTGATCCAGATTCCGGTGTTCTTCGCGCTCTACAAGGTGCTGTTCGTCACCATCGAAATGCGCCATGCGCCGTTCTTCGGCTGGATCCAAGACCTGTCGGCGCCGGACCCGCTCGGCCTGCTGACCGCCTTCGGCCTTGTCGAATGGGACGTACCACAGGCGCTGGCGATCGCGAATATCGGCATCTGGCCCATCATCATGGGCATCACGATGTATCTGCAGCAGAAGCTGAACCCGCAGCCGGCGGATCCGATGCAGCAGAAGATCTTCATGTTCCTGCCGATCGTGTTCACGTTCATGCTGGGAAGCTTCCCCGCCGGCCTGGTGATTTACTGGGCGTGGAACAACACGCTGTCGATCGCGCAGCAGTGGGTGATCATGCGGCGCATGGGCGTCTCTGCGTCGGGCGAATCGATTGCGCCCGAGGCCCCGAAGGCGCCGCCGCGCGGCAATCGGGCCAAGAAGGAACCGGACGACGACAACGGCGACGCGAAGTCGAAGCCCGTTCAACCGCCGAAGAACAAATCCAAATCCCGACGTCAGCGCAAGCGGCGCTAGCCTGAACAGGAGTCGGTCATGACCGACGCACAGGACGCTTCTCCGACGGACGACGCGCTCGCCGAAGACGAGGCCATCGAGCGCGGCCGCTGGCTGTTTGCGCAGGAATGCATTTTCGTCTCGGGCGCGGCGACGTTCGACGGCCTGCCCGATCCGGACCTGCCCGAGGTCGCCTTCGTGGGCCGTTCGAATGTTGGCAAGTCGAGCCTGATCAACGCGCTGACCGGCCGCAAGACGCTCGCGCGGACGTCGAATACGCCCGGCCGCACCCAACAGATCAACTTCTTCCGCCTGCAGGACGCGCTCATGCTGGCCGACCTGCCGGGTTACGGCTATGCCCGCGCCTCCAAGGCCGAGATCAAGCGCTGGACGGCGCTGATCTTCGATTATCTGAGGGGCCGGCCGTCCCTGCGGCGGGTCTGTCTGCTTGTCGATGCGCGGCACGGGCTCAAGCCGGCGGATATCGACGTCATGAAGGACCTGGACGCTTCGGCGGTCTCCTATCAGATCGTTCTCACCAAGTGCGACAAGGTGAAACCGGGCGCGTTGAACGACGTGGAGCGGCGGACGAGTACGGCTATCGCGCAGCACGTGGCGGCGCATCCGACGGTGGTGCGCACCAGTTCGGTGTCGGCCGACGGCATGGAATCCCTGCGCGCCGAACTGGCAATGCTCGCCGATATCCGCTAAACGCCAGAAACGATCGTGCATAGATAGCAATCTGGGGCAGACCCGGCCGGACGGAACGATGGCAACAGACAGCAAGAACGACCCCAAGAACCTGTTCGAGATCAAATCGCTTCTGCGAACGGCGACGACTCTCTCCGAGGCGCTGCCGTATCTGCAGAAATTCTCGGGCAAGACGTTCGTCATCAAGTATGGCGGTCACGCCATGGGCGACGACAAGCTCGCCGAGATGTTCGCGAGCGATATCGTCCTGCTCAAGCAGGTCGGCATCAATCCCGTCGTCGTGCACGGCGGCGGGCCGCAGATCGGCGAAATGCTGAAGCGCCTCAAGATCGAAAGCGAGTTCGTCGACGGGCTTCGCGTCACCGACAAGAAGACGGTCGAGATCGTCGAGATGGTCCTCGCCGGCTCGATCAACAAGGAGGTCGTCTCGGCGATCAACAATGCGGGCGGCACGGCCGTCGGCATCTGCGGCAAGGACGGCAACCTCATCCAGGCGCGCAAGCTCCAGCACAAGCGCAAGACGGATTCCAATATCGAGAAGGTCGTGGACCTCGGATTCGTCGGCGAGCCGGTCGCGATCAACACGCGCGTGATCGATACGCTCGCGAACTCGCACATGATCCCCGTCATCGCGCCTCTGGGCGTCGGCGAAGGCGGCATGACCTACAACATCAACGCCGATACCGCGGCCGGCGCGATCGCCGGCGCGATCGGCGCATCGCGTCTGCTGATGCTGACCGACGTCGCCGGCGTGCTCGACAAGAAGGGCGAGCTCGTCACCGACATCTCGGCGCGCCAGGCGCGGACGATGATCAAGAACGGCACGATCTCCGGCGGCATGATCCCCAAGATCGAAACCTGTCTCGATGCGGTTAAGGAAGGCGTCGAGGCCGCCATCATCATGGGCGGCCGGGTGCCGCACGGCCTGCTGCTGGAAGTCTTCACCGAACACGGCGCCGGCACGATGATCCGCGCCGCGAAGAAGTAGGCTGGCTCCCGAAAGCCAGGTTCAGGCGCCGAGAAACTCCAGCTGCCAGCCGATGTCCTTTTCGGACATCGGATAGTCGCCGCCTTACGGCTTGACCGCCTCGGCCGGCGGAATGCGCGCGACGCGAAGCTGGATATGGTGCGCGGTTTCCGCGGACAGGCCCGCCTTCCACGCCACCGCCGCGACACCCTTGGCACTCGCCAGCGCGAACGCCTTCTGCACCGCCGCGCGATTGAGGCCGCCGAGAAGCGAAATCGCCTCGATGATGAAAGAGCGCTCGCCGCGATCGATCGCGCCGTGGATTTCCGTTTCGTCCAAAGCGCCCGACCGAAACAGGCGTTCCGCGCGCTCGCCGGCGGTCTCCCGGCCGTCTTCCGCGGCATCCGCGTCTTCGGGGCTCAGCCGCTTGCGGACGTTTTTCGCGATTACCGCCCGCATCTCCGGATCGATCTCCGGTCTGTCGAGCAGCTTTTCGACAAGGGCGTCGGCAACGAACCGGGACAATACGGCGGCCGATCCGCGAGACAGCGAGGGGCGCTCGACAAGCGGTGCGTGCCAGTCCTCGACATCCGCCGCGCCGGCGACGATCGCGTCCAGCGTCGTTTCGCGAATTTGGGCGCTCTTGTTGCGCAGAAGCGACGTGATCGCATCCGTCCGGTTGCTATCGACGATGGCGTCCGCCACGTCGGCGCTCAGGCCGTTTCGGCCCGCGATCGACTGTAGCGCTTCGGTCACCGGCCCGCTCGCGATCAGGTCGATCAGAAAGGCGTCTGACAGAAGCGGCGAATTTTCCAGTATCGGGCCGCTTACCGACAGCTCGGCGTCGCGCGCCAGCGTCTCGATCACGCCTTGCGGCACATTGCGGGCGGATCGAAGTTCTTCCGACAGGACTTCGCGCACCCGAACCGTCTCGTCGCAGGCCAGCCGATCGAGAATTCCGGCGACGATCTCCCCGGCCTTCTGCTGCTGCTCGGCCGTCAGATCGGGGGCGAGCCGCGCAACCTTTCGCGCGACATGGCAGCGGACGGTTTCGTCGCCGTCGGCTGCCAGAAGTTCGTCGGCCTGAACCGGCGTGCCGGGATTCGCGGCAATCTCGCGCCGGATCGCCGGATCCGGATCTTCGGCCAGGTAGTAGAGGATTTCCGGCTGAACGTTTGCCTTGCGAGCGAGCGACCGGCGGATGTCCGGATCGGCGTCGGCAGCCTTGCGCTTCGCGTTCTCGTAGTCGACGGGCCGCCCGACGACCGAACGGCCGAGCGACAACAGACCGGCAATCAGCCCGCTCATGCTGCCGCCTCGCCGCCGGCGGGGGACGTGCCGCTTTCGCCACCCTCGTCGGATACGGGCGCGACGTCGGCCATTTCGAAACCGGACTTCCCGTTCTTCTTGATGCGGTACATCGCCTGGTCGGCCCGCGCCGCGAGGTCCTCGATGGTCTCGTCGCTGCCCTTCGGCACGACGGCGACGCCAACAGAAATACCCAGCGGACAATCCGGCGCGCCGGAAAATATCCGGAGCCCCGCCGACGTCTCGAGAAGCTCGGCCGCGCGTTTGCGCGCCGCCTCCTCGTCGGTTCGCTCGAGCCACATCGCGAACTCGTCGCCGCCCAGGCGCGCCACGAGATCGCCAGGCCGGCTGTTCGCGGTCAGCAGGTCGGACAGCGACTTCAGCGCCTCATCGCCCCGCTTGTGGCCATGAACGTCGTTGACCAGTTTGAAGTTGTCGAAATCGACATAGAACATCGACCCGGCCGCGCTGCCGGAGCCGATCCGGGCGAGCCGGTCACGCAGCTCGTCGAAAAAGGCGCGGCGGTTCAGCAAGCCGGTCAGCTCGTCGTGCCGGGCCAGCGCATCGAGCTTCCGATGGTTGTCGATCTGTTCGAGCATGATCGCGAACTGGGTCGCGAGCTCGTTGGAGAAATCCCGCTCGCCGTCCGTCCATACCTGGCGGGAGAGCGACCGGATGACCAGGACGGCGCCGGTCACCGCGCCCCGGAAGACGGTCGGCGCGCAGAGATAGTAATTGTCCCCGTCGGCCGCCGTGACCAGGGACCGGCTCTCGTTCATGCGGCGCAGGACGTTCGCGAGCACCGGCGCATCGATGCCCTCGCCGTCGCTGGCGGACGCGATCGCGACGAACTGGCCGTCGCCGTCGGGTCGCCTCAGTTCCACGTGATCCGCGCTCAACGCGTTCCGGGTCTCCGAGAGGGCCGTCTGAAGCATCGCTTCGGGGTCGAGCTCGCTGGCTGCGGCGCGGACGATCCGGCCCATCTGGGCCTCGCGAAGCTGCATGGCGACGAATTCGTCGTGTTCCCGGCGCTCCTCGGTGATATCGCGGCAAACGCCCCGCGTTCCCGTGGGAGAACCGTCGCGCCCGCGGACCGGCACGGCCGACGTCCGGAGAATTGCCGTGGCCCCGTCGGCGCAGCGCAGCCGGATCTCGACATCCCGGGTGGCCTCGCGCGCGGTGAACGGCGAATTGCGCCGGGTTTCCCCGTCGGCGAAGAAGAACCTTGCCGCCTTGCCGACCATGTCGCCGGGCGCGTGTCCGAGCGTTCCGCCGGGCGAGACGAACACGAACGCGCCGTCCGCATCGGTTTCCCAGGCGAAGTCGCCGGAGGCTTCGACGATTTCTTTGAAGCGCTGGCGCGATTCGACGAGCGCGTCGAACAGGGCCGGGTCGGACACCCGTGTCCGGACTGCGGGCGCGGGGCGCGCCGGCACCGTCGCCGGAGCCGGCTCCGGTCCGGGCGGCGCGGGCGTTTTTCTCCCTAGCAGGCGGCTCAGCATGTCGGATTACCGGCTCAGGCCGATGCCCCGGCGATGCGGCTCCAGCCGCCGCGGCGGACCTTGGGCTTGCGCTCCGGCGTGAAACTGTCGATCTCGGGCTGCGGTTTTCCGAACAGGTAGCCCTGCGCATAGGGGATGCGGCACTGGCGCAACAGTTCGACCGTTTCCTTGTCCTCGACCATTTCGGCGATGGTGTCGACGTCGAGGTCGGCGCACAGCCCGGTGATCGCCTTCAGAAAGGCATTCAGCTTACGGTCCTCGTGGGCGCCGCGAATATAGGCGCCGTCGATCTTCACGATATCCACGTCGAGCGCGTGGAGGTAGCGAAGGGCCGCGGCGCCGGCGCCGAAGTCGTCGAGGCAGACCGTGTGGCTGGCCTTGCGGAGGCTCTGGATGATCTCGTTCGTCCGTTCGAGATCTTGGATACGGGCGGACTCGGTGATTTCGATGCTCAGCAGGTTCCGGAGGTCGTCATGCTCGCCGAGCAGCTTGAGAAGCGCCTCGAGAAACGACGGATTGCTGATCGACCGGCCCGAGAGATTGACGGCGAGGTTGTAGACCTTGCCCTTCCGGCGCCACGCGTGAAGCTGATCGATCGTCTTGCGGAACATCGCGAAATCGAAATCGCAGATCAGTCCCATGTTCTCGGCGAAGGTGATCAGCTCGTACGGCGAGCGGTCGAGGCCGCCGGCAAATCGCGCCAGCACCTCGTAGTGATGGATTTCGCTGGTGAACACGTCGACGATCGGCTGGTAGACGGCGTCGAAATTCTCTTCGGACACGAGGGCCCGGAACTCGACCATCTTGCCCGACGCTTCCTGGACGAGATTCTTGAGATTTTGCGACAGGCTCTTGATCGCCGGTTCGTTGCTCGGGTCGTCGCAATACTGGGTTATCGTATAGAGAAGCGCCTTGATCGTATCCTGTGAGCTCGCGCCGGTCAGCGACGCATCGGCGGTCTGGTGCCGCACGCGGATTCCGACCCCTTGCGGATCGGCGTTGCGGATATGGCTCTCGATGCGCTGGTGCAGGCTGTTCAGGTCGAAACCGTCGCTGTGCAGGACGCCGAAGTTCTCGTCGTCGAAACGCGCGGCCGCCTCGTTGTGCCGCGGGTCGCCGGTCAGACAGGCACCCAGGGTACGCATCAGGTCCCTGTCGGCTTCCTCGTCCAGGCGCGTGCGCAGGTCGGACATGTCGCCGAGCCGCAGCATGGTCAGTTTGAGATCTTTGCCGCGGCCCTCGGCGTCGCGAATTTTCTGCGCCGCCACCTCGGCGAACGCGTCGCGGTTCAGCAGGCCGGTCTCGCTGTCGCGGCGGGTATCGTTGGAATCCGTCAGCAACTCGTCCTTGCTCGCGAGCCGCAGCGCGATGAACACCGACCCGGGGAGATCCGGAAGGTGGTAGCCCGTCATCATCAGCCGCGGCGTCGGGCCTTCCGGGCCACGCAGGCGCACCATCAGCGGATCGAGCCGGTTCACGTGATCCATCGCCTCCAGACGCTCGGACACGTAGCCGCGATCCGTCCGGTCCACGAGGTCGATGAATTGCGAGCCGATGGCCTCTTCGGGCTCGAGATTCGTCAGCGCTTTTGTCGCGCCGGCCGCGTAGGTGACCTTCTTTTCTCCGTCGAGCTCGAACAGAACGTCGGCGGCGCAGAAGGCAAGCGCGACGAACCTGTCGCGCTCCCGCTTCAAGGTGTCCATGTAGTTGGAATTTGCGTTTTCTGAGCCATGGCGCGCCGGGGAAAGGGGGTTTGGGCCTGTGCCGACATTATGGACGGCACTGCTTAACGAAATATTGCGGGCGGCTTGCCTTAGGGCCCCGGGATAGCCAGATTCCGGCCATGGACGCCGAAACCTCCTCCGCGCCCGACGCTCCGGACGTCGACCATGTCGAGACGTGGATTTTCGACCTCGACAACACGCTGTACCGGACCACGCCGGAAATGCTCGCCCAGATCGACGACCTGATGGGCTCCTTCATCAGCGACCTGCTCCGCGTCGACCGCGTCCGCGCACGGGAAATTCAGAAGGGATACTTCCGGACCCACGGCCTGACGCTTCGGGGCCTGATGCTGGAGCACGATCTCGATCCGGAGATCTATATCGAGCACCTCTCGCAGCTCGATCTCAGCGATATCGAGCCGAATCCCGAACTTGCGGGCATTCTCGCCGACCTGCCGGGACGCAAGATCATCTACACCAACGCGTTCACGGCCCACACGGAGGAGGTCATGGACCGTATCGGCATCTCCGACAGGTTCGACGCCGTGTTCGATATCGGCCATGCCGACTACGTGCCGAAGCCGGCGATCGAATCCTACCGGCGGCTGTGCGAAAAGCACGGCGTCGACCCGGCGCGCGCCGCGATGGTCGAGGATATCTCCCGCAACCTGGAGCCCGCCGCCGAACTCGGCATGACCACCGTCTGGGTGCGGACCGACACGCACTGGGCGCGCGAGACCTCTGAGACCGGTCACATCGATCATGTAACCGACGACCTCGTCGCCTGGCTCCGCGGGGCCGTGCCGACGGCCGATGCGGGTTGAGCGCGTTTGCCCGCGTCGGGATATGATCTATATTCCGCCCGATTTTCGCGAAAAAATGGCAGAAAAATGAGCAACGACGCACTTCAGAAATCCATAGACCAGGCGTGGGAAGACCGCGATACGATCAACCCCGGCAGCAAGGGCGAAGCCCGCGACGCCATCGAGGCGGCGCTGGAAGGGCTCGATTCCGGCCAACTCCGCGTCGCCGAGAAAGGCGCCGGCGGCTGGACGGTCAACCAGTGGCTGAAAAAGGCCGTGCTGCTGTCGTTCCGCATCTACGACATGGTGCCGCTGCCCGGCGGGCCGAGCTTCCCCGGCATCGGCGACAGCCCGTGGTTCGACAAGGTACCGTCGAAGTTCGCCGGCTGGGACGACGCCAAGTTCCGCGCGGCGGGCTTCCGCGCCGTGCCGAACTGCACGGTGCGCCGGTCGGCCTATCTCGCGCCGGGCGTCGTGCTGATGCCGAGCTTCGTCAATCTCGGCGCCTACGTCGATTCCGGCACGATGGTCGACACCTGGGCCACGGTCGGCTCCTGCGCGCAGATCGGCAAGGACTGTCACATTTCGGGCGGCGTCGGCATCGGCGGCGTTCTGGAGCCGCTGCAGGCGGATCCGGTCATCATCGAGGACAACTGCTTCATCGGCGCCCGGTCGGAAGTGGCCGAGGGCGTGATCGTCGAAGAGGGCTCGGTGCTGTCGATGGGCGTCTTCCTCGGCCAGTCGACCAAGATCGTCGACCGCGCGAGCGGCGAGGTCTTCACCGGCCGCGTGCCGGCCTATTCGGTCGTCGTGCCTGGCTCGCTGCCCGGCCGCAAGCTGCCGGACGGCAGCGACGGGCCGAGCCTCTACTGCGCGGTGATCGTCAAGCGCGTCGACGAACAGACGCGGTCCAAGACGTCGATCAACGACCTGCTGCGGGACTGATCCGATTTCCGGCGCGCTCGACCTCGCCCGCGATCTCATTCGCTGCCCCAGCGTCACGCCCGAGGACGCGGGCGCGCTCGGCGTGCTCGAAACCGCTCTCTCCGGGCTCGGGTTCGTCTGTCACCGGCTGAAATTCTCGGCCGACGGCACGCCGGACGTAGAAAACCTCTACGCGCGGCTGGGCGACGGTGCGCCGAACTTCTGCTTCGCGGGCCACACAGACGTCGTGCCGCTCGGCAATCCCGATGCGTGGTCGGTGGATCCGTTCGGCGGAGACGTGATCGACGGTGTCCTGTACGGCCGCGGGGCGACGGACATGAAGAGCGCGGTCGCCGCGTTCGTCGAGGCGGCGCGACGGTTCCTCGAAACGAACGGCGGCGCGTTCGACGGCTCGATCAGCCTTCTGATTACCGGCGACGAGGAAGGCCCGGCGATCAACGGCACCAGGAAGGTGCTCGACTGGATGGCCGAGAACGGAGAGACCATCGACGTCTGTCTCGTCGGCGAACCGACCAACCCGACGGCCCTCGGCGACATGATCAAGATCGGCCGCCGCGGCAGCCTATCGGGCACGCTGACGGTAACCGGCGTCCAGGGGCACACCGCCTACCCGCACCTCGCCGACAATCCCCTGCCCCGTCTCGTGAAGATGCTGGACGCGATGGCGTCGACGCCGCTCGACGAGGGCACCGATCATTTCCAGCCGTCCAACCTGCAGCTGACGACCGTCGATGTCGGCAACCCGGCGACCAACGTGATCCCGGCGCAGGCGTCGGCCGGCTTCAACATCCGCTTCAACGACCTGCATACCGGCGCCAGCCTGACGGAATGGCTGCACGAGCAGTGCAAGGCTGTCGGCGGCGACTACGACCTTAAAATCCACATCTCGGGCGAAGCGTTCCTGACGCCGCCGGGGAGTTTCAGCGAGCTGCTGGCGCGGACGGTGACGGACGTTACCGGGAGGACGCCGGAGCTGAGCACGTCGGGCGGCACGTCCGATGCACGTTTCATCAAGGATTTCTGCCCGGTCGCCGAATTCGGCCTCGTCGGCCAGACGATGCACAAGGTCGACGAGCGCATCGCCGTGGCCGACATCGACGCCCTCACCGACATCTACGCCGCCATCCTCGACGGGTATTTCGGCGGAAACGCCTGACGGCGGCGCGGATGGTCAGTGCCCGCGAGTTCGCCCTTGCGATGTACGGCTGCTGGCAGTTCGCCAAGCTCGACCGCTCGGCCGTTCAGTTCTTCGACAATACGCCCGAGGCGTTCTGGAAATCCTTCAACGCCGCGATCTTTGCGGCCCCGGCCTACTGCCTCCTCATTCTCCTGAACTTCGCCGACAATCCGGTGGACGCCGGGCCGGTCAGGATCGTGTTCGTCGAGGGCATCACCTACGCGATCGGCTGGGTGCTGTTCCCGCTGATCATGATCTCGTTCACCGATGCGACGGGGTCGGGACGCAACTACTGGCGGTTCATCGCCGCGTGGAACTGGTCGATCGTCCTGCAGGTGTTCGTCTATCTGGGGGTCGTCGCCTTCAGCGCAAGCGGCGCGCTGCCGGGCGGGCTCGGCGCCTTCGTCTCCCTGATCGCGACCGTGCTGATCCTCTGCTATCAGGGATTCATCGCGCGGGTGACACTGGAAACGCCGCTCGGACCGGCCGTCTCCATCGTCGTCATCGACCTTGCCGTCAGCATCGGTTTGAACTTCACGGGCCGCTGGTTCTACGGCTGATCGGGATAGCCCACCGACACGAGATACAACCCGTCGGGAGGCGCGGTTGGACCCGCGGCGGAACGGTCGCGCGCCTCCAGTGCAGCGCCCACGTCGTCCGCCGTCCACTTGCCGGCGCCGACGCGCTCGAGCGTGCCGACGATGTTGCGCACCTGGTGATGCAGGAACGAGCGTGCCCGCGCATGCAAGCGCACCTCATCGCCCATGCGTTCGACACGGAGCTCGTCGAGCGTCTTCACCGGCGATTTCGCCTGGCACATGCTGGCGCGGAAGCTCGTAAAATCGTGGTGGCCGACCAGCCTTTGCGCGGCCTCGTGCATCGCGTCCGCGTCGAGCGGAATGCCGACATGCCAGACCCGGCCGTATTCGAGGGCCGGATGCGGGCGGCGGTTGAGAATGCGGTACAGATAGACCCGCTCGCGCGCCGACGTGCGCGCGTGAAACCCGTCCGGCGCTGCCGCGGCGTCGAGAATCGCGATCGGCTCTTCCCGGAGAAACGCGTTCAGCGCGTCGCGGACGGTGTCGGCCGTCGTCTCCTTCTCGATGTCGATATGGGCGACCTGACCCATCGCATGGACGCCGGCGTCCGTGCGCCCGGCGCCGTAGATGCGCACCGTCTCGCCGCAGAACTTGAAGACGGCTTCCTCGATCGACTGCTGGATCGACGGTCCGTTGTCCTGGCGCTGCCAGCCGACATAGGGCCCGCCGTCATACTCGACGGTGACGCGCCAGCGGGTCACGTCAGAACCGTGCCGACGGGAACGGGCGTGCCGCGCACGAAATCCGCCGCCGCCATCGCAGACCGCCCGGCGCGCTGCACCGTCTCCAGCGCGAGCGCGCCGTCGCCGCACGCCACGACCAGCGGCCCGGCGATCACCTCGCCCGGATTTCCCGTCCCGGCAGCCACGGATGCGGCGAGAACGCGCATCCGGTCGCCGTCGTGTTCGCACCAGACGCCGGGCCACGGGTTGAGCGCGCGCACCTTGCGTTCGATCTCGGCGGCGCTTGCCGCCCAGTCGATGCGGCCCTTGTCGCGGGCAAGCTTGGCGGCGTAGGTCGCGCCCTCTTCCGGCTGCGGCTCGGGCGACCAGTCGCCCGACGCCAGCACGTCTACGATCAGCTTCCCGCCGAGCGCCGCGAGCGCATCGTGGAGATCGGACGCCGTGGTCTCCGGGCCGATCGGCACGGTTCCCGTCAGGATCATACCGCCGGTGTCGAGGCCTTCGTCCATCTGCATGATGGTGACGCCGGTCTTCGCGTCGCCCGCCAGCAGCGCCCGCTGGATCGGCGCCGCCCCGCGCCAGCGCGGCAGCAGAGAAGCGTGAATGTTCAGGCAACCGCGCTTCGGCGCATCGAGGATCGCCTTCGGCAGTATCAGCCCGTAGGCGGCAACGACGGCGGCATCGGCGTCGAGCGCGGCGAAGGCCGCCTGCGCGTCGGGGTCCTTGAGGCTCGCAGGCGTCCGCACCTCGATCCCGCGCGCCTCGGCGAAGGCGTGCACCGGGGACGGGCGCTCCTTGTGACCGCGGCCCGCCGGGCGCGGCGGCTGGGAATAGACGCAAACGACCTCGTGGCCTGCCGCGATCAGCGCGTCGAGCGCCGGGACGGCGAAGTCGGGCGTTCCCATGAAGACGAGGCGCATCGCAGCCTCCCTCAGACGTCCGCCTTGGCTTCGGACTTCTTCAACTTCGAGAGCTTGCGGAGGATCATCCCCCGCTTGAGGCTCGAGATGTGATCGACGAACAGCACGCCGTCGAGATGGTCCATCTCGTGCTGGATGCAGACCGCGAGAAAGCCGTCGATCTCCATTTCGCGGATCTCGTTCTCGTAGTCGAGATAGCGGACCCTGACGGAATCGGGCCGGGTGACCTCGGCGAAATGCTCCGGCAGCGACAGACAGCCCTCCTCGAACACGGATTTCACGTCCGAGGCCGCGAGGATCTCGGGGTTCGCCATCCGGATCGGGTTCGGCTCCTCGTCGCCGCGCGCCACGTCGGCAACGATCACACGCTTCAGCACGCCGACCTGCGGCGCGGCAAGCCCGACGCCGGGCGCCGCGTACATGGTCTCGAGCATGTCGTCCATCAGCTTGCACACCCGATCGTCGACGCCGTCGACGGGCGAGGCCTTCTTCTTCAGGCGCGGGTCGGGCGCGGTGATGATCGGCAGCAGGGCCATCTGCGCGGGGTTCCTCGGCGGACGGGGGCAATGTCAGGGCCGTTAGGTATGCGCTGCGGCAGGTCGGGTCAAGTTTTGCAGGCAGCGGCCGGCGGCAGGCCCGATTCGGAAAAGTTCGTGTTACGTTCTTTCGATGGAACCGGTCACGATCATCGCCCTCGTCGTCGCCGCGGCGGCGCTCGGCATCGCCCTTCTCGCCGTCCTCCGCGGCGGGCGCGGCAACACGGACGCGCTCGCCGCCCAGCAAACGGAGCTGGCGACCCGGCTAAGCCAGATCGCGGAGATCGAGGCCGCGCACCAGCGCGCGCTGGGCGAACGGCTGCAGGCACAGGAACGCGTCATCACCAAGACGCTGGAGGAACGGCTGGGCGACGTTTCGCGCAAGCTCGGCGACTCGCTGCAGCAGTCGACGACGCGTTCGACCGAGACGCTGACCAAGCTCCAGCAGCGCCTCGCCGTTATCGACGCGGCGCAGAAGAACATCACGGACCTGTCGGCGCAGGTCGTCCAGCTGCAGGACATCCTGACCAACCGCCAGGCGCGCGGCGTGTTTGGCGAAGTGCAGCTTCAGGACCTCGTCCAGGCGGCGCTGCCGCCGTCGGCCTACGATTTCCAGAAGACGCTGAGCAACGGCAAGCGCGCCGACTGCGTCCTCCAGCTCCCCAACCCGCCGGGCGCCATTGCGATCGACGCCAAGTTCCCGCTGGAGAGCTATCACGCGATGCGGAATGCGGCAGACGATACGGCCGCAGCCCAATACCGGCGGGCGTTTTCGGCCGATGTGCTGAAGCACGTCCGCGACATTGCCGACCGCTACATCCTGCCCGGCGAGACGGCTGAATCGGCGCTGATGTTCCTGCCGTCGGAGGCGGTCTACGCCGAGCTGCACGCGAGCTTCCCCGACGTCGTCGAGAAGTCCTACCGGGCGCGTGTCTGGATCGTCTCGCCGACGACGCTGATGGCGACGCTGAACACGGTGCGCGCGGTGCTCAAGGACGCGACGATGCGCGAGCAGGCCGGCGTGATCCAGAAAGAGGTCCACCAGATGCTGGAAGACGTCGGCCGTCTCGACAAGCGGGTCGACAATCTCCAGAAACATTTCGAGCTGGCGGAAAAGGATATTCGCGAGATTCGCACCTCGACCGACAAGATCACCCGCAAGGGCGAGAAGATCGAGGAGATCGAGCTCGGCGAAGGCGCGGAACCGGACGAGATCGCCGCCGGAGCGGGCGCCGAGATTCACCGGCTGGACCGCAGCGGCGGCTAGCGCCCCCGAGAGAATTCAGTCTTCGTCCGGTTCCCGGCCGAACTCGTCGGCGGCCAGATTCCGGATCATCGTGAGCAGCACGTCGCGGACGACGTCGAGATGCGCGGGATCGACGCCTTCGACCGCGATACGGTTCACCTCTTCGGCCAGCGGGACCAGTTCGTCGCGCAGCGCTTGGCCGACGTCGGTGAGATAGACGTAGAGCTTCCGCCGGTTGCCGGGCTCGTGACGGCGCGTGATCAGCCCGCGTTCTTCGAGCGCCTTCACCGCAGCAAAGGTCGTGGGTTCCGTGACGCCTGCGGCGTCGCTGAGCTCGCGCTGCGTAAGACCGTCCCTCTCCCACAGCACCCGCAGGAAGACCCAGTGGCCGAACGGCACGTCGTGGGCGGCGAGGCGCGACGACAGGCTTTGTCCCAGGCTGCGCCCGGCATCGCGGATCAGATGCGCGAGCCGGTCGTCGGGAACGCCGTCCTGCCAGTGCCGCAGGACCAGCAGCGCATCGTTCCGGCTCGCGACGGGAACGCGGGTCACGCGGCGGCTCCCGCGTCGCCGACCGGCACCTGGTATTTCAGCGCGACCTCTTTTCCCGTCCGCCCCGACTCGACGAGGGCAAGACAGACCTCGAGCGTCGCCCTGCCCCATTCGCCAGTATGGACGGGCGAGACGCCGCCGAACACCGCATCGTACAGCTCGTCGATTACCTCGGTCCGCGGCACGATGGGATCGGGGAGCGGCCGGAACGCCTTCTCGGTCTCCCCGAAGACCATCACGCCGTCGGGCATCGGCCGCAGGTCGGCGCGTTCGCAGCTGACGACGAACAGGCCGAACTGCTCGTGCTTGCGCCCGGCGACGTCGTCGCGGGTCGGCAGGGGCTGTCCGGCGGTCCCGCCGTAGGCGCGAGCGGCCTTGACCGCCGCCTCTTGGGCCGGATCGTGGATTTCCTCGAGCGCCTTCCGCGCGGCGCCATAGGCGGCCGGGTCCTTGGGCTTGCCCGACTCCGCGATCCAGCCGCAGAACTCGTCCGAATCGAACCGCCCGTAGCCGCTATAGACCATCGATGCCGTGGCGCCGCCGGCGAATTTGAGGATCGCGCTGTAGGCGCCGTCGGTCGGCCGTTCCGGATCCCAGCGCCCGTTCGTGGCGTAGACGCTTTCAGCCATGCCGCCGGCCAGGATCCGGACGATGTCGATCTGGTGCGCCGCCTGGCTGAACGAGACGCCGCCGCCCTTGTCGGTATCGAGCTCCTCGGGACGCCGCGGCCGATAGACGAAATCCGTGTAGTTCATCGCCGTGATCATCTGCGGCGCACCGTAGTCCCCGGCGGCGATCAGGCGTCGCGCCTCGGCAATGGGCGCATCGAAGCTGTGGCTGTGCCCGACGAGCAGATGCACGCCGGCCTCCGCAGCGGCGTCGATCATGGCGGTGCATTCCGCCAGCGTCAGCGCCATCGGCTTCTCGACGAGGACATGCTTTCCGGCCCGCGCGGCCGCGACTGTATTGTCGGCATGAAACTGGTGCGGCGTCGCCACGTAGATCGCATCGAGCGCGGGATCGGCGCACATATCGTCGACCGAGAGATAGCCGGTGCCGCCGAAATCCGCCTCGAACCGGGCCAACGCCTCGGGCCGCGTATCGGCGGCGGCGGCGACGTCGAGGCGTGGATGCAGCGCGAGGGTCGGCAGCATGACGCTGAATCCCCGCCCCAGCCCGGCAATGCCCAGCCTCAGTTTGCGATCCGTCACCGGCGCGTCTTTCGATAAGTTTTCATGCGCACACACTAAACGCTCTTGACAGCCGCGTCCATTGTTCTTAGTTTCCGAAGAATAATCTTTGTTTCCTAAGTTTATTGATCGTGACGGGAGGAAAGCCATGATCACCGCCGAGGAAAACGACCTGCTCACCCGCGTCGAGGGCGACACCCCGATGGGCAACATCATGCGGCGCCACTGGCTGCCGGCGGTCCTGTCCGAGGAAGTCGCCGAACGCGACGGCAAGCCCGTGCGCTTCCGCCTGCTGGGCGAGGACCTGATCTGCTTCCGCGACAGCGAAGGCAAGCTCGGCGTCATCGACGAGTTCTGCCGCCACCGCGGCGCGTCGCTCGCCTTCGGCCGCAACGAGGATTGCGGGTTGCGCTGCCTGTACCACGGCTGGAAGTTCGACGTGAACGGCAACGTCGTCGACATGCCGAGCGAGCCGAATGCGGGCGAAGGCCTGAAGGCCGATGCCAAGATCAAGTCCTACCCCGTCCGCGAGGCCGGCGGCTTCGTATGGACCTATATGGGCCCGGCCGAGGACATGACCGAGTTCGAGCCGCCCGTCTGGGCGTCGGCGCCGGCCGACAAGATTGCGGTCGTCAAGATGCACACGGCCTGCAACTGGGCGCAGGTGCTGGAGGGGTCGATCGATTCGGCGCACAGCTCCAGCCTGCATTCGACCAACATGCCGCCGGCCGAGGTGGACGGCGCCAAGGCGACCGCCACCGCGTGGCCGCGCCCGTCGAAGGACAAGGCGCCGCGCATCAAGTTCCAGAAGACGGACTACGGTTTCCGCTACGCCGCCGTGCGCACGCCGATCATGAACGCCGAGACGCACGACTATATCCGCACGACGCTGTTCGTCGCGCCGTTCTCCGTCGTCATCCCGCCGAACGACCAGTACAGGCTGGCCCAGATGCTGGTGCCGATGGACGACGAGAACACCATGTTCTACTGGATCGCCTTCCATCAGACGAAGGGCATCTCCCAGGACGAGTGGCGGAAGTTCTGCGGCGCCGAGGTCGGCAAGGACATCGACGGGAACTGGCGCAAGCTCCGGACGCTCGAAAACGACTTCCTGCAGGATCGCGCGGCGATGAAGGACGGCGATTTCACCGGCATCTACGGCATTCCGGCGCAGGACATGGCGATGTGGGAATCGATGGGCCCGATCGCCGACCGGACGAAGGATTATCTCGGCGTCAGCGACGGCGCGGTGGCCCAGTTCCGGCGCATGATGATCGCCGCCGCGCGCGACTGGCAGGAGAAGGGCGTCGCCATCGGCACGCCCCCGGCCGGCCGCGAGACGCCGAACGCGGATCTCGTCTCTTACGAACGGATCCTGCCGAAAGAAGACGACTGGCGGGACGTCGACCCGAAGGCGGATCCGCAGGTGACAGGAAAGGCCGCCTGATACGACCGGGACAAAGGGCGGACTATACGTCTGGCGCGGCACGCCGTTCCCAAGCTATCGTCCGCCCATGTCCAGCTACCAGCATGCGGTCTGTCCGCACGACTGTCCGAGCACATGCCTGCTCGAGGTCGAAAAAGTCGATGCCCGCACGATCGGCCGGATCCGCGGCGCCCGCGACAACAGCTACACCGCGGGCGTCGTCTGTGAAAAGGTCGGGCGTTACGCCGAGCGCATCCATCACCCCGACCGTCTGACCACGCCGCTGAGGCGCACCGGCCCCAAGGGCGACGGCGCGTTCGAGCCGATCTCCTGGGACGATGCCCTCGACGAGGTCGCCGACGCCTTCGTCCGCGCAGCGCAGCGCGACGGCACCGAAGCGGTTTGGCCGCTCTACTACGCCGGCACGATGGGCCTCGTGCAGCGCGACGGCATCAACCGGCTGCGCCACGCGATGAAATATTCGCGCCAGCATTCGACCATCTGCAACACGCTGGTGTTCGCAGGCTGGCAGGCCGGCGTCGGCAGGAAGATGGGACCGGACCCGCGCGAAATGGCCGATTCCGACCTGATCGTCGTCTGGGGCGGCAATCCTGTCTCGACGCAGGTCAACGTGATGACGCACGTCTCCCGCGCCCGGAAGGAGCGCGGCGCGAAACTCGCCGTCGTCGATCCCTACCGCACCGCGTCGGCGGCGGCGGCCGACGTCCACATCGCACCGCGCCCGGGCACCGACGGCGCGCTGGCCTGCGCGATCATGCACGCGATGTTCCGCGACGGACATGCGGACCGCGGCTACATGGCGACGTTCGCCGACGACCCGGCCGGGCTCGAGGCGCATCTGCGCGATCGGACGCCGGCGTGGGCAAGCCGGATCACGGGCGTCCCGGAAGCGGAGATCGAGGCGTTCGCCGCCCTCTATGGCAAGACGGACCGGGCGCTGATCCGCGTCTGCTACGGCTTCTCGCGCTCGCGCAACGGTGCGGCGAACGTCCATGCGGTGAGCTGCCTGCCGACGGTCGGCGGGAAGTGGAAACATCGCGGCGGCGGCGCCGTCTTCCATAGCGGCGACCTCTACGGCATCGACAAGACGCTAATCGAGGGGAACGATCTTGTAGATACGTCGATCCGCGTCCTCGACCAGTCGCAGGCCGGCCCGATCTACACCGGCGACGCAGGTGCGCTGAAAGGCGGCCCGCCGGTTACGGCGACGCTGATCCAGACCACCAACCCGGCGGTCGTCTCGCCCGATGCGGCGACGGTGCAGCGCGGCCTCGCCCGCGACGATCTGTTCGTCTGCGTCCACGAGCAGTTCATGACCGATACCGCGCGCTTCGCCGACATCGTCCTGCCTGCGACCATGTTCCTCGAGCATGACGATCTCTATTTCGCCGGCGGCCATCCGCATCTGATGATCGGCGCGCAAGTGATCGACCCGCCCGACGGCGTGCGCTCGAACCACGAAATGCTGCGCGGGCTCGCGTCGCGGCTCGGCGCCGAACACGAAGGCTTCGGTATGGATGCGCGAGAGATGGTGGACCTTACGCTGCGGGCCTCCGGCTATCCCGGCTTCGACGAGACGCTCGCGAAACGCTGGATCGACTGCCAGCCCGCGTTCGACGACGCGCACTTCCTCAACGGCTTTCCCCAGCCGGACAGCAAGTTCCGCTTCCGGCCCGACTGGTCTTCGCAAGGCCCGGACCACGCGGTCATGCCGCCGCTGCCCGACCACATGGACGTGCTCGACGAAAGCGACGCGGAGCATCCATACAGACTGATCACGGCGCCGTCGCGGACGTTTCTCAACACCAGCTTCACGGAAACGCCGACGTCGGCGAAACGCGAAGTGCGCCCGACCGCCAAGATTCATCCCGACGACTGCGCCGCGCTGGGGCTCGCGGCGGGCGACAGCGTCCTTGTCGGCAACCGCCGGGGGGAGGTGCGCGTCGCCGCCGAACCGTTCGACGGCCTGCAGCGCGGCGTCGTCGTCGTCGAGAGCGTCTGGCCGGGAAAGGCCTTCGGCGACGGCGTCGGCATCAACCGGCTGACCAGCCCCGACCCGGGACCGCCGAACGGCGGCGCGGTGTTCCACGACACGGCCGTCTGGCTCAAAGCCGGATAAGGAAAGGGCGGACCCGAGGGCCCGCCCTTCCATTGTCGACCCTCGAGCCGGTTATTTCCGGCCCATGATCTCCTTCACCTTTGCGAGCACCGCGGGCGGCGTCGCATAAAGCGTCTTGAGCGCGCCCAGGACCGCATCCGGCGACTCGGGAATGATGCCGATGCCGATCCGTCTCGCTTCGGCCAGAAGCGCCTCGTCCTTGAGCGCCGCGTGGAACGCCCCCTGG
>JAYPTI010000041.1:0-20369 GCA_038133505.1 Alphaproteobacteria bacterium
CTTCCAGATGGAAGGCCAGGGCATGCGCGACACCCTGCGCCAGCTGCGGCCCAACTCCATCGAGGACGTCACCGCCGTCGGCGCACTCTACCGCCCGGGCCCGATGGACAACATCCCGCGCTACATCGCCTGCAAGCACGGCGAGGAGGAGCCCGACTACCTGCATCCCGATCTCCAGCCGATCCTCGAGGAAACGTTCGGTGTGATGATCTACCAGGAGCAGGTGATGCAGATCGCGCAGGTGCTGTCGGGCTATTCGCTCGGCGGCGCCGACCTGCTGCGCCGCGCGATGGGCAAGAAGATCAAGGCGGAGATGGACGCCCAGCGCGAGAACTTCGTCGAGGGCGCGGTCGAGCGCGGCGTCGACAAGGCGCAGGCGGCGCGCATCTTCGAACAGGTCGACAAGTTCGCGGGCTACGGCTTCAACAAATCCCACGCCGCGGCGTATGCGCTGGTCGCCTACCAGACCGCCTATCTCAAGGCGAACTACCCGGTCGAGTTCATGGCGGCCTCGATGACGCTCGACCTCGGCAACACCGACAAGCTTACGGTCTTCCGCCAGGAGCTCGACCGGCTCGGCATCACGCTGCTGCCGCCCGACATCAACCGCTCCGGGGTCACGTTCACGGTCGAGAAGATCGTCAACGGCGAGGAGCATCTCTGCGTCCGCTACGCGCTGGCCGCGATCAAGAATGTCGGCCGCCAGGCGATGGCCGACGTCGTGCGGGAGCGCGAGCATAACGGCACCTTCGCGGACCTCGCCGATTTCGCGACGCGGCTCGGCTCGTCCGGCGCCAACAAGCGCCAGTTCGAGAACCTCGTCAGGGCAGGGGCCTTCGACAGCATCGATCCCAACCGCAAGCGGCTGTATGAGGGCGCCGAGAGCGTCATGCGGCTCGCCAATGCCTCCGCGCAGGAGCGCGACAGCGGCCAGGGAAGCCTGTTCGGCGGCGGCGCGGAGGACGATGCCGCGCGGCTAAGACTGCCCGACACGCTCGACTGGCCCGTGATGGACCGGCTGACCCACGAATTCGAGGCCGTGGGCTCGTACCTCTCGGCCCATCCGCTCGACGCCTATTCGGGCCAGCTGAGGCGCTTGCGCGTCACGCCCGCGAACGAGATCACGCCGCGCATGGCCGGCACCGCGCCCAACGTCGCCGGCGTCGTCATCAGCCGCCAGGAACGCACGTCGGCCAAGGGCAACCGCTTCGCCTTCGTCCAGCTGTCGGACATGTCCGGCGTCTACGAGATCGTCGTGTTCTCGGAAATCCTCGCAACCTCGCGCGAACTGCTGGAGGCGGGCCAGCGCGTGCTGATCACCGCCGACGTCCGCGCTGACGGCGAGGGCGTCCGCATGTCCGCCGCCGGCATCCGCGCCCTCGACGAGGTTCTCGCCAATGCCTCCACCGAGCTCAAGATCGTCGTCGCCGATCCCATCGCCATCGACGGCGTGCGGCAGGCGCTCGAAGCCGGCGATCCCGGCAACTGCAAGGTCGCCCTGATCCTCGACGTCGGCGACCACCAGGAGGTCGAGGTGCGGCTTCCCCGGAAAGTGGCGCTGACGGGCAATTTCCGCGCCGCGGTGGAGCACATGCCGGGCGTGGCGGCGGTGCTGGATCCTTAGACGCCTCCGGTAACCCGGAAAATCGTGGGCCAAAGTCGCTTTTCGGATTTTCGGTGATAATCTCACGCCACCCAGTGTCATTCCCCCGGGCTTGTCGCGGGGGGCGATTGGAAAGGCCTGCGCGGTGACGAAATGGACCCTCGGTACAAGGCCGAGGGAATGATTTGCTTATTGGGCGAGGTGGCCGTTTCAGGCTCTCTTTCGGGTGCATGGGGTTGATTTGCGGTTTCGAGCGTTCTGATCGTTTGTAGGGGCCGTGCTAAGCCCGGCCGGCGGGCGGGTTTTGGACCCGCCCCTACGAATTTTATGTGCACCTTTCGGGTGCTTGGGGTCTTTATACGGTTTTGGTAGATTTATCCCAATTGTCACCCTCGGGCTTGACCCGAGGGTCCACGGCAGACGCTCGGACGGTGGCGTGATGGATCCTCGGGTCAGGCCCGAGGATGACACCGGGGCAGCGAGAGAACAGGCCTTTCGGGTGCAAGGGGTCGTTCTTCGCGTTCGGGCCGTCATAGAGTGCATGGGGTCGATTTGCATGTTTTTGAATGGCGGGCGGCGCTCCGGCCCGAAAAGCCACTTTCCCCTTGCAAAACCGCCCTTTAGGGGGTACCAACCGTCCCGTTAATCCACACGCGGGGTTGCGGGCGGCGGCGTCATAGGCCGGTTGCTCGGTCCGGTGTCAGGCCGAAGGGGCCAAGCCCTTGAAATTCCTGACCATTCCTGCGGAGGTCCAACCGGAGAAGGAAAACGATCATGGCGATGCCTGATTTCACCATGCGTCAGCTGCTGGAAGCTGGCGTTCATTTCGGCCACAACACGCGACGCTGGAACCCCAAGATGGAGCCCTTCCTGTTCGGGGTCCGTAATGGCGTCCATATCATCGACCTGCAGCAGACCGTCCCGATGCTCCATGCGGCGCTCGCGGCCATCCGCGAGGTCACGGCGCGCGGCGGGCGCGTGCTGTTCGTCGGCACCAAGCGCCAGGCGAGCGACATCGTCTCGGAAGCAGCCGGTCGCTGCGGCCAGTACTACGTCAACCACCGCTGGCTCGGCGGCATGCTGACCAACTGGAAGACGATCACAGCCTCGATCAAGCGGCTGCGCGAGCTCGACGAGATGCTCTCGTCCGCCGAGGTTTCCGAGGCGCTGACGAAGAAGGAGCTGCTGAACCTCACGCGCGAGCGCGAGAAGCTCGACCGCTCGCTGGGCGGCATCAAGGAAATGGGCGGCCTGCCCGACATGCTGTTCGTCGTCGACACGAACAAGGAAGACATCGCGGTCGCCGAGGCGGTCAAGCTCGGCATCCCGGTGGTCGCCGTGATCGACAGCAACTCCGATCCGGCCGGCATCACGTTCCCGATCCCCGGCAACGACGACGCCATCCGCTCGATCTCGCTCTATTGCGAGCTGGTCTCGGCGGCGGTGCTCGACGGCCTGCAGCAGGAAGCGATCGCGTCCGGCACGGATATCGGCGAGGCCGAGGAAGCCCCGCTCGAGGATCTCGGCGAGTCCGAGGAAGTGCCCGCCGAGGCGGCGGCAGCGCCGGCCGAGGGCGGCGAGGAACAGCCGACCGCTTGAGCGGAAAGTCCTGTTTAATCAATTGTTTGAATCTCGATCTTGAGAGGTTGAATTATGGCTGAGATTACAGCTGCATTGGTCAAGGAACTGCGCGAAACCTCCGGCGCGGGTATGATGGATTGCAAGAAGGCGCTTGTCGAGAACGACGGCGACCTCGATGCCGCGGTCGACTGGCTCCGCACCAAGGGCCTCGCCGCCGCCGCGAAGAAGGCCGGCCGCGTCGCCGCCGAGGGTCTCGTCGCGGTCGCGACCGACGGCGCCAAGGGCGCGGTCGTCGAAATCAACTCCGAGACCGACTTCGTCGCGCGCAATCCCGAGTTCCAGGCGTTCGTCGGCAAGGTCGCCGGCGTGGCGCTGGCGAACGGCGGCGATGCCGAGACAGTGGGCGCGGCGCAGATGGACGGCAAGTCGGTCCAGGACACGCTGACGTCGCTGATCGGCACCATCGGCGAGAACATGACCTTCCGCCGCGCGGCGTCGCTGTCGGTCGGCGAGGGCGTGGTGGCGAGCTACGTGCACAGCGCCGCGGCGCCCGACATGGGCCGCATCGGCGTGCTGGTCGCCCTCGAGGGCTCGGGCGATACCGCCAAGCTCGCGGAATTCGGCAAGCAGCTCGCGATGCACGTCGCGGCCGCCAATCCGCAGTGGGTCTCGCAGGACGAGGTCGACGGCGAGGCGCTCGAGCGCGAGCGCACGGTTCTTGCCGAGCAGGCCAAGGCCTCCGGCAAGCCCGACGACATCATCGCGAAGATGGTCGACGGCCGCATCCGCAAGTACTACGAGGAGGTCTGCCTTCTCGACCAGACCTTCGTGATCGACGGCGAAACCAAGGTTTCCAAGGCGGTCGAAGCGGCCGGCAAGGATGCCGGCGGGTCGGTCAAGGTCGCCGGTTTCGTCCGCTTCCAGCTCGGCGAAGGCGTCGAGAAGGAAGAATCGGACTTTGCCGCGGAGGTGGCGGCGGCGGCCGGCGGCTGAGCCGGGAGCCCCGCCATGGCGGAGTCCGGTCAAGGCCCCAAATTCAAAAGGGTGCTTCTGAAAGTCTCGGGAGAGGCGCTGATGGGCGAGCAGTCCTTCGGCATCGATCCCGGGATGCTTGCCAAGGTCGCCAGTGAAATCAAGGCGGTAACCGATCTCGGCGTCCAGGTTTGCCTGGTCATCGGCGGCGGCAACATCTTCCGCGGCATTTCCGGCGCGGCCCAGGGGCTGGAGCGCGGAACGGCCGATTACATGGGGATGCTGGCGACGGTGATGAACGCGCTCGCCATGCAGGGCGCGCTCGAACGCGCCGGCGTCCATACCCGTGTCCAGTCTGCGATCCCGATGGCGACCATCTGCGAGCCCTATATCCGGCGCCGCGCGGTCCGCCACATGGAAAAGGGCCGGGTGGTGATCTTCGCGGCCGGCACCGGCAGCCCGTTCTTCACGACCGATACCGCGGCCGCGCTGCGGGCGACCGAGATGAACTGCGACGGCATCTTCAAGGGGACGCAGGTCGACGGCGTCTATTCCGCCGACCCCAAGACGACGCCGGACGCCGAGCGCTACGACCGTCTGACCTACATGGACGTGCTGTCGCGCGATCTTCGCGTGATGGATGCCTCCGCGATCTCGCTCGCACGGGAAAACGGGATACCGATTCTGGTGTTTTCGTTACACAATCCGAGCGGATTCGCCGAGGTTGTAAAAGGCGCCGGAACCTTCACAATCATCACGGATGAGGAGTGAAACCGTCTCGCGAGAACGGGGAGATGTGAAATGGCCGATCCCGATATTGACGATATCCAGCGCCGCATGAACGGCGCCTACGAGGTGCTGAAGGACGAATTCGGCGGTCTGCGGACGGGCCGCGCGTCCCCCGCGCTGCTGGAGCCGATCCAGGTCGACGCCTACGGCTCGAAGATGCCGATGAACCAGGTCGGCACGATCAGCGCGCCGGATGCGCGCCTGCTGTCCGTCCAGGTCTGGGACAAGGGGCTCGTTACCTCGGTCGAGAAGGCGATCCGCGAATCCGATCTCGGTCTCAACCCGCAGACCGAGGGCAACGTCGTCCGCGTGCCGGTGCCGCAGCTTTCCGAGGAACGGCGCGCCGAAATGGCCAAGGTCGCCGGCAAATATGCCGAGCAGGCCCGCGTCGCCGTCCGTAACGTCCGCCGCGACGGCATCGACATGCTGAAGAAGATGGAAAAGGACGGCGAGATTTCGCAGGACGAACAGCACGCCTGGTCCGACGAAATCCAGGAGCTGACCGACAAGACGATCAAGGAAATCGACGAGGCGGTGAAGGTCAAAGAAGAAGAAATAATGCAGGTGTAACCGCGTATGAAACCCGTTCCCACTCAGCCCGAAAGCAACGGCACGCCGGTGCACGTCGCCATCATCATGGATGGCAACGGCCGTTGGGCACAATCGCGCGGCCTGCCGCGGATTACGGGCCATCAGCAGGGAGCGGAAGCGGTGCGGCGCACGGTCAAGGCCGCCCGCGAGGCTGGCGTGCGCTATCTGACGCTTTACGGGTTCTCGCTGGAGAACTGGAAGCGGCCGGCGAAGGAAGTCGCCGACCTGATGGGCCTGCTGCGGCTGTATCTGCGCCAGGAAGTCGCGGAGCTTCACCGCGAGGGCGTCCGCATCCGGTTCATCGGCGACCGCGAGCGGCTGGAGCCGGAAATCGTCTCGCTCATCGAGATGGCGGAGCAGAAGACGAAGGCCAACACCGTCATAGACCTGATCATCGCGCTGAGCTACGGCAGCCGGCAGGAAATAACCGCGGCGGCCCGGCAGCTCGCCGAGGACGCGGCGGCGGGCCGGATCGATCCCGCCGATATCGACGAACAGGCGCTGACGAACCGGCTTTTCACGGCGGACATTCCAGATCCGGACCTGATCGTCCGGACGAGCGGCGAGCAGAGGATCAGCAACTTCCTGCTGTGGCAGACGGCTTACGCGGAACTGGTTTTCCTAGACGTGCTGTGGCCCGATTTTTCGCGCGAAGACCTAGCGCGCTGCATCGAGGAATTCGGCCGCCGCGAAAGGCGCTATGGCGCAACGACCAGCTGACCAGCGCTTTCGCAATCTCGGACGACGTCTGAAGACGGCCGCGTTTTTCCTTCCGCCGGTTGTCGCGGCAATCTATTTCGGATTTCCCTGGTTCGACCTGATGGTCGGACTGGCGGCCGCGGTGATGATGTGGGAGTGGACGCGCATGTGCCGGGAGGGCGGTTTCGGTCTGACGGGCTGGGCGGCGGAAGCCGCGCTGCTGGGCGGCCTCGTCGTTCTCTACGCCGGCAGCGCCGCGTACGCGGCGGCTTTCGTTGCCGCGGTCGCCGCCGGCATCGCCGTCGTCGGCCTCGTGAAGCGCGAGAATGCGGTGCTGCACATAGCCATCGGCGTCGCGCTTGTCGGCCTGTTCTGCCTCGCGTTCCTGTGGCTGCGGGCGAATCCCGATCATGGACGGCTGACGGTCGCCTGGCTGGTCTTCGCCGTCTGGTTCACCGATACGGGCGCCTACGCAGCGGGCAAGGCCATCGGCGGCCCTAAGTTGGCGCCGCGCATCAGCCCGAACAAGACATGGGCGGGGCTCGCAGGGGGCGTCGCAGCCGCCATCGCCTGGAGCGTCGTCGCTCTCGGCTGGTACGACGGCCGCGCGTTGCTGCCGGTCGCCGTCGCCGCGGCCGCGACGGCGGTCCTGGCGCAGACCGGCGATCTTTCCGTCTCGGTTTTCAAGCGGCGCTACGGCGTCAAGGACACCAGCGCGCTCGTGCCTGGCCACGGCGGTGTCCTCGACCGTCTCGACGGCATGCTGCTGACGGGCCCCGCCGCCGCGCTGCTATTCTATCTCGCCGACCGGGGCTTCGTCTGACATGCCGGAGCCTGCCGTCACGCCGCATACCGGTACGCGCCGGGTCTCGATCCTCGGATCGACCGGGTCCATCGGCACCAACACGATCGATCTTGTCGAGCGGTCGCCAGACGCCTACGTCGTGGAGGCGCTCACCGCCAATTCCAACGTCGCGCTGCTCGCCGATCAGGCAAAGCGGCTCGGCGCCCGTTTTGCGGCCATCGGCGACGCGTCGCTCTACGCCGACCTGAAACGGGAACTTGCCGGCAGCGGGACGGAGGTAGCGGCCGGCGCGGAAGCGGTCGTCGAGGCGGCGGCGCGCAGCGCCGACTGGGTCATGGCCGGCATCGTCGGCGCGGCCGGACTGGAGGCGACGCTGGCGGCGGTGCGCCAGGGCGCGATCGTCGCGTTTGCGAACAAGGAATGCCTCGTCTGCGCCGGCGATCTGATGCTGAAGGAGATCGCGCGGAGCGGGGCGACGCTCCTGCCGGTCGATTCGGAGCACAACGCGATCTTCCAGGTGTTTGAGTTCGACCGCCGCGACGCGATCGAAAAGATCGTCCTGACGGCGTCGGGCGGGCCGTTCCGGACGGCGAGCCTCGACGCGATGAGGGTCGCGACGCCGCGTCAGGCGGTCGCACATCCCAACTGGGACATGGGCGCCAAGATCTCGATCGATTCCGCGACCATGATGAACAAGGGGCTCGAGCTGATAGAGGCGCATTTCCTGTTCGACATGCCGGAGGACCGGATCGACGTGCTGGTCCATCCGCAGTCGATCGTCCACAGCATGGTCGCCTACGTGGACGGGTCTGTCCTGGCGCAGCTGGGCACGCCCGATATGCGGACGCCCATCTCCTACGCCCTCGGCTGGCCAGCCAGAATAAGCACGCCGAGCGCCCGTCTGGACCTCGCGGAAATCGCCGAACTTACCTTCGAACACCCTGATTTAGAACGATTTCCGGCCCTGAGACTGGCGCGCGAAGCCTTGCAAGCGGGCGGTGCCGCGCCTACTATCCTGAATGCGTCCAATGAAGTAGCGGTCGCGGGATTCCTTCGGGAAGAGATCGGATTTCTGGACATTCCCGCGATCGTCGAAGAGACGCTGGACAGGGTAAGCGATAGCGAAATCGGGACGGTCGAGGATTTCCGGTCGGTCGACCGGAAGGCGCGACATGCGGCCCAGGAAGCGGTCGAGCGCCGGGGCGCGGGCGGATGACGCGCCGCCGCCGACGGTAAACGCAGGATGCACGTGAGACGATGTTAGATGTCCTTTCGCTGATCTGGAATTACATCCTCCCGTTCCTGGTGGTTCTGACCGTGCTGGTGTTCGTGCACGAGCTCGGCCACTACCTGGCGGCGCGGAAGTGCGGCGTTCGCGTCGAGGTGTTCTCGGTCGGGTTCGGCCGCCAACTCTTCGGCTGGAACGACAGGCACGGGACGCGCTGGAAGCTCAGCATGATTCCGTTCGGCGGCTACGTGAAGATGTTCGGCGAGATGCAGGCCTCCGGCGCCGCCGATAACGATCCCGACGAGACGGGCCGCCCGAGGATGACGCCGGACGAGGCCAGGGTTGCGTTCGACACCAAGTCGCTGCCGCAGCGGTCGTTCATCGTCGCGGCGGGGCCGCTTGCGAACTTCCTGCTCGCCATCGTCGTGCTGTCGGGCATGTTCATGACGATCGGCCAGCCCTTCACGCCGGCCGATATCGGCCGCGTCCTGCCGAACAGTGCGGCGGAGCGAGCGGGTTTCTTGCCGGGCGACGTCATCGTCAGCATCGACGGCCGGCCGGTGGAGCGTTTCGAGGAAGTCATCCGCACGGTGCGGCTCTACCCGGCGACCCCGCTCGAATTTGGGGTCGAACGGGGCGGCCATCCGGTTACCCTTACCGCGATTCCGGACGTCATCGACCAGACCGACCGTTTCGGCAATCCGCAGCGGATCGGGCGTCTCGGCGTGTCGCGCGCCGGCACCGATATGAAACTCGTCCGCCACGATCCGCTCAGCGCCATCTGGCGGGCGACGGCAGAAACCTACATCCTGTCGGAGAGCATCTTCTCGGCGATCTGGCAGATCATCAAGGGCACGCGGACGACCAAGGAGCTCGGCGGTCCCATCCGGATCGCGCAGATGTCGGGCGACGTCTGGCAGACCGGCCTGATCAGCGTCCTGATGTTCACGGTCGTCCTGTCGATCAATCTCGGCCTGATCAATCTGTTTCCGGTGCCCATGCTCGACGGCGGGCATCTGCTCTTCTACGCCATCGAGGCGCTGCGCGGCCGTCCGCTCGAGGAACGGGCGCAGGACGTCGGAATCCGGATCGGTATCGGGATGGTGTTCGCGTTGATGGTGTTCGCAACCTGGAACGACCTCGTCCAGTTGCGGGTGGTGGATTTTTTCGTAGGACTGGTAACCTGACAAGAAGCGGCGAAGACAAGCCGCGTGGAGGCATCTGAAGTGATGCGGTTTCGCATCGGGGTTCGTTCGTTGTCGGTACTCGTCTGCGCTGCGGTGATGCTGGGTCACGCCGCCGTCGCGCAAACGATCGGCGATCGCGTGCGCGATATCAAGGTCGAGGGCGTCCAGCGGATCGAGGCCGATACGGTTCGTTCCTATATGGGGCTCCATGCCGGTGACGCCGTGGCGCCGGCAGACCTCGACAAGGCGCTGAAGGCTTTGTTCGCAACGGGGCTGTTTGCGGACGTGACGATCCGTCGCGAAGGTCCCGACCTGGTCGTCCGCGTCATCGAAAACCCGATCATCAACCGGATTGCGTTCGAGGGTAATCGCCGGATTACCGACCAGATCCTGAATGACGAGGTGAGATTGCGGCCGCGCGTGGTATTCACGCGGTCCCGCGTTCAGGCCGATCTGCAGCGGATCATGGACATTTACCGGCGAAGCGGCCGGTTTTCCGCCTCGGTCGAGCCGAAGGTCATCCAGTTGCCGCAGAACCGGGTCGATCTCGTGTTCGAGATCTCCGAAGGCAAGTTGACCGAGATCCGCAAGATCAGTTTCCTCGGCAACGAGAGATACGACGACGGCGACCTGCGCGAGGTCATCCAGACGAAGGAATCGGCCTGGTACCGCTTCCTGTCGTCCGACGACACCTACGATCCGGACCGGCTGACCTTCGATCGCGAGCTGTTGCGGCGCCATTACCTTGCAAACGGCTATGCGGATTTCCGCGTCGTCTCGGCCGTCGCGGAACTGACGGCCGACAACAGCGCGTTTTTCGTGACGTTCACGATCGAAGAGGGAGAGCGCTACAAGTTCAGCGAGATCAAGCTGACGTCCTCACTGAAGGATCTCAAGACGGAAGAGCTGAATCAGCAGATCACCGTCAAGCAAGGCGGCTGGTACGACGCGGACGCGGTCGAGGAATCGATCGGTAAACTGACCGACGCGACGGGCGAGCGCGGCTATGCGTTCGTCGACATCAGGCCCCGGGTTCGCCGGGATCGCGATGCGAAGACGATCAGCGTGGAATTCGTCATTCAGGAAGGGCCCCGGGTCTTCGTCGATCTGATCAATATCGACGGCAACGTGCGGACGCTCGACAAGGTAATCCGCCGGGAGTTGCTGCTGGTCGAGAACGATGCGTTCAACTCGTCCAAGCTTCGCCGTTCGACAAAGCGGATCCGGAACCTCGGCTTCTTCGAGAAGGTCGATATCAAGAACGTGGCGGGAAGTACGCCGGACAAGACGGTCCTGAACGTGGCGGTCAAGGAGAAGTCCACGGGAGAGATTTCGTTCGGCGCGGGGTTCTCTTCGACTTCGGGCGTGCTCGGCGACGCGAGTATTCGCGAAAGCAACCTTCTCGGCCGCGGTCAGGACCTGAGGTTGGGTCTGCAGCTCGGCCAGAAGCAGCAGCAGATCGATCTTTCCTTCACCGAGCCCTACTTTCTCGACAAGAACCTCTCGGCCGGTTTCGACATTTTCCGAACCCTTCGCGATCTTCAGACGGAAAGCTCGTTCGACCGGAAGTCAACCGGCTTCGCGCTCCGGACCGGATACCGGATTACCGAGCCGTTGAGCCAGTCGCTGAAATACGCGCTGCGGCAGGACGATATCACCGACGTTCCGTCGGATGCCTCGTTGGCCATTCGGGAACAGGAAGGTACCTTCGTTACGTCGTCGGTCGGCCAGACGCTGCTGTACGACAAGCGTGACAACAGGTTCGATCCGACCGGCGGTTACTACGTCGAATTCGATAATACCCTTGCCGGTCTCGGCGGGAACAGCCAGTTCCTCCGAAACGAGGTCACGAGCGGCTACTATTACCAGGTCGCGGACGAGTGGGTCATGAACGTCAGCGCCGCGACCGGCTACACTTTTGATCTCGGCGAGGATATCCGGATCGTGGATCGCTTCTTCATCGGCGGCTCGACGCTTCGCGGCTTCGAATCGGGAGGCATCGGTCCGCGCGATGTTGCCACCGACGATGCGCTTGGCGGTCGCTGGTACTATCGCTGCAGCCTGGGCCTTACGTTCCCGCTCGGGCTTCCGAACGAGTTCGGGGTCAAAGGCAGGCTCTTTATCGATGCCGGCAGTCTCGGCAGCAGCGGCAGTTCGGTGGAAGGCAGCACCGATACGGGATCGGTGCGTGTCGCCGTCGGCGCCGGTTTTGCCTGGAGTTCGCCGTTCGGTCCGGTCACAGTTGATTTGTCGCGCGCCGTTGTGAAAGAAGATTTCGATAGGACCGAGCTTTTCAGGTTCGGTTTTGGTACAAGATTTTAATGATGCTTCAAGTGCTTAACTTTCGATCCACGCGCATTCTGGGCGCCTTCGTTCTCTTCCTCGCCGCTGCCACTGCCGTTCGGGCGCAGGATATCGAGAATCCCCGCATCGGCATTGTCGACGTTCAGCGCGTGCTGCGCGATGCCAAGGCGGCGAAAAGCGTCAGGCCGGAAATGGAGAAGCTTCGCAAGGAGTTCCAGACGCAGGTCAAGAACCAGGAGCAGGCGCTCCGGACGGCGGAGCAGGAGCTTGCGCAGCAACGTGCGATCCTGTCGCGCGAGGCGTTCGCCGACAAGAGACGGGCGTTCAGCGAGCAGGCGAGCGAGGCGCAACGGGCCGTTCAGGCGCAGCGCCGCGAACTCGACAAGGCCTTCAACGCGACGAAGAACATCATCCTCGAAAATCTTATTCAGGTGGCGCAGAACATCGCCAAGGCCAAGAACCTGAATATCGTGATGGAGAAGCGTTTCGTATTCATATCCGCGCGTGCTCTCGACATAACCGATGACGTGCTCGCCGGACTCGACAAACGGCTCCCGGTCATCACGATCACGGTGGACAGGCCCAAGCCGAACGAAGGCGGAGCGAAAGGACAGCGCTAGCAATGCCCGACGCGCGTTTTTTCACCCCCGAGGGACCGTTTACGCTCGATGAGCTGTCCCGATTTTGCGGTGCGGAAATCGCGAACCCTTCGGACGGCGATCGGGTGTTTTCAAACGTCGCGCCGCTGCAGGATGCGGGACCCGACGATCTCAGCTTCCTGGACAACAAGGCGTACGTGGACGCTTTCGCCGCCACCAGGGCGGGTTGCTGCGTCGTCGCGCCGGAACATGCGGGCCGCGCGCCGTCCGGCGTTGCGCTGCTTGTGACGAAAGAACCCTATCTCGCCTACGCACAGTGCGCGTCGGCCTACTATCCGAGGACGGAAGACGGCTATATCCCTGCCTCGGCGGAGGAGAACGTTCATCCTTCCGCCGAGATCGGCACCGGAACGCTCGTCGCCCCCGGCGCGGTGATCGGCCCGTCCGCAAGGGTCGGGGAGAATTGCCGGATATCGCCGAACGCCTACATCGGCGAAGGCGTGGTGATTGGCGACAATTGCCGGGTAGGCCCGTCCGCGTCGTTGCGGTACTGCATCGTCGGCTCCCACGTGACCCTGTATGCGGGCGTGCGAATCGGCGAAGCGGGGTTCGGTTTTGCGCGGGGGCCCGCAGGCGCGGTAACGGTACCGCAGGTCGGGCGCGTGATTATCGAGGATTTCGTTGAGGTTGGCTCCAACTCGACCATCGACAGGGGGGCCGGTCCGGACACCGTTATCGGTGCCGGGACCAGGATTGATAATCTCGTACAGATCGGGCACAACGTCAGCATCGGAAAGGGATGTATCGTCGTTTCCCAGACCGGGATTGCAGGCAGCACGCAAATCGGAAACGGCGTGCAGATCGGCGGTCAGGCGGGCTTCGCGGGCCATCTGAGCGTCGGTGACGGCGCAATGATCGCTGCCAGGACCGGTGTCATTAAGGACATTCCGCCGGGCGTCACCGTTTGCGGCATGCCGGCTGTCCCGATCAAGCAGTACTTCCGCCAGGTCGCATTGGTATCCCGACTGGCGGAGAAGAAGGGAAAGTAGAATGGATACGGTGGAATCGGATGCAACGGTAGACGAGATCGACGTCGAACGGATCATGGAAATGATCCCTCACCGGTACCCGTTTCTCATGATCGATCGGGTCGTCGACATCGTTCCGAACGTGCGTGCGACAGGCGTGAAGAACGTCACGATCAACGAACCCTATTTCGCCGGACATTTTCCGCAGCGCCCGGTAATGCCCGGCGTTCTGATCATCGAGGCGATGGCGCAGACGGCTGCCGTGTTCGTCGTCAATACGCTTGGCCCGGATGCCGAAGGAAAGCTCGTCTACTTCATGTCGATCGACGGCGCGCGGTTCCGCAAGCCCGTCACGCCGGGGGACCAGCTGCGTGTCGAGGTAACCAAGGAACGGAGCCGCGGAAACGTGTGGAAGTTCGCCGGACGCGCGACGGTCGACGGCGTTCTCGTCGCCGAAGCGACCTATGCGGCAATGATCATGAACGACTGACAGGCCAGATGACCGACATTCACCCCACTGCCATCGTCGATCCCGCCGCCACGATCGGGGAGGGTGTCAAGATCGGGCCTTATTCGGTCATCGGACCGGATGTTTCCCTGGGAGACGGTTGCGTGCTGCTGTCGCACGTCGTCGTCGACGGCCGTACCGAGATCGGCCCGAACGCGCGGATTTATCCCTTCGCTTCCATCGGCCATCAGCCGCAGGACATGAAGTTCAAGGGCGAACCGTCGCGGCTGACGATCGGCGCGAACAACATCCTGCGCGAGCACGTCACCATCAATCCCGGAACCGAAGGCGGCGGCATGCTGACCAGTATCGGGAACAACTGCCTGATGATGGTGGGCGCGCACGTCGCGCACGACTGCATCGTCGGGAACCACGTCATCATGGCGAACAACGCGACGCTCGCGGGCCATGTGACGGTCGAGGATTTCGCGATTATCGGCGGGTTGTCCGCGGTGCATCAGTTCTGCCGGATCGGCAAGCACGCGATGGTCGGCGGCATGTCCGGCGTAGAGAACGACGTCATCCCCTACGGATCGGTGATGGGCGACCGTGCCCGGTTGAGCGGGCTGAACATCGTGGGGCTGAAACGCCGCGGGTACTCGCGGAACGACCTGACGGCGCTGCGCAAGGCCTACCGCCTGATGTTCGCGGAAGAAGGCACGATGGCGGAACGGATCGAGGACGTGCTCGAGACCTACAGCGCCCATGAAGCGGTGATGGAGATCATCGATTTCATCCGCTCGGATTCGAACCGGGCGATCTGCCAGCCAAAAGCCGAGCAGAGTGCCTAAGCTCGGCATCATCGCCGGAGAGGGCTCGCTTCCCGGAGAAATCATCGACGCCTGCCGCGAAAGCGGACGAGCCTTCTATGTGCTCGCTTTCGAAGGCAGCGCCGACGCCGCCGTTCTCGGCGACGCCCCGGTCGAATGGATACGCATGTCGGAAATCAGCCGCGCGCTCGCCGCGGCCCGGCGGGAAGGCGTCGAGGAACTCGTGCTCGTCGGCCGGATCCCGCGGCCGTCGCCGCTGGCGCTGCTGCGCGATGCGCGGTCCGCGAAGTTCATCGCGAAGGTCGGAAAGCGCATTCTCGGAGACGACAATCTTCTGACGGCCGTGGTCAAGGAACTCGAGGAAACGGAGGGGTTCCGGATTATTGCGCCGGATGCGCTGCTGGGTGACCTCCTGGCGCCCGAAGGCGTCCTCACCCGGCGGGAACCCTCCGCCGACGAACGGGCCGATATCGAGCGGGGCATCGCCGTGGTGTGGGCGATGGGCGAATTCGATATCGGGCAGGGGGCGGTCATCCAGAACGGTACGGTGCTTGGCGTCGAAGGCGTGGAGGGCACTGACGCGCTCATTTCCCGCTGCGGGCAATTCGTACAGGCCGATCTGCCGGGCGGGGTCCTGGTGAAGATGCCGAAACCGGGGCAGGAACGGCGGACCGACCTGCCGGCGATCGGGCGGTCGACGGTCGAGAATGCAGCGGCGGCGGGCCTGCGCGGCATCGCCGTCGAAGCGGGTGGCGCCCTGATCGCGTCGCGCACCGAGACGATTGCCGCTGCCGACGCGGCGGGCCTGTTCATCGTCGGCTTTCCCGGCTGAGGCGGGATGGCCGAACCGGACGGACAGGCGCCGCTCATCTGGCTCATTGCCGGCGAGCCGTCGGGCGACCTGATCGGGGCGCGTCTGATAGCGGCGCTCCGCGAGAAAGCCGGCGGCAATATCCGTATCGCGGGGATCGGCGGCGAGGCGATGCAGGCCGAGGGCCTCACGTCGCTGTTTCCGATATCCGATATCGCCCTGATGGGCGTCGTGGAGATCATTCACCGCATCCCGCAGATCAAACGCCGGATGCGCGAGACCATCGCGCGGATCAAAAGCGACAGGCCGGCCATCGTCGTCTCGATCGACGTTCCCGGCTTCTGCTTCGAGGTCTGGAAGGGGCTGCGCGATACGGATATTCCGCTGATCCACTACGTGGCGCCGACGGTGTGGGCGTGGCGGCCGCGGCGGGCGAAGGCGTTTGCGGCCGAACTGGATCATTTGCTCGCCTTGCTGCCGTTCGAACCGCCGTTCTTCGAGAAGGAAGGGCTCGCCTGCACGTTCGTCGGCCATCCGGTGCTGGAAGGCGGCGCCGGAAAGGGAGACGGTGCGGCGTTCCGCGCGAAGCACGGCATCGATCCGGACGCGCTGGTGGTTTCCGTCCTGCCGGGAAGCCGTCATGGCGAGATCAAGCGGCTGACGGCCGTGTTCCGCGGAGCCGCAGAGAAAATCGTCGAGCGCCATCCGGATGTCGTGTTCGCGTTTCCCACCGTGTCGTATATCCGCGAGGCTCTCGAAAGACGCATCGCGGGCTGGCCGGGCCGCGCGGTCGTCGTGGATACCATCGCCGAGAAATTCGATGCGATGGCGGCATCGTCGGCCGCGATGGCGGCATCCGGAACGGTTTCGCTGGAGCTTGCGCTGGCGGGTGTCCCGCATACCGTCGCCTATCGCCTCCACCCGATCACGATTGCGGTAATCAAGATCATGCACGGCGTCCGTCAGCAGTTCGTGAATCTGGTGAACATCCTTCTGGAGCGGGAGGCGATACCCGAACTCATCCAGGCCAAATGCCGTCCGGAGATCGTCGCGGCGGAGACGCTGGCGCTGCTGGACGACGAGGACGCCCGCGCGGCGCAGCTCGCCGCGATGCGCGACGCGCTCGACATGCTCCGGCCGCCGCAGGGCAGTCCGAGCGAAACGGCGGCAGCCGTCGTGTTGTCGTACCTCAACCCGACGCGGTAAGGTCGGGAAACCGAAAACAGGAGACCAACGGAAATGTCATCAGACAAGGGCGGCTTCCGGCTGCTGCATACGATGATCCGCGTGAAGGATCTGGATAAATCCATCGATTTCTATTCGCGCCACCTGGGCATGGATGTGCTTCGCAAGAAGGATTTCCCCGGCGGCGAGTTCACCAACGTTTTTATGGGCTACGGCGACGAGAGCGATCACACGGTTCTCGAATTGACCTACAACTGGGGCCAGGAAGACGCCTACACGCACGGCTCGGGTTTCGGACATCTCGCGGTCGCGGTTCCCGATATCTACAAGGCCTGCGAGGTGATGGAGGCCGAAGGCGTCAGCATTCCGCGTCCGCCGGGCCCGATGGCGCATGGCACGACCGTGATCGCCTTCATCGAGGACCCGGACGGCTACAAGATCGAGCTGATCGAACGAGACTGATGCCGGCCGAGGCTCATCCAATAAAAAAGGCCCCGCTTGCGGGGCCTTTTTCGTGTTCGCCGTGTCGGCGTCAGCGCTTGTCGATCGGGATGAAATCGCGCTTCGTCGGACCGACATAGAGCTGCCGGGGACGGCCGATCTTCTGGCCCGGGTCCTCGATCATCTCGTTCCACTGCGATACCCAGCCGACGGTCCGCGCGACGGCGAACAGCACGGTGAACATCGATTCCGGAATGCCGATCGCCCGGAAGATGATGCCGGAATAGAAGTCGACGTTCGGATAGAGCTTGCGGTCGACGAAGTACTCGTCCTCGAGGGCGATACGCTCCAGTTCCATCGCGAGCTTGAGCAGCGGCTCGTCGGCATTGCCAAGGGCGCCCAGCACCTCGTGGCAGGTCTCGCGCATGATGCGCGCGCGCGGATCGAAGTTCTTGTAGACGCGGTGGCCGAAGCCCATCAGGCGGAAGGGATCGTCCTTGTCCTTGGCCTTCTTGATGTACTCGTTGATGTGATCGACGCTGCCGATCTCGTGCAGCATATTGAGCACGGCTTCGTTCGCACCGCCGTGCGCCGGGCCCCAGAGGCTGGCAATGCCGGCGGCGATGCAGGCGAACGGGTTGGCGCCGGACGAGCCCGCGAGGCGGACGGTCGAGGTCGACGCATTCTGCTCGTGATCCGCGTGCAGCGTCAGGATGCGGTCCATCGCGCGCGAAATGATCGGATCGACGTTGCAGACCTCGCAAGGGGTCGAGAACATCATGTGGATGAAGTCCTCGGCGTAGGACAGGTCGTTGCGCGGATACATGAACGGCTGGCCGATGGAATACTTGAACGCCCAGGCGGCGATCGTCGGCATCTTGGCGATCAGGCGGTAGGAAGCGATCTCGCGCTGGCGCGGGTCCGAGATGTCCGTGGAGTCGTGATAGAAGGCCGCAAGGCCGCCGACGACACCGCACATGACCGCCATCGGGTGCGCATCGCGGCGGAACCCGTCATAGAACTTGTGCAGCTGCTCGTGGACCATCGTGTGATAGGTGATGTCGTGGACGAACTTGTCCTTCTCTGCCTGGTCCGGCAGTTCGCCCTTGAACAGCAGGTAGGCGACTTCCATGAAATCGCAGTTCTGCGCGAGATCCTCGATCGGATAGCCGCGATACATCAGGACGCCTTCGTCGCCGTCGATGTAGGTGATCTTGGAGTCGCAACTGCCTGTCGCCATGAAACCGGGGTCGAACGTGAAATAGTCCATTTCCGCGTAGAGCTTGCGGATATCGATCACCTTCGGGCCGATCGTCCCTTCCAGCAGCGGCATGTTCATTTCCTTGCCGGTGGAGTGATCGATCAAGGTCACGCTGTCTTTCGGCGCGTTTGCCCCGGAATCATTGGTCATCACGATGTCCCTTTGGTTTCAGGATTGTTCTGCGGGGCGTTCCGCCCGCCCCGAATTGCGGACGGAAAATAGCTCTTTCCACCGTTTATAGCAAACGTTGCACTGCACCATATTCCCTGCCGCACCCGCGTCCGATCAGCCGGTCGCGACCTCTCGGACCCTTGCCAGGGTTTCCTCGCGGCCGAATATCGCGGCAACCTCGAAGATGCCCGGCGATACGGTGGTTCCCGTGAGAGCGGCCCGCAGCGGCTGCGCCACGGCGCCGAGCTTGAGGTCCTTTTTCTCGACGAAGGCGCGGACCGCGCCGTCGACCGTCTCCTCGCTCCAGTCGTTGACCGCCTCCAGATCGCCGGCCAGTTCGCCGAGCAGGGCCCGCGACTCCGGCGTGATCAGGGTGGAGGCTTTTTCAGTGAATTCGAGAGGCCGGCTGCGCACGTAAATAAGTGCATTTTCAACAAGTTGAGGGATTGTATCGGCACGCGACTTCAACGAATTCATGCCGGCCAGCACGCGGGATTTCACCTCTTCCGGGAGCGCGCCTCCCGCGGCTTCCTCGAGACCGGGCAGGGCCAGGGCGAACAGACGTTCGTTATCCGCGGCGTCGATATACCGGCCGTTGAGGTTGGCGAGCTTGTCGAAATCGAACCGCGCGGCGCCCTTGTTGATCCCCGAAATATCAAACCATTCGGCGGCCTGCTGTATGTCGAAAAACTCGTCGTCGCCATGGCTCCAGCCCAGCCGGCAAAGATAGTTCAGCAACGCCTCGGGCAGGTAACCCATGTCGCGGTAGGCCTCGACGCCGAGCGCGCCGTGCCGCTTGGAGAGTTTCGCCCCGTCCGCCCCGTGGATCAGCGGGATGTGCGCGAAGACCGGCGGTTCCCAGCCCAGCGCCTGGAAAATCTGCGTCTGGCGGAAGGCGTTGGTCAGATGATCGTCGCCCCGGATCGCGTGGGTGACGCCCATGTCGTGATCGTCGACGACGACGGAGAGCATGTAGGTCGGCGTGCCGTCCGCCCGCAGCATGATCAGGTCGTCGAGCTCCGAATTGGCGACTTCGACGCGGCCCTGGACCACGTCCTCTATCACGGTGGAGCCCTCCTGCGGCGCGCGGAAGCGGATGACGGGATCGACGCCTTCCGGCGCTTCGGACGGGTCGCGGTCCCGCCAGGTGCCGTCGTAGCGCATCGAGCGTTTTTCCGCCTTGGCCTTCTCGCGCATGGCATCGAGTTCTTCCGGCGTGCAGTAGCAGCGATAGGCGAGACCCTTGTCGAGCAGCGTCTGCGCGGCTTCGGCGTGGCGGTCGCGGCGGCTGAACTGGTAGACCGGCTCCTCGTCCCACTGCAGTCCGAGCCATTCGAGCCCGGCCAGAATGGCGTCGATCGCCTCCGGCGTCGACCGCTTCCGGTCCGTATCCTCGATCCGCAGCAGGAACTTTCCGCCCGTATGGCGCGCATAAAGCCAGTTGAACAACGCCGTCCGCGCGCCGCCGATATGGAGGAATCCCGTGGGCGAGGGGGCAAATCGGGTGACGACCGACATCGTACTCCGCACTCTCGTTTCGAACCGTGGTGAAATCGCGGGGGGATGTAACACATGGCGGCCGCTTCGGCTAATCTTTCCCCCGTATCGCTTTGAAGGTCGTCCCATGGCCACCCGTTCGCCCGCGAAAACGATGTATTCCGGAGCGCCCGCGCTTGAAGCAGCGCGGCAGGCGTTCCGGTCCGCCTTCGCCGCAGGGTACGACCGGCTGTTCCTCTGGATTCCCGTCGTCTTCGGGGTCGGCATAGGGACGTATTTCGGTCTGGCGGAAGAGCCGGATCGGTTTGTCGGGCCGCTTGCGACTGCGCTTTGCGCTAT
>JAYPTI010000042.1:0-6793 GCA_038133505.1 Alphaproteobacteria bacterium
CGATGATGAGCACCTCGCGCGCCGCGCCGTGCGCGAACATCGGCACGTGCGCGATCATCTCGTGATAGCACGCCTCGTCGTGTTCGGTGGTCTGGACGATCCCGTCGAGCGCGAGAACCCGACCGAAATAGGGGTTCTCGAAGACAACGAGATCCTGCATCCCGGTGTTCGACCGGTGAAGGATCTCGCCGACGGCGAAGCGCTGCTGGAATGCGGGGTGGAGCGTCTCGGAAAACCAGCTTTCCGTGCCGTCCGTCACCCCACTATGCCGCGCTTCTGCTCGGAAATCTCTGACCGCTCGGGGCGGAAATAGTCCTTGAGGACGTTGGCGGCCTCCATCGGACGGCAGTTGCCGCACATGAAGACGTCGAACGCCGCGTAGTCCATCTCGGGCCAGGTGTGGACGCTGATGTGGCTTTCGGCCAGCACCGCGACGCCCGAGACGCCGCCGCCGCCGCCGAATTCGTGCACGTGGACATGCAGAACGGTAGCGCCCGCGGTTTCGGCGGCTTCGCAAAGCGCCTTTTCCATCAGGTCGGGGTCGTTGAGACGCGAGGCGCCCCAGTAGTCGATCAGGAGGTGCGAACCCGCATAGGTCAGACCGTCCTTGTGGATGAGATAATCCCGCACTTCGTCAGCGGGTTTCGATCGCACATGCTCATGAAACGCGAATGATCCCTCGGCATGGGTGTCATTGTGAGCACATGCCGTCGAAACCGACTCAATCAACGAAGCGGATTTGTCCATCCATAGGGCCTCCTGGCGTGCGCATGCGCGCACGTTTACGGGTTACGAAAAAGCGCGGCCTTATCGCGTTTTTGACCCCTAAATGCAAGAAGAATCGTGAAGAAACGCGGGGCTTATCCGAAAATCAGAACGCGGCATCGGCGAGTGCCATGATGTCGTCCGGCCCGGCAGTCGCCGCCTTGGCGTGGGCCGACACCTGGGGCAGCAGATTAGCCGCGTAGAAGCGGGCCGTTGCCAGTTTCGCGTCGTAAAAGTCGCCGTCTCCGGCGTTTTCCGCCGCGATATTCGCCGATTTTGCCATCATCCAGCCGCCGGTCAGCAGCCCCATCGCCTTGAGATAGGGCGTCGCGCCCGACAGCGAGCGCCGCGGATCGTCGCCCGGATCGGCCAGGAGCCAGTCGGTCGCGCCGGCGAAGGCGTCGAGCGCGGACGAGAACGCCTCGGCGATGCCCGAATCGGCGATCTCCAGCGACCGCATTTCGTCCATCAGCTCCGCCAGCGCCTCACCGCCGTCCCGCTGGATCTTGCGGCCGACGAGGTCCATCGCCTGGATGCCGTTGGTGCCTTCGTAGATCGGCGTGATCCGGCAGTCGCGGTAGTACTGGGCGGCGCCCGTCTCCTCGATGAAGCCGGCGCCGCCGTGAATCTGTACCCCGATCGACGCCGTTTCGACGCCGTTGTCGGTCGACCAGGCCTTGACGATCGGCACCAACAAGTCGACGCGCCGCTGCGCGGCGCCCCGCACGTCGTCTTCCGGGTGCCGGTGCGCGATGTCGAGCTGCGCCGCGACGTAGCAGCCCAGCGCCCGGGACGCTTCGGTCTGAGCGCGCATCAGCATCAGGTTCCGGCGCACGTCCGGATGACGGATGATGGCGACGTCGCCGGCGGCCGGGTCGGCCGGGTCGCGGCCCTGCACGCGCTCGCGGGCATAGTCCGCGGCATGCTGATAGGCACGTTCCGCGATGCCCACGCCCTCGCGCCCGACGGCGAGCCGAGCGCTGTTCATCATCGCGAACATGTATTCCATGCCGCGGCATTCCTCGCCGACCAGATAGCCTATGGCGCCTTCGTTCTCGCCGAACTGCATCACACAGGTCGGGCTGCCGTGAATGCCGAGCTTGTGCTCCAGCGACACGGCGCGGAGATCGTTGCGGTCGCCGAGCGATCCGTCGTCGTTGACGAGGAACTTGGGCACGATGAACAGGGAGATTCCCCGCGTGCCGGGAGGCGCATCGGGCGTGCGGGCGAGGACCATGTGGACGATGTTGTCCGTCATGTCGTGTTCGCCCCAGGTCGTGAAAATCTTCTGGCCGGTGATGCGATAGTGATTGCCGTCGGGCACTGCGCGGGTCCGCAGCGCGCCGACGTCAGAACCGGCGCCCGGCTCGGTCAGCACCATCGTGCCCGTCCATTCGCCGGTGACGAGCTTCGGCATCCACTTCGCCTTCTGCGCGTCGGAGCCAAAACGTTCGAGGCATTCGACGGCGGCGATGGTAAGCACCGGGCATAGCATGAAGGCGAGGTTCGCCGAGTCCCACATTTCGAAAACCGGCGTCGCGACAAGGAGGGGCAGGCCCTGACCGCCGATTTCGGGGTCGAACTGGATGCCGTTCCAGCCGCCTTCCACATAGGCCTGGTAGGCCTCGCGGAAACCGGTCGGCGTGACGACGACGCCGTTCTCCAGCCGCGAGCCTTCGAGATCGCCGCCGCGGTTGAGCGGCGACAGCACGTCGCGGCCCATCTTGCCGGCTTCCTCGAGCACAGCACGGACGAGGTCCGGCGTCGCTTCCTCGTAGCCCGGCAGCGCCGTGACCTGGTGGAGGCCGACGAGTTCCTCGATCACGAACTGCATCTCGCGCAGCGGCGGATTGTATTCTGCCATCGTTTGCCTCCTAGAGAACCTTGCCCGGGTTCATGATTCCGTTCGGGTCGAGCGTCGCCTTGATCGCGCGCATCACGTCGAGCGCCTCCGGCGACTTGTAGTGTTCCAGTTCGCCGCGGCGCAGCCGGCCGATGCCGTGCTCGGCGCTGATCGACCCGCCCATGGCGACCGTGCGGTCGTAGACGATCTTGTGAATATCGGGCTCCAGCGCCTTGAAGGCGTCGTCGCTCATGTCTTCCGGCCGGCTCATGTTGAAATGGACGTTGCCGTCGCCGACATGGCCGAACGCGCAGGGGCGGATGCCGGGGATGCGGTCCTTAAGCTCCGCGGTTACCTCGACCAGCAGGTCCGCGACCTTAGAAACGGGGACCGAGACATCGTGCTTGGAGCTCGCACCCTCGTATTTCTGCGCTTCCGGGATGGTCTCGCGGATGCGCCAGAAATCCTTCGCCTGCTGGCCGCTCTCGGCGAAGACTGCGTCGAGCACCCGCCCGTCCTCCATCGCGCCGCCGAGCACGGCTTCCAGCATCTCGCGCAAACCGGCGGCCGCGCCTTTGCCGGCCGCGATCTCGATCATGACGTAATGGTCGTAGACGTCCGCCAGCGGATCGCGCGTATCCGCGATGTGTTCGAGCGCGAACGCGATCGCCGTCCGCTGCATGTACTCGAACGTGATGACCCGGTCGTCGGTCGTGGCGCGGGCACGCGCCAGAAGCTCCACGGCGGCATGTTCGTCGCGCACCGCGCAGAACGCGGTCTGAATGTCGGCCGGTTTGGGAAACAGCTTCAGGCAGGCGGCCGTGATGATACCGAGGGTGCCCTCCGCGCCGATGAACAGGTGTTTCAGATCGTAGCCGGTGTTGTCCTTGCGGAGCCCCGTCAGCCCGTTCCAGATGCGCCCGTCGGGCAGCACCGCCTCGAGGCCGAGGCACAGGTCGCGCGCCGGGCCGTAGCGCAGCACGCCCGTGCCGCCCGCGTTGGTCGACAGGTTGCCGCCGATCCGGGCCGTGCCCTCGCCGCCGAGGCTGAGCGGGAAGTAACGGTCCGCCTCGTCCGCGAATTTCTGGACGTCGGCGAGAATGACGCCCGCCTCGACCGTGATCGTGTAATTGAGCGTATCGAGTTCGCGCACCTTGTTCATGCGGGTGAGCGACAGCAGGATCTCGCCGCCGTGCTCGTAGGGCGTCGCCCCGCCGCACAGGCCCGTGTTGCCGCCCTGCGGGACGATGGGGGTGCCCGTCTCGTTGCAGATTCTGACGACGTCGGCGACTTCCTCGGTGGTCGCCGGCCGCACCACCATCGGCGAGGCGCCGACATAGTAGCCGCGCTCGTCGTGCAGGTAGGGCGCCTTGTCGTTGTCGTCGACGATGATGCCGGCGTCGCCGACGACCGCGCGGATGCGCTCAAGGATGCTGTCGTCGATCTGTTTAACGGCGGTCGCGTTCATGATCGGTCGTCCCGGTTGTCCGCTTCCAGAATTACTGGATGGCGGTCCGCCAGGCAACGGTGGAGCGGGGATTATCGCGGCGCGGCGGCGCGTTTCAGTCGGTCGTTGATCGCAAGCCCGAGGCCTTCGTCCGGGATCGGCACGACGGCTATCCTGTCGTGGCGGCCGTCGAGATCGCGCAGAAAGGCGAACAGGTTGGCGGCCGCCTCGCGCAGATCGCCCCGCGGGCTGAGGTTCAGCTCTTCCGCGGCGCCGGTGAGGGACCGGTCGCCGAAGGACAGCAACGCTTCTCCGGCGGCAACCGAGGTTGCGTCCAGGCGGAGCGTCGCGTCCGGCGCGTAATGGCTTTCCAGCATGCCGGGCGAGGCGGGCGCATCCGAGCTCCCGGTCGCGATCTCGACGCGGGCGGCGACGGCGCTCAGCTCTTCGGCGGTCACGCCGCCGGGGCGCAGGATCGTCGCCGTGCCCTCCTCGCAGGCGACGACCGTCGACTCCACGCCGACCGGGCAGGGGCCGGCATCGACGATCAGATCGACGGCGTCTCCCAACGACTGCGCGACGTGTTCCGCGCGGGTCGGGCTGACGGAACCGGACGCGTTCGCGCTCGGCGCGGCGACGGGAACGCCGGCGGCGTCGATGATCGCGCGCGCGACCTCGTGCGCGGGCACGCGGATCGCGATCGTCTCCAGCCCCGCGCTCGCCAGCAGCGAGACCGGCGAGCCTTCAAGGCGGGGCAGCACCAGCGTCAGCGCGCCCGGCCAGAAACGCGCCGCCAGGTCTTCCGACAGCGGGTCGAACCGGACGAGGGCCCGCGCGGCGGCGAGCGAGGTGACATGAACGATCAGCGGGTTGAAGCTCGGCCGCTTCTTGGCCTCGAAGATTGCGGCGACCGCGCTGTCCGACGTCGCGTCGGCACCGAGCCCGTAGACGGTTTCGGTCGGGAAGGCGACCAGCCGCCCGGCCCGCAGCGCGTCGGCGGCCTGGCGGATCGCATCGGGGCTCGCGGCGAGGATCATTCCCGCCCGCGGGCAATGAATTCGGGGTTCAGCCAGCCGCCGGACTTGCCGTAGCCGAGATCGGCGCCGTCCAGCGTCCGCACGCTGCCGCCGGCACCGATCAGCACGGCATGGCCGGCGGCGGTATCCCATTCGCAGGTCGGCCCGTAGCGCGGATAGAAATCCGCGTCTCCGGCCGCCACGAGGCAGAATTTGAGCGAACTGCCGGCGGTCACGTGGCCGCCGACCTTCATGTCCGCCAGCAGCGCTTCGAGCTTGTCCTTGTCTCCATGCGACCGGCTGGAGACAACGATCGCGCCCGTGTCCGGGATGTTGCGTGCGGAGATCGCGGTCCAGGCCTTGTCGTCTTCTCTTTTCTCCGCCGTTCCCGGCCCGCAGGCGCGAAAGGCGCGGTCGAGGGCCGGCGCGGCGACGATCCCGAGGACCGGCGCGCCGTTCTCGATCAGCGCGATATTGACCGTGAATTCGCCGTTACGGCGCAGGAATTCCTTCGTGCCGTCGAGCGGGTCGACGAGCCAGAAGGACGTTCCCGTGACCGCCTCGTCGTTTCCGTTCGCGGCCGCTTCCTCGCCGATCGCGGCAACCCCCGGCAGCAGGTCGCGCAGCGCCGGCAGGATCAGCGCCTCGGCGCGCTCGTCCGCTTCCGTCACCGGTGACGCGTCTTCCTTCCGGCGGACGTCGAAGTCCGTCGCATAGACCTCCATGACCAGCTTTCCCGCACGGTCCGCGATATCCGTAATCGCGTGCAGCAGGTCGCGGCGTTCGGTCTCCGAATAGCTCAACAATCGGTCCTTCATCGGGCGCGTGGGCGCGGAAAGCGCCTGTTTGCCACAATAAGGCCGGAATCGCACCGATTCGGTTAATCTTCCGGCCATGTGCGGAAGATACACGCTGGCGGTGACGCCCGAGTTGCTGCGGCAACTGTTCGGGTTCGTCTTCACGCCCAATCTCCAGCCGCGTTTCAACATCGCGCCCACACAGCAGGCGCCGGCGGTGCGTCCCGGCGACGGCGGCCGGCGGATCGACTTGCTGCGCTGGGGCCTCATTCCGTCCTGGTCGAAGGATGCGTCCGTCGCCTCGAAGCTGATCAATGCCCGCGGCGAGACGGTCGCGGACAAGCCGTCCTTCCGCGCCGCCTTCGCCGAGCGGCGCTGCCTGATCCCGGCCGACGGTTTCTACGAATGGCGGACGGAAGACGGCAAGAAGCAGCCGTTCCGGATCGGCTTCAAGGGCGGCGCGCCGTTCGCCTTCGCCGGTCTGTGGGAGAGCTGGACGGTGCCGGACGGCCAGGCGGACGCGGGCGAGACGTGGGAGACGTTCTCGATCGTCACGACCGAGGCGAACGCGAAGCTGCGGCCGATCCATCACCGGATGCCGGTGATCGTCGCGCCGGACGATTACGAGACCTGGCTGACGGGAAATCCGGACGACGCGGGAAAGCTGCTGCGCCCGTTCCCGCCCGACGACATGGCGTTCTACCGGGTGACGACCCGGGTGAACAATGTCCGCAACGACGACGCGGAGTGCGTTATCCCCCTGTTGCGGACGGGGTGATACACCGAGAAAATACACCGCGCCCCCCGGATTTTTTGTCGGATTATTTTACGCATTTGCCGGAGCGCGCTGTGTTCTGGGTAACAGAATCCCAGAAAGCTGCGGTTGGAGGGTGTGGTATGAAATTTGCATGTCTTTTCTGCCGGT
>JAYPTI010000042.1:6803-7830 GCA_038133505.1 Alphaproteobacteria bacterium
AGGAAAGTGACACGCGCCCGTGTAAGCGGCTACGGAATTCTGTCCGGAAAAGGCTGGCGCCCGCATTCGTCGGCATGTGCGGATTGGCCGTTGTATCGAGCGGCGCTCAGGCGACGTCCATCCTGATTGATTTCAACGATCCCTCGACGCTGGGAACGACGCTCAATGCGGCTGGCAGCGATTTGATCGCTACCGGACCCGGCAGCTTTAGCATCACTTTTACGGATGATAAACCTGGGTCCGCGAACGGCGTGCACGTCACGAATCAAAACCCCGGAAATGTAAAAGTCGGTTCGGGTTCGGACTTCGTTCTGGGGGCAACGGACGGTTTTCACAGTTCCGGAATCGTTGCCCAGTTCAGTCAAGGCGTGACTTCCGTGAGCTTCTTTGACAGCGATGACGATCTCACGGGAAAGACCTTGTTTGCGTTCGACCAGTTTGGGTCGTTGATCGGCCAAGATGGCAACGGACCTTAGGTTACGACAGGGGTTATCATAGCGCCTGGCGACTCGCAGCGGATATTTTCGATCAACACCGGCGATACGGGCGGTCAACTTATCTGGTCCGTGGAGTTCGACACGCAAGCCGGGACGCTAGGCGGTGCGAATGACGGAACGTGCTTTACGATCGATGACTTCGCTGTAACCTACGATGCGCAGGTTCCTGAGCCCTCGTCCGGTCTCCTGTTCGGCATGACGATTGCTGGAGTTTTTGTTGCCGTGCGCCGACGCAGGAGAACCTGACGTCGGCGCACTTTAGGCCTCAGAACCCGTACAGCTTCTCCGGGTTCTCCACGAGAATCTTGTGCATCGTCGCATCGTCGACGCCCCAGGACATGACCCAGTCCAGCAGGTCGGCGCCGTCGGGCATCGGCCGGTCCCACAGCATGACGTGCGGCCAGTCGGTCGCCCACACCATCCGGTTGGCGTCCGTTGCGATCAGCGCCTCCGCGTAGGGAGGCATGTCGTCGAAGGGTGCGCCCTTTTCCGACATGCGGTACGAGCCCGACAGCTTGACCCAGCACCGG
>JAYPTI010000042.1:7840-20237 GCA_038133505.1 Alphaproteobacteria bacterium
GTCCTGACGAGGTCGAGCAACGCCTGGAAGCCCGGATGATCCACGCCGGAGTCCATCGGGAAATGCCCCATATGGTCGATGACGACGTCGACCGGCAGTTCCTTCAGCGCCGGCGCCATGTTCTCGAGCTGGTTCGCGCCGTCGATGAAGAGCTGGACATGCCAGCCGAGCCGTTCGATCCGCTTCGCCATCGCCGCGATGTCGTCGACCGCCGCGCCGCCGCGCAGCAGCGTGGTGAAGCGGAGGCCCCGGAACCCGATCTCGTCCAGCCTGTCGAGCTCCGCATCGGTGATCGTCGGCTCGACCACCGCGACGCCGCGCGCACGGTCGCCCATTCTCTGAACCGCGTCGATCGTCACGTCCATCATGGTGCCGTAGCAGCTCGGATGGACGATCACCGCGCGTTCCAGCCCCAGCGCGTCCTGATAGGCGAGAAAATCCTCGAGCGGTGAGTCGGGCGGCGTATAGCTGCGGTCGTCGTTCAGCGGGTACGTCGCAACCGGCCCGATGATGTGCATGTGGGTGTCGCAGGCCTTGGCCGGCGCCTTGAATTTGGGCGCTGAGGGCGGAAAGGGGCCGGGGCAGGGTTTCGTCATGGGATCCTCCGAAAAGACGCCCGAAGCCTACAGGGCGGGATTGCGCGGGCCAACACCCGGTGGCAGGATCATTAGCAATCTAATTATCGGCGAAAAGCCGGCAGGGAGGAACTGGGATGGCGGACAAGGCGAAAGTCGCGGTCCTTACCGATCCGCGCACGTTCGACTACCGCGAGATCGACATACCCGAGATCGGGCCCGACGACGGCCTCCTGCGCGTGGAAGCGGCGGGCCTCTGCGGCACTGACTGGGAGCAGTATCTCGGCCATCTCGACAATACGCCGTGGGCCGTCCGCCCCATCATTCCCGGCCACGAGATCCTCGGCTGGATCGAGAAGGTCGGGCCCGAGGCCGCCAGGCGCTGGGACGTGAAGGAGGGCGACCGCGTCACGGTCGAGGCCTCCATTCCCTGCGGCCAGTGCTTCCAGTGTCAGGTCGGCCGGCCCGTTCTCTGCAAGAACGGCATGGGCTACGGCCTCCGCATGGGCTTCGACAATCCGCCGCATCTGTGGGGCGGCTACGCGACGCACATGTACCTTCATCCCGGCGCGACGCTCCACAAGGCGCCCGCGAACGTGCCGACCGACGTCATGAGCCTGTTCAACCCCATGTCGAACGCGATCCGCTGGGCGGTCGAGCGTCCGGAAACAGGTATCGGCGATACCGTCGTCATCGAAGGCCCGGGCCAGCGCGGGCTTCTCGCCGTTGTTGCGGCGCGCGAGGCGGGTGCCGGCAAGATCATCGTCACCGGCACGAAGAGTGACACTCTGCGGCTGTCGCTCGCCCGCGAGCTCGGCGCAGACGAGACGGTCGTCGTCGACGAGGACGATCCCGTCCAGCGCGTGATCGACGCGACGGACGGCAGGCTCGCCGATATCGTGGTCGACGTGTCGGCTTTCGCGACCGAGCCGATCACCCAGGCGATCGACATGGTCCGGCCCGGCGGCAAGGTCGTCGTCGCCGGCCTCAAGAGCTTCAAGCCGATCCCGAACTTCATTTCGGACAAGCTGATCACCAAGGAAATCGCGATGCTGGGCGTTCTGTCGTCGAGCTGGTCGTCCGTCGAGAAGGCGATCGATGTTATCCGCCGGAAAGGCGATGCGCTGACCAAGCTCTGCACCCATCACTATCCGGTCGATCAGGCGGAAAAGGCCGTCCAGGTGCTCGGCCGCGAGATCGAGGACGGGCCGGAAGCCGTGCATGTCCATATAGACGCCGCTGCGACGGCCTGAGGATCGTTTCATGGCGCAATGGATGGTCGGTATCGATACCGGCGGCACCTTCACTGATCTGATCGCGTTCGAAATCGGCAGCGGCGAACTTCGCGTCGCCAAGGTCTCGTCGGATACCGAGGACCCGTCGAACGCGGTGATGGCGGCGCTCGACGAGCTGTTCGCGACCGGCGTCGCGCCGGAAGACGTCGTGTCGCTGGTACACGGCACGACGGTCGCGACCAACGCGATCCTCGAAGGCAAGGGCGTCAAGACCGGTCTTCTGATCACAGACGGATTCCGCGCCGTCTACGAGGCGCGCGGCTGGGCACGGCCGGAGCCGGACGATCTGATCGATCCGTTCTACCGCAAACCGCCGCTTCTCAGCCCGCAGTCTCTGACGCACGGCATTCCGGGACGTATCGACTATCAGGGCAACGAGCTCGCGCCGCTCGACGAGCAGGCGGTGCGCGATGCGGCCGCCGCGCTCAAGGCCGACGGGGTCCGCTCGGTCGCCGTCTGCTACCTGTTCAGTTTCCAGAACCCGGCGCACGAGCAGCGCACCGCGGAAATTCTGGCGGAAGCGGGAGCCGACTGGCGCGTCTCGCTGTCGTCGGTGGTCCTGCCGACGATCCGCGAATATCCGCGCCAGTCGACGACGGTGATCGACGCCTATGTCGGGCCGATCATGCAGCGCTATCTCGAACGCCTGTCCGACCGGCTCAAGGACGGCGGCGTCGGCACGCCGCAGGTGTTCCTGATGCAGTCGAACGGCGGGCTGATGCGCATCACCATCGGCGCGCGCTTTCCCAACCAGACGCTCCTCTCCGGCCCCGCGGGCGGCGTCGTCGCGGGCGAGGAGCTGTCCCGGCTGACGGGGCGCGAGAACATCGTCACGCTCGACATGGGTGGCACGTCGACCGACATCGCGATGATCGTCGGCGGCAGGGCCGACGAGACCGACGCGGGCCGCATCGCCGGCCAGGATATCGGCACGCCGATGCTGCAGGTCCGCACGCTGGGCGCGGGCGGCGGGACGCTTGCCTTCATCGGCCCCGACGGGCTTCTCAAGGTCGGACCCGAAAGCGCCGGCGCGAGCCCCGGTCCCGCCTGTTACGGGCGCGGCGGCGAGCGGCCGACAGTGACGGACGCCAATCTCGTTCTCGGCGCGCTGGCGGCCGACAACGTGCTTGGCGGACGCATGACGCTCGACAGGGCGGCGGCCGAAGCGGCGATCAAAACGCACGTCGCCGACCCGCTGGGCCTTTCCGTCGTCGAGGCGGCGGCGGGCATCATCCGTATCGTGAATACGAACATGGCCGTCGACCTGCGGCTCGCCTTCCAGTCGCGCGGCGAGGACCCCCGGCGCTACATGCTGGCGGCCTTCGGCGGCGCGGGACCGCTGCATTCGGCGCTGCTGGCGCGCGATCTGAAGATTCCGACGGTGGTCGCGCCGCTTTATCCGGGTCTGAACAGTGCGATGGGCCTGCTGCAGACGTCGGTGCGTCACGTCTATCTGCAGTCGTCGGTGGCGCGCCTGCCGGAGATCCCGCCGACGCGCATGAACGAAATCTTCGACGGGCTCGAAGCGCGCGCCGCCGAGGACGTCCGCGAGGAGGGCTTCACGCCCGACCGCGTGAAGCTGCACCGCCAGGTCGACATGCGCTACCAGCACCAGGGATATCAACTCCCGGTCGATTGTCCCGCGGACGCGCTGACCGAGGACAACAAGCCGGGGCTGAAGGCGGCGTTCGATGCCGCGCACCAGCGCATCTACGGCGCGAGCGCGCCCGACGAGGATGCGGAGGTCGTGACGTTCCGCGTCATCGCGGAGATCGCCGTGCCGCGGCTGGAACTGCCGGAGATATCGTCCGGCGGCGATGCCTCGGCGGCGCAGATTGCGACGCGGCCGCTCTACGATCTCGATGCGGCCGACTTCCTCGACGCCGCGGTCTACGATCGCGCGAAGCTGACGGCGGGCGCCCGGTTCGACGGACCTGCCGTGGTCCAGCAGTTCGATTCCACCACCGTCATCCTTGCCGGCATGTCGTGCGAGGTGGATGCGTGGGGCAACCTGATCATCGATACGGGAGCGGGCGGATGAGCCTCGATCCGATCACCACCGAAGTCGTGCTGTCGCGCGTCCGCGAGACGACGGACGCGATGGCGCACGCGCTGTTCCATTCCGGCTATTCGCCGATCCTGCGGGAGAGCCAGGACGGCACCGCGGGCCTCACCGATGCCGAGGGCCGCGTGATCACCGTCGGCGGCGGTATCCAGTATCACTCGATGCTCTATACGAAGTCGGTCGAGAGCCTGCTCGCCGCCTATCCGGGCGACGCGATGCGCGAAAGCGACAGTTTCATCTGCAACGATCCCTACCAAGCGGGCAACAGCCACGTGCCCGACATGGTGGTCGCGACGCCCGTCTTCTACGAAGGAAAGCGGATCGCGTTCGGCGTGTCCGTTGCGCACAAGGCGGACGTGGGCGGGCTGGTGCCCGGATCGTCGGGCGCCGCGGCGCGCGAGATCTTCCATGACGGGCTTCGCCTGCCGCCCGTGCGCTACTGGACGACGGCGGGCGTCGTTCCCGAGATCGAGAACATCATCCGCACCAACAGCCGCGTGCCCGACGTCGTCGTCGGAGACCTGCGCGGGCAGGTCGGCGCGACGCGCCTCGGCGCGGAACGCATGATAGCGCTCGCCGACGAGTATGGCGTCGACACGCTGACCGGCGCGATGGCGAGCCTGATCGAGCGCACGCGCGACAGGCTCAAAGCCGAAATCGCCGCCTGGCCCGACGGCGAGGCCGACGCCGAGGGTTTCATGGACCACGACGGCGCCGATACCTCGAAGCCCGTCCGGATACATGTCAAGGCGACCAAGAAGGGCGACCGCCTGACGCTCGATTTTTCGGGCTCCGACCCGCAGACGCGCGGGCCGATCAACACGCCTGCGCAGACCTGCAAGGCGGTCACGCTGCTCGCCACGATCGCCGCGTCAGATCCGACGATCCCGGTCAACGCGGGCGCCTTCGAGGCCATCGACGTCGTCCTGCCCGACGGCAAGGTCGTGAGCCCGGTCTATCCGGCGACGGTGAACCATTATTTTCCGACGTCGCATCTCGCCTATGCCTGCGTGCTCGCAGCGCTCGGAAAGTTGAACCCGGCCCGCGCCGTCGCGCCGGGCGGGCTCGGCAACGGCGCCATCGCGATCGGCTACCGCGAAGGGCGCAATGGGAAACCCACCGTGCAGTACGAGCTGATGACCACGTCGCTCGGCGGGACGGCGGAGCATGACGGTACGCCGATGGTGATGGGCATGTGCCACTTCACGCCGTCTACGCCGGTCGAGATCGTCGAGACCGAATACCCGATCCGCATCCGGAAGTTCGACATCTGGCCGGATTCGGGCGGAGCGGGGAAGATGCGGGGCGGGATCGGTTACGTCCGCGAATACGAGATGCTGACGGACGTGATGCTGACTGCGCGCACCGCCAATCACGAGCAGCCGGGCTGGGGGCTCGCCGGCGGAGAGGGGCCGCCCGTCTGCGTGACCGCGATCAACCCCGACGGGCCCGAGGCGATCGAGCTTTCGGCGCTCGATACGCGCGAAGCGCCGGCCGGCACCGTGGTCCGCCTGTCGCAGACCGGCGGCAGCGGCTACGGCGACCCCAAGGACAGGGATCCCGACAAGGTGCGCGAAGACGTCCGGAATGGATATGTGAGCGCGGACGTGGCCCGCGAGAAATACGGGGTCGAAATCTAGCCGGCGCAGTCGACGCAGCGCGCGATGGCGGGGTTGAGCTCCAGACGTTTCTCCGCGATTTCCTCGCCGCAGGCGACGCAGAAACCGTAGTCTTCTTTGTCCATCCTTTTCAGGGCGGCCTCGATCTGCGCGATCTCGAGTTTGCGCCGTTCGGCGGTGGCCTTCGCCATTTCCTGGCCCTGCATCGCATCCATACGCGATAGGCGTCCCTGAACCTGCTGGTCCAGTTCCACCGGGGCGGACGCCTCCGCCGCGCTCGTCAGCAGCCCGGTCAGTTCGTCGCGGCGCGCCTCGAGCAAAGCCCGGAATTTTCCCGTTTCTGCCGCCATGCCTTATTCGGCGGCTTCGCTCGGCGCTTCCGGCGGCAGGACGGTATTCCAGGCGTGCGTTTCGATTGCCCGGTTGGCAGCCGCGTCGCGGACGATATTTGCGGGGTCCTCTCCTGCCTGCATTCTTTCTATCGCGCGGCGCAGCTGTCGGCGCAGCAGCACGACGCCCCGATCAGACGTTGCGAGATTTTCCAGCGCATGAACGGCGATGCGCCGCTGGCCTTCCTGCGCTTCCATGTCGTCCGGATGGCGTTGCTTGTCCTCGTAGGGGCGGTTTCGCAGATTGCCGGGGCGGATATCGGTCAGTGTATCGGTGCCGGGCTTCCATCCCTCGAGCGGATTGCCGTTGTCGTCCGTCGGCCACGCGACGATGGAGATGCCGTATACGCTTTCGTTGTCGACCGGCACGCACCAGCTGAGCTCGGTTGCGCGCTCGCGCTCCTTCAGGTCGCTGCCCTGCTCGTGGATGCTCGGGATGACAAAGGCGTTGGGCAGGATACATTCGGCGTGGCGTTCCAGCCGGTTTCCGTTGGGCAGGTTCCGGTACATGTTGTAGCGCACGCCGAGCGGGGTTTCCTCGAAGCCGAGATCGGGCCAGCCCTTCGCGGTGACGACGCTGCCGAACTGGTCGCCCGAATTCGTGCTGTGCAGGATGAGCAGGTGGTAGGCGTCGACGATGTTCTCGTAATGCTGCATCCAGTTGCAGTCGCGGACGAAGCCGACGCCGTGATCCTCCCACAGGCGCATGCCGCGCAGGACGACGTCGTTGCGGTCGCGCGTATCGACGACGTCGTACATCGGGAACAGCGGCATTTCCTCCGGCGGGCCCATATAGATGAACACGAGCCCGCCGAATTCATGGACCGGGTAACCCGGTTGCCAGATGTCCATTTTCTCGCGGAATTCGGCCGTTTCGCACGGCATGTCCACACATTTGCCGTCGGCGGCGAACTTCCAGCCATGATAACAGCACCGCAGCCCGTCCGCCTCGATACGGCCGTATTCCAGCGACGTGCCGCGGTGCGGGCAGTGCAGTTCGAGGCATCCGACGGCGTCATTGCCGTCGCGGAAGACGACGAGATCCTCGCACAGGATGCGCACGCGTTTCGGCAGGTCGGCAACCTCGTCAGACATGCAGACCGGCTGCCAGTACCGGCGGAGCAGTTCCCCCATCGGCGTGCCGCGGTCCACATGCGTGAGGGTCGGATCGACGTCGGGAATTTCGAAATGATAGCGGGACTTCATGACGGTTCCTTCTGCCAACGGACGCTAGGTCGTAACGTTTGATAACGTTAGCGCATGCCGGCCGGAATGCAAAAGGGCGCGTCGTGCGCGCCCTTTCACGATACCCTTGCGGCCCTATTCGAAACCGATCACGCCGCCGCGGTCGCGCGCTTGCGCAGCAGGTAATGCTGCGTGCAATGCTCGGCGCAATAGTGACGGCCCGGCTGAACGGTCTTGCCGCAGATATGCAGCCCGAACTTGCCGGCGGAATCGCTCGGCCAGCGACACATCCACGGCTCCACGTCGGCCGACGGATGATGAAAAATGGGCTCTTCGAAAATCACGGGCTCCGGCTCCGGCTCCTTCTTGGGGATTTCCGTGCCGCGCTGTAAATTCAACCGGTGTGCCTTGCCGATAACCGCGTTCCGCGTGACGCCCCCGCCCAGCTTCTCAGCGATCTGACGCGCGGAAAGACCCTCGGCCCATAGCCGCGTCAGCGTCTCGACCCTTTCGGGACTCCACTGCATCGCCAATCCTCCTTGTGCTTGTGCCTTTACTCAACTTTGTGCCTACCCACACAGCATGCGCTATATGCAGTGTGTTACAATAGCGTGACCACTATATATGGGCGGGCGCCAAGAGCAACCGGAAACTGCGGAATTCCGCGATTTTCCTGTGGAAAGCTGGCGTAGCGATGGGTGGAAACTAAGAGTCTGTAATATCAGAACATATCCGCCGAATCGCCAAGGGGGGCGAGGGCGCCGGGCGATTTACCAACAGCCCTGTGCGCAGATTCTGGACAAAAGGGCGTTTTCGTCCCGGATTTCCGGGGGAAAAAAGGGACCGCGAGCGGACGCTGCGTCACTGGCGGCGCCGGCGGCCATATCACCGGTTGTGGTGGTAAAAATATCGATATTTTCGGCCGACATGTCTAGACTGGCGGCAATGGCGGTCGACATAAATCGGAACCGCCCCGGAAGAGATAGGGAGAAGATCATGAACCAACGACATGTGAAGTGCGTTTCGGTCATCGCCGCGGGGGCGATCGCGGTCGTCGTACTGTCGGCCGGCACGGCGTCGGCCGAGACCAAGCTGCTGTTCAACCGCTTCGTGCCGCCCAAGCATCCTTTCAACACCGGCATGTTCGAGCCGTGGGCGAAGGACGTGGAGAAGGCGACGGAGGGACGGGTGAAGGTCGAGTTCCCGACCTCGACCCTCGCGCCGCCGCCGAAGCAGTGGAACATGGTTTCCAAGGGCCTCGCCGACGTCGCCATGCTCGCAAATATCTTCGAGCGCAACCGGCTGCAGCTGCCGCCGATGGCGCAATTGCCGTTCCTCGGCGAAAGCGCGGAGAAGCGGGGCATCGCCCTGTGGCGGACCCAGAAGAAGTTCTTCGAACAGGCCAACGAGTACAAGGGAATGCATCTCGTCGGGCTGTGGATGCTGTCGGGCGCGAGCCTCTATCACGGCTCGAAGCCGCTGCGGTCGCTTGCCGATCTCAAGAACGAGAAGATGTGGTGCATCGCCGGCATGCCGAACCAGATGATGACCGAGTTCGGCGCGGTCGTGGTTTCGGTGCCGGGCGTCAAGATGTTCAACGTCGTGTCGAAGGGCATCGTCAACGGCAAGACGACGTCGCACTACACGCTGCGCGCCTTCAAGACGATGCCGTACATCAAGTACGTGACCGAAGTGCCGGAGGGCCTTCACGCGGTGACCTTCTCGCTGATCATGAACGAGAAGAAGTGGAACCGGCTGCCCAAGAAGGACCGCGACGCGATCGATACCGTCTCGGGAGAGCGCGTGGCATTGAACGCCGGCCGAAAGACCGACCAGCTCGACGTGGCCGCCAAGAAGGCGGCCATCGAGGCAGGCATCAAGTTCGAGACCGCGAGCCCGGCCTTCGTCGCCGAGATGAAGAAGGTTGCGGCGCATTTCACGACCGACTGGATCGCCACTGCGAAGGAGCGCGGCGTCGACGGGGCGGCGGCGCTCGCCTACTTCAAGTCTCAGGTTAAGTAGTCGGGGAGAAATGCGTCGGCGGTTTGCCGCCGCCGCATCCCGTTCCATGTCCCGCTTCCGTCTCGCATATCTTGTCTTCGTCGCCGCCGGCGTCTTCGCCATGTCGGCGCTGACGTTCGTCGACGTCATCGGCCGGTACTTCTTCAACGCGCCCATTCCGGGCTCGTTCGAGATCGTCGGGCTGATCCTCGGCCTTTCCGTGATCGGCGCGTTTCCCCTCGTCACCCTTTCCGAGAGCCACATCACCGTCGACCTGTTCGACAGGGCGTTCGTCGGCCGCGCCCGCATCGTCCGCAGCTTCGTCGTCCGGCTCGGCACGGCGGCGATGATGGCCTTCATGGGCGAGCGCCTGCTGGTCACGGCGTTCGACGAGATGAAGGCCGACTTCGTCACCGAGAACCTCGGCGTCTCCCGCGGCCCGCTGCTGATCGTCATGTCGGCGATCCTGTTCGTCACCGCGCTCGGCATGATCTGCGTGATGGTGCACCGCTACCGCAATCCCGCCGGCAAGGCGGAGAGCGTCGACTGATGCTGACCGCGCTGATCGGTTTCGCGGGCCTGCTGGCCGTCGCCTTCCTCGGGTTTCCGCTCGGGCTCTCGATGTTGCTGGCGGGATTCGTCGGCGTCGGCGTCCTGCGCGGCTGGACGCCCGCGCTGGAGACCGTCTCGCAGCAGATCATCGACGTTGCGCTCAATACCAATTTCGCCGTCCTGCCGATGTTCCTGCTGATGGGCGCCTTCGTCTACCGGGCGGCGCTGTCTGACGATCTCTACGACTGCGCGAACGCCTGGTTCGGTCACCTCAAGGGCGGGCTCGCGCTCGCCACCGTCGCGGCGTGCGGCGGGTTCTCGGCGATCTCCGGGTCTTCGGCGGCGACCGCCGCGACGATGGCCAAAGTCGCCGTGCCGTCGATGCGGCGCTTCCACTATGCCGACAGCATCGCGGCGGGGACGGTGGCGGCGGGCGGCACGATGGGTTTTCTCATCCCGCCGAGCGCGGCGCTGATCGTCTACGGTATCCTGACCGAGGAGAGCATCGCCGACCTGTTCATCGCTGGCATCCTGCCCGGCATCCTGACGATCGCGATCTACATGGCGGTCATCGTCCTCTTGGCCCGGCTGCGCCCGAAGGACTGCCCGCGCGGCGACAAGGCCGGCTGGCCCGAGCGCTGGCGCTCCCTCTATCGCGTCTGGGCGGTCCTCGCGCTGTTCCTGCTGATCCTGGGCGGTATCTCCTTCGGCATGTTCACCCCCAACGAGGCGGGCGGCATCGGCGCCATCGGCGCGCTCGCCTTCGCCATCGGCCGCCGCCGCATGACCTGGCGCATCCTGTTCGAGGCCATCCTCGAGGCGGCGCGGACGTCGGCGCTGATCTTCACGATCATCATCGGCGCGCTGGTCCTCAACAACTTCGTCATCCTGTCCGGCCTGTCGTTCGAGATGGTCGAATGGATCGAGACGCTGTCGCTGCCGCCCATCGTCATCATCCTGATCATTCTCGGCTTCTACGTCGTGCTCGGCACCGTGATCGAAGGGCTCGCGATGATCTTCCTGACCGTGCCGATCTTCGTGCCGGTCGTGGAAGGGCTCGGCTTCGATCTGGTCTGGTTCGGCATCGTCATGGTGATGGTGGTCGAGATCAGCCTGATCACGCCGCCCATCGGCCTCAACGTGTTCGTCCTCAAGTCGATGCTGCCCGACGTACCGCTGTCGACCATCTTCCGCGGCATCCTGCCGTTCTTCGCCGCCGATATCGTCCGGCTGCTGCTGGTCGTGTTCTTCCCGGCTATCGCCCTGTTCCTGCCCCGTATACTAAGCTGACGGAACACTTCTACGGGGACGACGCATGACTTCCGATACGACTTACGACGTTGCGATCATCGGCGGCGGATTCGCCGGCCTGACCGCCGCTAACCGCATCGCGGAGGACGGGCTGCGCCCGCTGGTGCTCGAAGCAGGGGCGGACGAGCTCTACGTCTGCAACTCCCGCGTCGCCACCGGCGCGCTGCACGTTGCCTATCTCAGTCCGGAAGAGCCCGCCGACACGCTGTTCGATGCGGCCGTCAAGGCGTCCGACGGCGACGTGCGCGAGGATCTGATGCGCGCCATCGCCGACCGCGCGGCCGCTACCATGGACTGGATGCGCGCGCGCGGCGCCGAGTTCGAGGCGCACCCCCGGCGGGTCAGCGGCGTCCCCATGCTCGCCCCGCTGCGCGAGATGCGCGCCGGGCTCGACTGGGAGGACAGCGGCCCCAACCAGTTCCTGCAGCTCCTCGGTGCGCGGCTTGCGCAAAAGGGCGGCGAGCTGCGCCGCGGCGCCCGCGCGATGCGCATCCTGACCGAGGCCGGCCGTGTCGCCGGCATCGAGTTCGAGACCGCCGACGGACTTGAGACCGTCGTGGCGCGTGCCGTCGTCGTCGCCGACGGCGGCTTCCAGGCCAACACCGACCTAGTCGCCCGGCATATCCAGCCCGCCGCCGAGCGCATCCGCCAGCGCAACACGCAGACCGGGCGCGGCGACGGCATCCGCATGGCGACGGCCATCGGGGCGGCGACCGTGGGCATGGACAAGTTCTACGGCCACGTGCTCAGCCGGGATGCGATGACGGACGAGCGTCTGTGGCCCTATCCGCAGCTCGACGTGCTGTGCGCCAAATCCATCGTCGTCGCGCCGGACGGCCGTCGCTTCGCGGACGAGGGCAACGGCGGCGTCTTTTTCGCCAACGCCATCGCCGGTCTCGACGATCCGCTGTCCGCCACCGCCGTGTTCGACGCGGCCGGGTGGGAGGACGCGAAGACCGCCGACATCGTGCCGCCCAACCCGTCCATGACCGACAACGGCGGGACGCTGATCACGGCCGATACGCTCGACGGGCTCGCCGCCGCGGCGAAGATCGACCCGGCCGGGCTTGCCGACACCGTTGCCGCCTATAACGCGGCGATCGCGGCGGGCGACATGTCCGGCCTCGCGCCGAAGCGCAACACCGCCGTCTACGAGGCGCTCCCCATCGCCGAGCCGCCGTTCCATGCCGTGCCGCTGTGCGCCGGGATCACGGTGACGTCGGGCGGGCTGTCGGTCGACGGCAAGGGCCGCGTCCTCGGCCGCGCCGGTCGGCCGGTCCCTGGCCTCTACGCCGCCGGGTCCGCCGTCGGCGGCATCGAGGGCGGCCCGCGCGTCGGCTATGTCGGCGGTCTCATCAAGGCCTTCGCCATCGGCCTGATCGCGGGCGACAGCATCGTCGAAGAG
>JAYPTI010000043.1:0-20014 GCA_038133505.1 Alphaproteobacteria bacterium
CCCCATACCTGCTCCGGCCGAAGCCTCAGCCCCGGCACCGGCTGCCGCGGAAAAGCCGGCAGCGTCAGAGCCGCGCCTCGTCATGCGCAACGACGCGTTCATGCCGCCGCCGCCCGCCGATCCGCGAGCTCCCACCGATTCGACAGGCCGGTCCGATCCGTTCAAGGAAGCGGACCTGATCAACGGCGGCAGCAAAGTCGAGCCGAAACGGCGGAGCGGAAGCCTGTTCCAGCGAATCACCGGCGGAACCCGGGAAAGAGCCCCGGAACCGGCTTCGGCGCCCGCCGCGGAACGGCGCGCCGAATCGCCCGCACCGGCGGCTCCGGCGGCCCCCGAGGCACCGGCTGCCGAACAACGGCCGGAACCGCCCAGGGCCGTGGAACAGCCGCGTCTCGCCGGCGTCGACCCGGAAGACAGGCTGAAAACGTCCCAGGCGGACGACGATCTGCTTGAAATTCCGGCATTTTTGCGCCGCCAGGCCAACTAACCCCGCCTCGCGCGGAGACCAATCGCCGCGCGCGGACACCATTCGCCCCCGGCCCGTCCGACCGGCGGGCCCGGCGTTGCTTTTGTGGATAAGTCCTAACGCAAGCTTAACCCTCGGAATCGCGTAACATTCTGTAACATTTGTTGATTTGAGTTTGAGAGGCCGGTTTTGGTAAACACACTGCGAGGGTCCGACTCGGCCTCGAAACCCGCTCCGGGCGTATCGCGGAACCGGCCCCAGACGGGAAACGGCGGACGAAGACCCTGAAAAGCTTTGCGGCTCAGCCGCTTAACCGAACGACCCGTCGATATTCACATAAAAAGACCGCAAGCGTGACAAAACAGAAAACCCTCAAATCGGCAATCGGCTGCACCGGCATCGCCCTTCACTCCGGCCGCAAGACCACGCTGAACCTGAAACCGGCCGAAGCGAATGCGGGCATCCGCATCCGCCGCACCGACCTGGTCAACGGCGCCAGCGAAATCGTCGTCGACTGGTCCAAGGTCGTCGACACGCAGCTTGCGACGACGGTCGGCAACGATTACGGCACGACGGTCAGCACCATCGAGCATCTGATGTCCGCCCTCGCCGGCTGCGAGATCGACAATCTCGTGATTGAGGTCGACGGCCCCGAAATCCCGATCATGGACGGCAGCGCCGCGCCGTTCGTGTTCCTCATCGAGTGCGGCGGCGTCGTCGAGCTGGAAGCTCCGCGCAAGGCGATCAAGATCCTGAAGCCGGTCACGGTCGGCGACGGCGACCGCTCGCTGACGATCCTGCCGTCCGACGAATTCAGCCTGTCGTTCGAGATCGACTTCGACAATGCCGCGATCGACCGCCAGCAGTACGCGTTCGAGAACCTCGACAGCGACTTCAAGGCGGATATCGCGCGGGCGCGCACGTTCGGCTTCGAGAAGGAAGTCGATGCGCTGCGCAGCGCCGGTCTCGCGCTGGGCGGATCGCTCGACAATGCCGTCGTCGTCGGCGAGGACCGGATCCTGAACGAGGAAGGCCTTCGCTATGCGGACGAATTCGTCCGCCACAAGATCCTCGACTGCATCGGCGATCTCTACCTCGCGGGCGGGCCCATCATCGGCGAGGTACGGGCCTCCCGGTCGGGTCACGAACTGAACAATGCCCTTCTGCGGGCCGTCTTCGACGACGACACGGCGTGGACGCTGGTCGACGCCGAGCCCCGCCGTCACGCCGTCGAAGCGCAAGCAATCGAGGCGGTCGCCTGATCCTGCCCCCCAGCTGGGCATACCCCCTTCGGAAGGCGCCGGAAGTCCGGCGCCTTTTTCGTTGCTCAATGCACGAATCCGCGTTGCTGTGCTATAAACGCCCGATCGAATTTCCGACGGCCGATACGATGAAAACCGGATTGAGACTTTTCGTTATTGCCCTGACGGCCTGCGCGTTTCTGGGCGCCTGCAGCTCCGACGAGGAAGTCTATGTCGAGCAGAAGGTAGAGCCCCTCTACAACGCCGCCGTGAACGCCCTCGAGACAGGAAAATACAACGAGGCCGCCAAGCAGTTCGAAGAGGTGGAGCGGCAGCATCCCTATTCCACCTGGGCGACCAAGGCCCAGCTCATGGCCGCCTATTCGCACTACCAGGCCAACGAATACGACGACGCGATCATCGGCCTCGACCGCTTCATCCGCCTGCACCCCGGCAATCGGGATACGCCCTACGCCTACTATCTTCGGGCGCTGGCCTATTACGAGCAGATTTCCGACGTGGCGCGCGATCAGCTCGCGACGCGCGAGGCGCTCCAGTCGCTGGAAGACGTCATCAAGCGTTTCCCGGAGAGCAAATTCGCCCGCGACGCCAAACTGAAGATCGACCTCGCCCGCGACCATCTTGCCGGCAAGGAGATGGAAATCGGCCGGTTCTACCTCGAACGCCAGCACTATGCGGCGGCGGTCAACCGTTTCCGGCGAGTCGTCGAAAGCTATCAGACGACGACCCACGTCCCCGAAGCGCTTCACCGCCTCGTGGAAGCCTACACGGCGCTCGGCATAACGGACGAGGCGCGCAAGGTCGCCGCGGTCCTCGGGCACAACTACCCGGGCAGCGAATGGTACGTGGACACCTACTATGTCGCGACGGGCTCGGACCTGCGCGAGCAACAGGAGGAAAAGGGCTTCTTCTCGCGCACCTGGGACTGGCTTTTCTGAGCGCCGATGCTGGCGTCGCTCTCCATCCGCAATTTCGTCCTGATCGACCGGCTCGATCTAGAATTCGACGGCGGCCTGTGCGTCCTGACCGGCGAGACGGGCGCCGGCAAATCCATCCTCCTCGACGCGCTCGGGCTCGCCATTGGCGCGCGGGCCGATGCATCCTACGCCCGGACGGCAGCCGACGACGACGCCCGCACGTCCGTGACGGCCTCTTTCGAACTCCCCGACAAGCACCCCGTTTTCGACCTGCTCCGGGAGCACGATATCGATCCGCCGGAGGCCGGCGAGGCGTTCGTCCTGCGCCGCACGATTGCGGCTGACGGGCGCAGCCGCGGTTTCGTCAACGATCAGCCGGTCAGCGTCGCCGCGCTGCGAACGATCGGCGAAACGCTGGTCGAGATCGAAGGGCAATTCGCGAGCCACGGCATGCTCGACCCGGTGAACCACCGTGCCGCGCTCGACGCCTTCGGCCACCTGACCGGTCAGGTCCGCGACGTGCGGACGGCCTGGAGCGCGATGCGCGACGCCGAAGGCAGGCTGGCGGACGCGCGTGCGGATATCGCCCGCATCGCCGAGGAAGGAGACTATCTCCGCCATGTCCATGCCGAACTGGCGGACATGGACCCGCAGCCGGGCGAGGACGCGAGCCTGTCCGAGACGCGCGCGATGATGATGAACAGCGAAAAGATCGTCGAGGCCATCGAGCAGGCGCAGGCCGTCCTCGGCGGGCGTGACGGGCTCCAGACGCGGCTATCGAAGGTCATGCGGGGGCTCGAACGCGCCAACGAGCAGGCGGCGGGCCGGCTGCGCGAGGCGCTGGAAGCGCTCGACCGCACGACGAACGAAGCGGCGACAGCAGGCGATCTGCTGAACGAAGTGCTTCGCGGCATCGACCAGGACCCCGGCCGGCTCGAACAGCTCGAAGAACGGCTGTTCGCGCTCCGGGCGCTCGCCCGCAAACACAACACCGACGTGGATTCGCTCGCCGCGCTGCGCGACGCGTTCGCGGCGAAGCTCGATGCGCTCGACAGTGCCGACAAGGATATCGCCGCGCTCGAAGCCGACGCCGCGCAGAAACGCGAGGCCTACGAGACGGCGGCGCTGGAGCTCAGTGCGGCGCGGCGCGAAGCGGCGGCGCGGCTCGACGCCGCGATTGCAGAGGAACTGCCGTCGCTTCGGCTTGAAAAGGCGCGCTTCGCCACCTCCATCGAGACGTCGGATGCGACGGACGGCGGCCCGGACGGTCTCGACCAGATCCGGTTCGAGGTCGCCGCCAACCCCGGACAGCCGCCCGGCCCCGTCGACCGGGTCGCCTCGGGCGGCGAGCTGGCGCGACTGCTGCTCGCGCTCAAGGTCGTCCTCGCGCGAACGAACCGGGTCGACACGCTGGTCTTCGACGAGGTCGACGCCGGCGTCGGCGGGGCTACCGCGGCCGCTGTCGCCGACCGGCTGCATCGGCTGGCGGGCGAGGCGCAGGTGCTCGTCGTCACCCACTCCCCGCAGGTCGCCGCCCGCGGCAACACGCATTTCCGGGTCCGGAAGGACGTCGCGGCGCGCAACGGCCGCGAAACCACGACGACGGCGATTTCCGTCCTGTCGAACGACGAACGGCGCGAGGAAATCGCCCGCATGCTGGCGGGCGCGAAGATCACCGAGGAAGCGCGCGCCGCCGCCGACAGCCTGATCGCCGAAATCGCCCGCTAGAGCTCCTTCGAAAGCAAAGATGCCCGACGAAAAAGACATCGAGACGATGACCGAGAAAGAGGCGGCGGCGGAACTCGCCCGGCTCGCCGGAGAAATCTCCGCCCACGACAAGCGCTACTACCAGGACGACGCACCCTCCGTTTCCGACGCCGAGTACGATGCGCTCCGCCAGCGGAACACGGCGATCGAAAACGCCTTCCCCGAACTGATCCGCGAGGACAGCCCGAGCGGCCGGGTCGGTGCCGCACCGTCGGCCGGGTTCGGCAAGGTCCGGCATTCCGTGCCGATGCTGTCGCTGGGCAACGCGTTCAGCGGCGAGGACGTGACCGATTTCGTCGACCGCATCCGACGGTTCCTGAATCTCGGCGAGAACGATGACGTGATGCTCGTCGCCGAGCCCAAGATCGACGGGCTGTCGATCACGCTGCGCTACGAGAAGGGCCGGTTCACGCTCGGCGCGACCCGCGGCGACGGCCGCGAGGGCGAGAACGTCACCCGCAATATCCGGACCATCCGCGACATTCCGGACATCATCCGCGGCAACGTCCCCGACGTCCTCGAAGTCCGCGGCGAGATCTACATGAGCAACGAGGACTTCGCGTCGCTGAACGAGACCCGCGTCGCGGCGGGCGAGCCCGTCTTCGCCAACCCGCGCAATGCCGCCGCCGGCTCACTGCGCCAGCTCGACCCGGAGATCACCGCGAGCCGCCCCCTGCGGTTCTTCGCCTATAGCTGGGGCGAGGTCAGCGGACGCATCGCGGATACCCAGTGGGAAGCGCTCCGGCGGCTGGATAGCTGGGGATTTCCCGTCAACGAGGAGGCGAAGCGCTGCAACGGCGCCGCGGAAGCCATCGCGTTGCACGAGGCCGTCGGGATCAAGCGCGCCACGCTCGGCTACGACATCGACGGCATCGTCTACAAGGTCGACCGGCTGGATTGGCAGGAACGGCTCGGCTTCGTCAGCCGCGCGCCGCGCTGGGCGATCGCGCACAAGTTCCCGGCCGAGAAGGCGCAGACGATCGTGCGCGCCATCGACATACAGGTCGGGCGCACCGGCGCGCTGACGCCGGTGGCGCGGCTGGAGCCGGTGACCGTCGGCGGCGTCGTCGTCTCCAACGCGACGCTGCACAACGAGGACTATATCCGCGCGCTCGACCTCCATATCGGCGACACGGTGACGATCCAACGCGCCGGCGACGTCATCCCGCAGGTCCTGGAAGTCATCGCGGCGCAGCGGCCGGACGACGCCGAACCGTACGTCTATCCCGATCACTGCCCCGAATGCGGCAGCGTCGCCGTGCGCGAACCGGGAGAGGCCGTGCGCCGGTGCACCGGTGGGCTCATCTGCCCGGCGCAGCAGGTCGAGCGCCTGAAGCATTTCGTCAGCCGCAACGCCTTCGATATCGACGGGCTAGGCGAAAAGCAGGTGAAGGCATTCTTCGAGCGCGGCCTGGTGACGACGCCGGGAGACATCTTTACCCTCAAGGCGCGGGACGACGAGAACGATCTCGATCCGCTCAAGCGCTGGGACGGCTGGGGCGAGAAATCCGTCGACAACCTCTTTGCCGCCATCGAGGCGCGCCGCACGATCCCGCTCGACCGCTTCATCTATGCGCTCGGCATCCGGCAGGTCGGCGAAGCCACGGCGCGGCTGCTGGCGCGCACCTACTGCTGGTTCGAGGCGTGGGGCGTGGCTATGGCGAAGGTCAGCGCGGAGCGGCACGCGAACCGCGAGGAAGAGAAAAAGCCCGAGAACATCGGCGAGGCCTATGCCGAGCTGTGCAGCATCGACACGATCGGCATGGCGGTGGCGGACGAACTCGCAGGTTTCTTCGACAGCGAAAACGCCGAAAACCTCAGGATGCTCGACGATCTGGCCTCGCAGCTCACGATCGAAGAGGTGGAAGCGCCGCAAAGCGCGGATTCGCCGGTTGCGGGCAAGACGGTCGTCTTCACCGGCACGCTGGAAACCATGACCCGGAACGAGGCCAAGGCGAAGGCGGAATCCCTCGGCGCCAAGGTTTCGGGGTCGGTGTCCAAAAAGACGGACTACGTCGTTGTCGGCGCGGATGCGGGCTCCAAAGCGAAGAAGGCCGCGGAACTCGGCGTCGAGATTCTCAGCGAGGAAGACTGGCGCGCGCTGGTCGGCGCCTGAAAGCCGACGAACCTACTGAAGCGGGGCCGTCGCCGCCGCCAGCCAGGATCGCGTCGCGTCGTCCACCAGCGGCCCCACCGTCTCGCGGACGCGCGCGTGATAGGCGTTGAGCCAGCCCAGTTCCGCCGCCGACATCAGGGACGGCTCGATCAGGGCCCGGTCGATGGGGGCGAGCGTCAGGGTCTCGAATTCGAGCAGGTCCCGTTCGGCGCTGCCGCCCATCTCCGCCGCCCGGACCACGACAAGATTCTCGATGCGGATGCCGAACCCGTCGGTTCGGTAATAGCCCGGTTCGTTGGAAACGATCATGCCCGGCTCCAGCGGTACCGACGGTCCTTGCTTTGAAATCCGCTGCGGGCCTTCGTGGACGCCGAGATAGCTGCCGACGCCGTGGCCGGTCCCGTGATCGTAGTCGGCGCCCGCCTCCCACAGCGCGAGGCGGGCCAGCGCATCGAGCTGCGTGCCGGATGTTCCGACGGGAAACCGAGCCGTCGCGATCGCGATATGGCCGCGCAGGACGCGGGTGTTCATCTCGCGCGCATCGTCGGGCGCGCCCGTCCCGTTCGCGATATAGACCGTCCGCGTCACGTCCGTCGTGCCGTCGCGGTACTGGCCGCCGGAATCGACGAGATAGACGTCGCCGGGCGTCAACGCGCGGTCGGTCCCGGGCGTGACGCGATAGTGCACGATCGCGCCGTTCGGCCCGCTTCCCGAGATCGTATCGAAGCTGTTGCCCCGAAACCCCGGGTCCCGGCGCCGGAATTCGAACAGGCGGTCGACGGCGGACATTTCGGTGACTCCGCCCTTCGGCGCTTCCGCGGCCAGCCATGCGAGAAACGACGTCAGCGCCGCGCCGTCGCGGACATGGGCGTCGCGCGTGCCTGCGATTTCGACGGCATTCTTGCGCGCCTTGGGCAGCGTGCAGGGATCGCCGCCCGACCCGACGTTCGCTCCCGCCGCTTCGAGCCGCAGCCGGATCCATTCGGGGCAGCTCGCCGTATCGAGCCGGACGCGCTTCTTCGCGGCGCCCAGCGCATCGAGCCGGTCCCCGAAGGCGCCCGGTTCCATGGCCGAAACGTCCGCGCCGACATGTTCGCGGGTCGCCGCGGGCAGCTTGCGCGGATCGACGAACCATTCGACCGCGCCGCCGGCATGGAGGATCGCGTAGCTAAGCGGCAACGGCGTGTTGCCGACGTCGCAGCCGCGGACGTTCAGCAGCCATGCGATCGAATCCGGCGCACTCAGGACCGCCGCATCCGCACCGTCCTCAGCCACGGTCGCGGCCGCCTCGGCGCGCTTGTCGGCGGAAGACCGGCCAGCGACGTCGTCCGCATGGGGCACGACCGGCCCGAGCGGCGGCGGCGGCTGGTCCGCCCATGCCGCGTCCAGAGGGTTCGCGTCCACCGGCACGAGTTCCGCGCCCGCGCGTTCGCATCCGCGCCGCAGCCGGTCGATTCCGGCCTTGGTATGAAGCCACGGGTCGAACCCGACACGCATGCCCTTGCCCGCGTTTTCCGCAAGCCAGCGGTCCGGCGGCGCCTCGATCAGGTGGTGGGGCGTAAAGACGGCCGTGTCGACCTGATGGCGGACCTGCAGCGTGTAGCGCCCGTCGACGAAGATCGCCGCACGGTCGGCCAGCACGATCGCCAGACCGGCGGAGCCACCGAAGCCGGTCAGCCAGGCGAGACGCTGGGCGCGGGGCGGAATGAACTCGCCCTGATGCTCGTCCGCCAGCGGCACGAGAAAACCGTCGAGCGACGCGCCTGCCATTTTCTCCCGCAGCGAAGCGAGCCGCTCCCGCGGCGCGGGACCGCGCACGGCGGACGCCTCGCGCCCGGCACGGATCGCCTCGATGCGGGCGGCGGCGTCGGTCGGATCGATGTCGCCGGCCATTTCGGCCAGCAATGCGGGCGCATCTTCGAGCGTTACGTCGAACGCGGAGGCCGCGAGGCCTCGCAGCAGTTCTTCCGTCGCAGGGGTGGTCGGCATCCGTCACCTTCGAAATTCTGGTGCAGCACGGTAAAGTCTTGAGAAATCGGAGACAATACCGTTGCAGGTCCGCCGCCGAATACCGTAGGCTTGCGTCATGCGAACCGTACCGTCCGGCACCGCGCGACGCTTCCTCCGCACAGCATTCCTGTTTGCGGCGCTGGCGTCCACGGCCGCCCTGCCGCACAGCGCCCGCGCCCAGGGCAATGACGAAACCAGCCAGAAAATCGGGGACTGGACCCTGAAATGCCGCGGAGCGCCCGCCGCCGGCGGTTGCGTGCTCGTGCAGGACATTATCTTCCGGCAGAGCGGAAAACGGGTCCTCAACGTCTCTATCGTCGGCTCCGGCCAGAAGAACGCCAATGTCGTCGCCATCACCGCGCCGCTCGGAATCCTGCTGCCGGCAGGCCTGACGCTGGTAATGGACGACACCGAAGCGGTTAAGTTCCCGCTACGCCTGTGCAACGTGAACGGCTGCCAAGGATCCTTCCCGTTTGCGAGCGACGTGAAGAATCTGTTCTTCAACGCGGCGAAGGGCCAGGTGATGTTCCGTCAGCCGAACGGACGGCCGCTCCGGGTCAATTTCTCGCTTAACGGCTTCAAGGAAGCCTTTGCGGCCTTCCAGACGCAGACGGGCGCCAAGCCGAACTGACCGCCGGGCCTCAGGCCTTCTCGAATATCATCGTCCGCCATTCGGCCAGCGCCACGACGCCGGACGCGCGCAACCCCTGGCCCGTGCCGTACGCATCGAGGATTCGGCTCGCCTGCTCTGCAAGGATGCCGGAAAGCACAAGCCGCCCGCCGTCCGCAAGCGCGCCGGTGAGATCGCCGGCAAGCGCGACCAGCGGATCGACGACGATATTGGCGAAAATCAGGTCGTACGGCCCGCGCGCGGCAATCTCCGGGGCTTCAAGCCCGGCACAGACCGTGAAGCCGACCAGATCGGCAACGCCGTTGATCTCCGCGTTTTCGCGCGCGACGTCGATGGCGATCGGGTCGATGTCACTACCGAACGCGCGCACGCCGTAGCGTTTCGCGAGCGCGATGGCGAGGATGCCGCTGCCGGTGCCGACATCGAGCGGATTGCCCGGCCCGGTTTCGGGAAACAGCCGCTCGAGCGCCATCAGGCAGCCGCGGGTGGTTTCGTGGTTTCCGGTCCCGAAGGCGAGCCCGGCATCGACGTGTATCGCGACGGCGCCGTCCGGCGGCGGGTCGGTGACGTGCGAGCCGTAAATGTAATAGGGGCCGACCGAGATGGGCTTCAGGGTCTTCTCGACCTCCGCGACCCAGTCGGTCGGCGGCATCGGGCCGATGCGGATATCGAGCGCGCCGAGCCCGGCGTCCGCCGCAGCGCTTTGCAGGCGTCTACGAAGGGCGGCTTCGTCGGGGGCTTCCGTCGCATAGCCGGTGACGCGCCATCCCTTGGTCTTGTCGTCCTCGAAGGCGGCGGTGCTCTCCGCGACCTCCGCGACGATCTCCTCGATCGCGGCCACCGCCTCCTTGTCGCCGACCTCGACGGCGATTTCCCAGATTTCCGGCTCGCTCATGCGGGCTCGACGAAGCTTTCCATCACCTTCTTCGTCCCCGCCTTTTCGAAATCGATCTCGAGCTTGCCGCCGTCGTTGGACCGCACGGTGCCATAGCCGAATTTCTGGTGGAAGATCCGCGTGCCGGGCGCGACGCTCGACGTCAGTATCGGCGCGGCATCCTCCTGCAGGCGGCCGCCCGCCGAACCGCGGCCGGCCCGCATGCGGTCGTAGCCGGGCCCGCGGCCCTGGCGCGGCGTGCCCCAGTCGTCGGACGCGGAGCCGAACCCGGGTTCGGCGACGCCGCCGTAGAGGCCGGGCTCGACGACGTGATCGACCAGTTCGGCCGGCAGCTCGTCGATGAAGCGCGACGGCGCGCAGGAGAGCCACTGGTTGTAGACCCGGCGGCTGGAGGCATGGATGATCCATACCCGCCGCTTGGCGCGCGTCAGGCCGACATAGGCGAGACGGCGTTCCTCCTCGAGCGCGGCCGAGCCGCCGTCGTCGACCGACCGGCGGTTGGGAAACACCTCTTCTTCCCAGCCGGGCAGGAAAACATTGTCGAATTCGAGCCCCTTGGCGGCATGCAGCGTCATCAGGCTGACCATTTCGCCGGAGGCGCCGTCGTCGCGGTCCATGACGAGGCTGATGTGTTCGAGAAAGCCCTCGAGCGACTCGAATTCGCCCACCGCCGAGACCAGTTCCTTGAGATTTTCGAGCCGGCCGGGCGCGTCCGCCGCCTTGCTCTTCATCCACATCTCGGTATAGCCGGATTCGTCGAGCACGGTTTCGACCAGGTCGACATGATCGTCGGCCAGCATCTGGACGCGCCAGCGCTCGAAATCCTCGATCAGCCGCCGCAGCGCGGAGCGCGCCTGCGGACGCAACTCGTCGGTCTCGATCAGGCGGCGCGAGGATTCATACAGCGATATGCCTTGCGCCCGCGCGTAGATATGAAGCGTCTGCACCGTCGCGTCGCCGAGACCGCGCCGCGGCACGTTGATGATGCGCTCCAGCGCGAGATCGTCGTCGGGCTGGGCGATCAGGCGCAGATAGGCCAGCGCGTCGCGGATTTCCTGGCGCTCGTAGAAACGCGGGCCGCCGACGACCCGGTACGGAATACCCAGGGTGATCAGCCGCTCTTCGAACTCGCGCATCTGGAAGCTCGCGCGCACGAGGATGGCGATCCCGTCGAGCGCGTTGCCCTCGCGCTGCAGCGCCTCGATCTCCTCGCCGACGAAGCGCGCCTCGGATTCGCCGTCCCAGACGGCGCGGACCTGGATCGGATCGCCCTCCTCCACCTCGGTCCACAGCGTCTTGCCGAGCCGGCCGCGGTTGTTGGCGATCAGCCCGGATGCGGCCGACAGGATCGGCTGGGTCGAGCGGTAGTTCTGCTCCAGCCGGATGACCTTCGCGCCGGGGTAGTCCTTCTCGAAGCGCAGGATGTTGCCGACTTCGGCGCCGCGCCACGAGTAGATCGACTGGTCGTCGTCGCCGACGCAGCAGATGTTGTTGCGGCCCTGCGACAGCAGGCGCAGCCACAGATACTGCGCGACGTTGGAATCCTGGTATTCGTCGACGAGGACGTAGCGGAACTGGTTCTGATACTCGGCGAGCACGTCGGGGTTCTGCATGAACACCGTCAGGCAATGCAGCAGCAGGTCGCCGAAATCGGCCGCATTCAGCGTCGTCAGCCGGTCCTGATAGATTTTGTAGAGCTCGCCGATACGTCCGTCGGCGATGTCGCCCGCCTCGGCGACGCCGACCTTGTCGGGCGTCAGGCCGCGGTCCTTGAAGCGCTCGATCGCGGCGTGCACGGCGCGGGCCGGCCAGCGCTTGTCGTCGATGTCCTCCGCCTCGATGATCTGCTTCACGAGGCGGATCTGATCGTCCTGATCCAGGATCGTGAAGTTCGACTTCAGCCCGGCCAGTTCGGCGTGTCGCCGCAGGATACGCGTCGAGATCGCGTGAAACGTGCCGATCCACAGGCCTTCGGTCGCACCGCCGATCATCGCCGCGACGCGGTCGCGCATCTCGCGCGCCGACTTGTTGGTGAAGGTAACGGCGAGAATCTGGCTCGGCCACGCCTTGCGCGAGACGAGGATATTGGCGATGCGCGTCGTCAGCACGCGCGTCTTGCCGGTGCCGGCGCCGGCAAGGACCAGCAACGGGCCGTCGAGGCTCTCGACCGCGTCGCGCTGCGGGGCGTTGAGCCCGGCGAGCCACCGCGCAGGCGGGGCGGCGGGGGGCCGCGAGGCGGACGCCGTTTCTGACGTTTCGGATGTCATTCGCCGAGTATACCAGCGCCGGTGCGGCTTGCGCGGCCGACGCGGCGAATCGCATCCCGCGGCGTGAGGCGATCACGTTCGAGCGAGGCGCAATCCGTTTCTTCCCCTTTCCGCGTACCGACGTTTAAGATTGTCCCGCGACGTATGGAGGGTTGGCCATGAGAGCTCTCGGCATCCTTTTCGGCGTTCTGGCGCTTTCGCTGGCCGTCCCCGCGCCGGCTGACGCGCAGCAGCAACAGCCGTCCTTCGGCCCCGAAATCCTCGAATCCATCGTCAAGGTAACGGCGCGCGTGCCGTCCGATGCCCGGACCGCACGGTCGCTCGGCACGGAGCGCGAAAGCAGCGGCGTCGTCATCGACGGAGACGGGCTGGTGCTCACCATCGGCTACGGCATCCTCGAGGCGGACGACGTGCAGGTGGAAACGGCCGGCGGCAAGGCTTTTCCGGCAACCATCGTCGCCTACGATCACGATACGGGCTTCGGTCTCCTGAAGGCGGCGCGGCCGCTCGGCGTTAAGCCGATGGAGATGGGCACGTCCGCCGGGCTGGAGCAGAAACAGCCGGTGCTGGTCGCGGGGCACGGCGGTCCTGCGCAGGCGATGGGCGCCTTCGTCGTCGACCTGCGGGAATTCGCCGGCTACTGGGAGTACCTGCTGGACGTGGCGATCTTCACCTCGCCGCCCTACGGCAATTTCGGCGGCGCGGCGCTCATCGATCCGGCCGGCAAGCTGGTCGGCATCGGCTCGCTGATCGTCCCCGACGCGCTGCAGGAGGAAGACCGCGTCTATCCGGGCAACATGTTCATCCCGATCGACGCGCTGAAGCCGATCCTCGCCGACCTGATCGCCAAGGGGAAATCCGATCGCAACCGCCGCCCGTGGCTCGGCATTGCGGCGCAGGAGATACAGGGGCGCCTGTTCGTCGCGCGCGTGCAGGAGAACAGCCCCGGCTGGAACGCGGGCGTGCGGCAGGGCGACATGCTGCTCGGCGTCGACGGCGTGCCTGTCTCGGGCCTCGCCGACTATTATCGCAAGGTCTGGGCGCTCGGCGACCCGGGCGTCGACGTACCGCTGCTGGTGCTGCGCGGCAACGAGCCGACCAAGTTCGACGTCAAATCCATCGACCGGTACGACTGGCTGAAACTCAAGCCGACGTACTAGCGCCGCGTCATCAGCGCCGCGCGGACCGTGCCGCGTCCGTGGCGGCGGCATCGACGGCGCCTTTCTCGTCCAGAACGACGCCATAGACCGCTTCCGCGCGGCTGCGGCTGATATAGCCGCCCGCGACATCGGCGGCGACGCGGTCAGGATCCCGGTCCACGGGTCTGCCGAAGCCGCCGCCCCCGCCTGTCTTCAGGCGGAACCTGTCGCCCTGCTTCAGCGAGATCGTGCCCTTGAGTACCCGCCGCGCGTCGCCGTCGGCGGGCTCCGCGAAGGCGTCGCCTGGCTCCCCGTCGACACCGCCGTCGAGCCCCCACGGCGTGCATTTCGTGCGGTCGATCTGGACGCTTACCTGACAGTCGGCCATCGCGCGCACCACCTTCTCGGTCCCCAGACCGCCGCGCGACGCGCCGTCTCCCGCCGAGTCCGTTCTCAGTTCGATGGATTCGACGAGCAGCGGATTGAGCGCTTCCTGGACTTCGACCGGGACGTCGAGCGTATCGCCGTGCGCCATCGTCTTGAACGGCCCGGAACCGTCGCTGCCCGCCGTCGCGCCCCATCCTCCGTGACCGGTATCCAGCTGCTGGAACAGTTCGCCCGTTGCAGGGTCCTTGCCGAAGAACCAGTGCGCGCAGAACGAGCCGTGATGGCCGCCCGCGGCCACCTGCGGCGCGGCGGCGCCGACGGCCCGGACGATGGTGTCGATCACGGTCGGCAGGGTCGCGCTGTACAGGCCCATGGGCGCCGTTGGCCCGGCGCTCAGGAAGGTACCGTCGGGGATGACGATTTCCAGCGGCCGGAAACACCCCTCGTTCGCCGGTTCGTCCGGCGCGGTGAGAATTTTGAACGCGATCCGGGCGGCCGGATAGGCGCCGCCTAGCACGCCCGAATTGAGCGGCCCGCGCAATTCCTTCCCCAACCCGGAAAAGTCAATCGTCATCCGATCCCCGTCGATCCGGACCTCGATGCCCACGGGGACGGGCGAGCCGTCGATGCCGTCGTCGTCGAGGAAGGACTCGGCCCGCCAGACACCGTCGGGAAGCGCCCGCACGGCGTCCCGCGCGACCGCTTCGGACTGGTCCCAGATCGCCTCGATGGCGGCACGCACCGTGGCGGCCCCGTAGCGTGCGATCAGCGCCTGCACCTTGTCGTGCCCGGCCAGCGTACCGGCGAGCTGGGCGTCGAGATCGCCCAGCACCATCGCCGGAAACCGCGTGTTGTACTCGACGATCCGGTAGAGCTCGTCGTTGCGAACGCCGCGGTTCCACAGCTTCACGGTGCGGTACTGGATGCCCTCCTGGAAGATGTCGGTCGTGTCGGTCGCGCTGCACGAGCCCACCGCGCCGCCGCCGATGTCGATCCAGTGCACCAGAACGCACATGAAGCCGAACAGGTCCGCTTCGTCCGCATCGGCGAAGACCGGCGTATACATCACCACGTTGTTCAGGTGCTGGCCCAGCGTGCCGGCATGGTTGGAGATGATGATGTCGCCGGCGTGAATGTTTTCCGCGCCGTAGATATCGAGCCCGTCGCGCACCGCGTTGCCGAGCGCGTTCGCGACGAAGATCGGTATCGACCCCGATCCCTGCGCGATCAGGCGCCCCTCGGGGTCTACGAGACCGGTGGCGAAATCCTTGTATTCGTAGACCAGCGGACTGAAGGCCGTGCGCGTGATGTTGGCGTCGATCTCGTTGGGAATCGCGACCAGGCCATGACGGATGATTTCCAGCGTGATCGGGTCGACCGAGGTTTTGGCGATTCCGTCCATTCTCAGTCTCCGATGCTTATCCGAATTTCGCCGAGATCGCCGATACGGCAGCGATCCCCGGCGCCGACGACCGTCGTCGAGCCGTATTCCTCGATCACCAGGGGGCCTTCGGCTTCGAACCCGGACGGCAACGCATCGCGCCGATAGACGGGCGCGTCGACCCAGCCGCCGTCGCCGCCGAAATAGACCGGACGACGGCGAACCTCCGCCGGGCCTTCGACGGCGGGCCGCCGCAGGCGCGCAAGGTCCGGTTTCGCGGTTCGCGCGTAGGCGCTCACGTGGATCCCGACGATTTCGATCGGCGCGGTACCGTCCGAATGGCCGAACCGGTTCCGGTAGTAGGTCTCGAACGCAACGCGCAGGGCACCGATATCGTCCGGAATTCCGTCGAGCGGCACGGTGAAGGTATGTTTCTGGCCGCGATAGCGCATGTCGATGCTGCGCGACAGGGCCACGTCGGCGCCTTCGACCTCCCGGCCCAGCGTCTCGGCGGCATAACGGCCGGTTTCCTCGAACGCCGATGCCACCTGCGCAAGGGCCTCGGCATCGAGATCGAGGATCATCGTGCGTGCGCTGTCGAGCCGCGCATCGGCGAGCAGCATGCCGACAGCCGAGAAATTGCCCGGCTCCGGCGGGATCACCACCTCCGAAATGCTCAGTTCGCGCGCCAGCGCGGCGGCGTAGATTGGCCCGCTGCCGCCAAAGACGAAGAGCCCGAAATCGCGCGGATCGTAGCCGCGTTCCACCGTGATCTGGCGGATCGCGTTGGTCATGCTGACGGTCGCGATCTGGAGAATGCCGTCGGCGGTCGTCTCCACCGGCTGTTCGCCAAGTCCCAGCGGCGCCGCCACCTTGTCGGAAACCGCCGCCCGCGCGGCGTCGAGGTCGAGATCGAGCCCGCCGCCGAGGAAAACGTCGGCGCCGATGCGCCCGACGATGAGATTCGCGTCGGTGACGGTGGGTTCGGTTCCGCCCCGGCCGAAGGCGACCGGGCCGGGATCGGAGCCCGCGCTGCGCGGCCCGACATTGAGCCGCCCTGCATCGTCCACCCAGGCGATCGAGCCGCCGCCGGCACCGACTTCGACGATGTCGACGACGGAACCCCGGATCGGGAATCCGGCGCCGTAACCGCCGACGAAATAGGGCGAATGCAGGTTGAACTGGCCGTCGCGGATCACCGCGCATTTGGCCGTCGTGCCGCCCATGTCGAAGGCGATCAGGTTCAGCAGGCCGAGCGCCTCGCCATAGGCGCCGGCGCCGATGCAGCCGCCGACCGGCCCCGATTCGATCAGGGAGATCGGCTCGCGCAGCGTGCGGTCGACGGACAGGACGCCGCCGTTCGAGCCCATCATGTAGAGCGTCCGGCCGAATCCCGCTTCCGCGAGCCGGTTCTCCAGACGCCGGGTGTAGGTGGACATCCGCGGACCGGCGACGGCATTGGCCGCCGCCGTGCAGCAGCGTTCGTACTCGTACCATTCGCGGGTAAGCTCGGTTCCGGCCGTGATGTATGTGTCGGGAAGGCGTTCGCGCAGCCGCGCGGCGACGAAGGCTTCGTGGCTGTCGTCGAGATAGCCGTTCACGAAGGATATCGCGACCGCGTCGACGCCGAGCGCCGCAATCCTGTCCGCTAACGCATCGACCTCGGCCGGGTCGGGAGCGCGAAGATCGTCGCCGCGGCCGTGGATGCGCTCGTCGATCTCGAACCGGAGCTCGCGGGGAATCAACGGCGGCGTCCGCCGGTAGTCGATGCGGAACGGACTCGTCCGGTTGCCGCGCCCGAGTTCGAGCGTATCGCGGAAGCCCTTCGTCGTGACCAGAGCCGCGCGCGCGCCATTGCGCTGCAGCAGCGTATTGATGACCAGCGTTGTGCCGTGCTTGGCCAACAGGGCATCTCCGAGATCGGCGCCCGTCTCGTCGACGCACTGCATCACGCCGTCGACGAGATCGCCGTAGGTGGTCAGCGCCTTGGCGTACGAAACGTCGCCCGTATCCAGGTCGAAAGCCGCAATATCGGTAAACGTGCCGCCGGTATCGACGGCGAAGATCAGCGCCATGGGCGTTACCGCCTCTTCATCCCCAAACCCGGCGAAATCTTATGGGGCGCCCCGGAGGCGGTCAATTCGGCGCCGGGCCTAGAGTTCGCCGCGCTCCTCGCGCCGGGCCTCGAGGAGCGCCCGGTTATAGACCAGCATCACGTCGATCTCGTGAACGAAACCGACCAGCTTGCGGGTCTCGTTGTTCTCGACGACGGCGAGATGCTCCTCGCCCGTATCCTGCATTCGGGCGAGCGCGGCATTCAGATTGTCGCCGGCCTGCAGGGACGGCGGATGCACCCGCGCGACGTCGCCCGCGTTTACGATGCCGTCGAGCGAGTGATCGAACGCGCCGTCGGACAGATCCGCGAGCGTGATCGTGCCGCACAGCGCGCCGTTCTCGTCGACGACGAACAGCTCGCTATAGGGTGCCGACAAAAGCTTCTCGCGCACCCCGTTGATATTCAGCTCGCGCGGCACGGAGGTGAAACTGTGGCTCATCACGTCCTCGACGCGGGTAGACGACATCAGCCCGGATTCGCGGCCGCCGCGGACGTTGATGCCGCGCCGGTCGAGCTGCCAGGTGAAGAACGAATGGCCCCGGACCTGCTGCGTGATGACCGACGCGATCACCACCGCGACCATCACCGCGATCGTCAGCGCATAGTCCGCCGTCAGCTCGAAGACGATCAGGATCGTCGAGATCGGCGCGCCGAGGACCGCGCCGGATACCGCGCCGAGCCCGACCATCGTGTAGGCGGAATGGCCCGACGAGAGATCGGGGAACACCTGCGTCGCGATGATGCCGAACGAGCCGCCGACCATCGCGCCGACGAACATCGACGGGCTGAAGACGCCGCCGCCGAAGCCCGCGCCGATGGAGATCGCCGTCGCCGCCATCTTGGCCGCCACGAGCGCGATCAGGATGGCGAGCTCGTACTGGCCCTTGAGCGCGACGTCCGTCGCCTCGTAACCGACGCCCAGCACCTGCGGAAAGGCGAGCGCGATGACGCCGACGCACAACCCGCCGATGCCGGTCCTGATCCACGGCGGCACGGGCAGTTTTCCGAAGGCATTGGCCGTGAATTCGATCGACCGCAGGAAGATGACCGCCGCCATCGCGCAGACGACGCCGAGCAGCGCGAACGCCGGAAATTCCCAGAACGAGACGATGGAATGCTCGGTGATGATGAAGGCCGGGAAATTCCCGAAATAGAGCCGCGAGATGATCGTGCCGACGACGCCCGCGATCACGATGGGCGCGAAGGCGCTGAGCGCGTAGTGGCCGATCACGACCTCGAGCGCGAAGAAGACCCCGGCGATGGGCGCGTTGAACGAGGCCGCGACGCCCGACGCGACGCCGCAGCCGAGTAGCGTGACCGTCTGCGACCGGCTGAGCCGGAGACGGGTCGCGACCAGGGTCGAAAGGGTCGCGCCGAGATGGACGACCGGGCCTTCGCGGCCGACCGACGCGCCGACGCCGATGGACGCCGCGCTTACCGCCGCCGCCGCGAGCCCTTCCTTGAGGGAGATTTCGCCGGACCTGAGCGCCGCCGCCTCCATGACGTCGGCCACGCCGCGGTTGCGCCTGCCCGGCATCGCGTATTGTACGAACAGACCGATCAGCAACCCGCCGGCGGTGGGCACGACGAGGAAATGCCAGGCAGGCAGGTCGCCGATCACCTCGGACATCTTTTCCATCGACGCGCCGAACGTCACCGTCTGCATCAGCACGATGGCCTCGCGGAACACGACGGCGCCGAGCGCGGCGGCGGCGCCCGTGACGATGGCGAGCAGAAGCAGGATAAGCTGCTGGTTGTGGAAGAACCGGTGGAACGGCTCGATCAGATTGTTCCGTGTCATCCGCGCGCGCTCGTCATGACCGGTCCGGGACCCGGACGGAATCCCGATTCACGAAATGGATTCAAGGTGTTGAATGCCATCCGGTGGACCTTATCGCGCCCGGAACCCGGCGCAAAGGCAAAACTGGCCCGCGGCGTCCCGGCTACCGACGTTTCATTTCCGGCGAATGCCGATCACGCTGCCCTGCTGCGCGGGCGCCGGAATGTCGGCATGCGCTGCGCGCAGCGCGCCGAGCGTCTCGAGCAGCGGCGGCGGCATCGGCGCGACGCGGCGGACGCTCATGTTGACATGGACGGCCATGACCTCCGTCGTCGCGGCGAGGTAGCCCTCTTCGGCGTGGAACATGCGGTGGAAGTAGTGCATGCGCTTCTCGTCGCAATCGAGAAGCTGGGTCGTGCAGTAGACCGGCGCGCCGTTGCGCACTTCGGCGATGTAGTTGGTGTGCATCTCGACGGCGAAGGTCGAGCAGCCGCTGGCGGCGCGATAGGCTTCGTCGAGACCGACGGAATCGTAGAACGCGTCCGTCGCATGGTCGAAGATCAAGATGTAATAGGCGACGTTGAGATGGTCGTTGTAGTCGCACCACTCGTCCCGCACCGGCTCGCGCCAGATCTGGGGCAGTTCCTCGTGTGAATTCATGTGCCGTCCAGCCGTGGAAGATCGGGCAGACGCGCGTTCCGGATCAGCGAGCGTAGCCGAGGATGGGTGCGAGCCACCGCTCGGCGGTCGCCACGTCCATGCCCTTGCGGGCGGCGTAATCCTCCACCTGGTCGCGGCCGATCTTGCCGGTTCCGAAATATTGCGCCTGCGGGTGGTGGATGTAATAGCCGGAAACCGCCGCGGTCGGAAGCATGGCGAA
>JAYPTI010000044.1:0-3826 GCA_038133505.1 Alphaproteobacteria bacterium
ATCGTGGCCGAAGCGGAAGCGGTGTTCGAAGACGGCGCCGCGCCCGAAGCCGAGGAACTCTCCGTCGCCGCTACCGTAACCGACGCGCCGAGCGACGAGGGACCGGCGAGCGATGCCGAAGACGCCAGCGATGAGTCCGGCGACGAAGAGGCCAAAGAAGCGCCCTGACGACGGTTGCGGGAGCGTGCGCTCCCGCACCTCCCCGCCCGTACCGCATCGGGGCTAAGGCGCAATGCTCGAAATGTGGCGCGGCGGCGCGATATCCGGATTTCTGCACGTATCGCTCTTCGTCGGGCTGATTGTCGGCATGCCGTCGCTGCCGGTCATTTTCGACCGCGAGTTTCTCGACGAGAACGAGGATATTTCCGTCTCCGTCGAGGTGGTGAGCCCTGAGGCGTTGCGACAGCTGGATGTCGTGCTCGCCCTTCCCGACGCCCAGATGGATTCTTCTTCGGCCGTGTCGACCGAGGGAAAGCCCGCGCCGCTGCTTCTCACGCCGCTCGAAGTGCTGCGGGACGCGGATGCGCAGCCGACGCCGCAAAACCGCTCGGCATCGACGAACACGAACGACACGTCCGACGGCGACGGCGGCGGCCGTCAGGTCCAAATTCCCACCGGCAAGATGGACCTTCGGACTCAGGAACCGTCGCGCGCGCCCCGCCCCGACCCCTCGAAGACCGCAGCGACGAAATCGGTCGCTGTCGTCGCCGCCTCGGCGGAGGCCGAACGCAGGAGATCTGCGAGCAGGCTACCCGAGGAACGGGACGAGCGTACGCCGGCACAGACGTCCGACGAACAGCGTCCACAGACCGAACAACGTCAGACCGCGGCAGCCACAGGCGGCCGGGACCCGACCGCGTCTTCGGCATCGAAACCCCGGGAAGCGTCCCGTCAGGCGAATTCGACGGCCGCAACGCAGCAAGCCGTTCCGCGACCGTCGGCACGACCGGCGACGGCGGAGCGTCAGGCTCGAAGCGCAAGCGACGTTTCGAGGGCAAACGAAGGCACCCCCTCTTCCCCGGCACCGCTTGCGGAACTGGAGGGGCTGACCGCCCCGCCTCCGCCGTCGGCGCCTTCCGCCGCCAGTTCGGCCCGATCATCTTCGACCGCGCAAACTGCGCAGTCGCTGCAGGCCGCGATCCCGCCGGACGCGTCGGCCCAGGACGTCTTCGCCGCATCGGTCGACAGCGAAGAAAGGGCGATCGTGGAGAACATGGTCGCTGCCGATCGGCGCCTGCAGGATTCGCTTACGCGCCGGGACGCGGATATCGGAATACCCGAGACAGCCAAGGCGCTGACGCTGCAGCGCCTCCAGAGAACGGCGAATTCGGGTCATGCTCCGGCGCAGTACAATCTCGCGGGCAAGTATCTGCGCGGCGAAGACGTCGACCGTGACGTCGACAAAGCGCAAAGATTGTTGAGCAAGGCCGCCGAGCAAGGCTATGCGCCCGCGCAGACGCTCCTCGGGCTGATGCGGTTTACCGGCGTCGGGCTGCCCCGGGACCTGGCGGAAGCGAGCTTCTGGTGGTCGCTCGCCGCGGATCGCGGCGGAAAGGGCGCAAAACTTGGCCTCGAACTGATCTAGAACAAGCTGAAGCCGAGCGAGGTCATCAAAACCAACCGGCTGCGCGCCCGCTGGGGCCGGCTGATTACCGACTATGCCGATGCAAAACGCGGCGAAGCGAACCAGCGCGACCTGAACGCCGAGCTGCAGGCGGCCTCGGAGCAGGGCGACAGCGGCGCCGTTCTCTCGCTTCTCGCGCGCGGCGCCGACCCGGAAAGCGCCGGCACGGAAGGGCGCAACGCTCTTATCAGTGCGGCGTGGCGCGGCCGCCGGGAGGTCATGCACCTCTTGCTGGAACGGGGGACGCGGACCGATTTCACCGACGGCCAGGGCCGCACGCCGCTCATGTGGGCCGCGATCAACGGTCATCCGGACGTGGTCACCGAACTATTGTCCAACGGCGCCAATCCGAACCATCTCGACAGCGACCGGACGACCGCCCTGATGCGCGCCGCCTGGAACGGTCATTCGGAGGTCGTGAAACGACTGATCGGCGCTCGCGCCACTCTGAACGAGATCGACATCAACGGCCTGACCGCGCTCGCCTACGCCCGGCGCGAAGGCCGCGCCGATATCGCGAGGATGCTGGTCGAGGCCGGCGCCAAGTAACACGCGAAAAGGGCGGGCCACGCAGTCTGGCGCCGAGCGGGCGAACCGATATACTCGCCGAAAGCCGGATTGGCCCCTAAAGGCGGAGACGCATGAGCTTTTCGACGATCGGATTTGTCGCGGGAACCACCGACGCGGCCCGGAAGGCATATCGCCGGCTGACCGAGAAGTACGATCACGTACCGCCCGAGACCGCGGACGTCATCGTCGCTCTCGGCGGCGACGGCCTGATGCTTGAAACGCTTCATACCTATCTCGACCGCGACGTGCCGATCTACGGCATGAACCGCGGCACCGTCGGCTTCCTCATGAACGAGTACAAGGAAACGCGGCTCGCAACGCGCCTGGACGCCGCGGAACCCGTCGTGCTGCGGCCGCTGGAAATGTCGGTCCAGACCGTCGACGGCGAAACGATCAACACGATCGCCATCAACGAGATTTCCCTTCTGCGCGAAACCCGCCAGGCCGCGAAACTCCGGATCCGCATCGACGGAAAGGTGCGCATGTCGGAGCTGATCTGCGACGGCCTGCTCGTGGCGACGCCGGCCGGCAGCACGGCCTATAACCTGTCAGCCCACGGCCCGATCATTCCGCTCGGCGCGAACCTGCTGGCGCTGACGCCGATCAGCGCCTTCCGGCCCCGCCGCTGGCGGGGCGCGCTGTTGCCGGACGGGGCGACCATCACCATCGACGTCCTCGAGCCGCGCAAGCGGCCGGTCAGCGCCGTCGGCGACTATACCGAAGTGCGCGACATCCGCCGCGTCCGCGTCCGTGCGTCCGCCGACAAGTCCTTCGCACTTCTGTTCGATCCGGAACACAACCTCGAAGACCGGATCCTGAACGAGCAGTTCATTCCCTGACACACACGATCAAGCCCCGCTGGAGCGACCGATGCCCACCATTGTCGCGGAAGACGACGTCATTATCCGCACGTCCCAGGTAATCCTGGATCCCGATACGGACCCCGAACGTTACGCCGCCATCAAGGACTACTATCACGTCGACGTTCCCTGGTTCGACGACTGGGTCTCGCAGGTCCGGGCGTCGGTCCCCGATCTCTATCCTGCGAAATACTGCATGCTTGGCGACGAGGAATCCTTTCGGGCCGCCCTCCACGAGGCGGACGGCGTGATCGTCGAAGGCTTTCGCGTCGGCCGCGAAGAGATCGACGCGGCGCCCAATCTCAAGATCGTCCAGAAGTTCGGGACCGACACCCGCAATATCGATCTCGAGGCCTGTGCAGAACGCGGCATCGAGGTCAAAACGCTGCGCCGACGGGTCAATATCGCCGTCGCAGAGCACGCTTTCGCGCTGATGATCGCGATGGCGAAGAAACTCTGCCTTCTGAATCATCGGATCGACGAAGCAAGCCTCCGCGATGCGGGTTTCGAAGCAAGGATGCACGACACGCGACATGCCGCCGCCGCGAACTGGGGTCGCGTGTACGGGCTGAGCACGCTATACGGCTCGACGGTCGGATGCCTGGGTCTCGGGGAGATCGGCCGCGAGGTCGCGTCGCGGGCAACAGCCTTCGGCGCGGACGTCCTCTACTACCAGCGCAACCGGCTGCCCGAGGATATCGAAAAGCCGCTGGGCGCGACCTATTGCGGGTTCGAGGAACTGCTCGAACGATCGGACTTCGTCAGCGTCCAC
>JAYPTI010000044.1:3836-19919 GCA_038133505.1 Alphaproteobacteria bacterium
GACTCGACCCGCGGCCTTATCGACGCGGCGGCGTTCGCCCGGATGAAGGACGGCGCGTTCCTGATCAACATCTCGCGCGCGGCGATTATCGACAGGCAGGCTCTGATGGATGTACTGGAGAACGACCGGCTGGGCGGCGTGGCGCTCGACGTCCATTACGAGGAGCCGTCACCGCCGGACGAGCCGCTGAAGAATTATTCCAAGGCGCTGCTGACGCCGCATTCCGCTGTCGCCGGCCGGCTCAACGGCGCGGCCGACATGGAAGAGATGATCGGGAATCTCTCGGCGGCCATCCGCTAGGACGATGCAAACGGAAAAGGGCCGGCGAAAGCACCGGCCCTTCCCGCTTGCCGATGCCCGGAAGCGTCACTTGACGACGAGCGTGTAGTCCGGCGTCGTATTGAGCGGGCAGGAATAGACCTATTCGCCGGGCTTGAGCTCGACCTCGTAGTCGCGCGACGTGCCCTCGGTCAGGCCGCCGCCCGAAACGCTGGTCTTCGTGATCTTGTGCAGCGGGTTCTTCCAGTCGTAGCCCTTCGAGCGCAGCCAGAAACCGAGCTCATAGGGCACGTTCTTATTCTCGACCCGGAAGACGTACTTCCCGGGCTTGAGTTCCAGCACCTTCGAAGCGGACAAGCGCTTGTCTGCCGTCTTCTCGTTGATAGCGACGCAGTCCGCCTTCTTGGTCGGCATATAGCCGTGGTTCTCGCCGTTCTCGGACTCGACGAACTGGCAGCCGACCTGGGTCAGCTTGACGACGTTGGGAGACGCCGCTTACGCGGCGGATGAGGCGCCGACGACGATTGCGGCAGCGGCAACGAGAGCGGATCTGAGCATGGTAGCCTTCGGAAAGTCCTATCTACGGCAGCGCAGCGCGGCTGCCTCTCCCGGCGAGATGTGCGGCGGAAACCCGATCCGGGCAATTCAACTGACTGTGAGGCAGGAAAAGTAAAACGGCGTCTGCCGGGGGGACTTGGCAGACGCCGTTTACATTTACGCGTGCTTTAGGGGGACTTTAAAGCGTCCGCGTCGCAATATTCACCAGTGCGTAGCCCCACATGCAGGCGCCAGCACAAATTCCGAGGAAAACGGTGCCCTTGCTCAGGGCCTGCGTGCCGTCGGATGCCTTGCGGCGCCCGTGGCGTTTGCGTTTCTTGCGTCGAAGAATCATCGTTTCTTCCATCGGAGCAATTCGTATCTTAGGTAGAGCAAAATTCGTGCCAGACTTACAAATAATTGATTTTGCTCATTTTTCCATGGATACAGATCTTTCCGGAATCAAAATCGTCAAAAAATCCGACGGCGATTTCCGCATTTGCTATGATCCCGCCGAATAATCACGGTCTCGCTATTTCCATGAACGACAGCATCCTGTGTCACCGCGACGGCGACGTCGCGACGGTCACAATCAATCGCCCCGGAAAGCGAAATGCGCTCGACAGCAGCGCGTGGCGGCAACTCGGCGACGCCTTCGAGGAACTCTCGGCGGACACGAGCCTCCGCTGCGTGATCGTGACGGGCGCCGGCGGCAAGGCCTTCGGGTCAGGCAACGATATTTCGGAATTCGAAACGGCGCGCTCCAACGCGGAACAGGTCAAGGCCTACAACGCGATCACCATGCGCGCCGTCAAGGCGATCGAAAATTCGCTCCACCCGACGGTCGCCCGCATCCAGGGATTCTGCCTGGGCGGCGGGCTGGAGATCGCGCTGGCCTGCGATATCCGCATCGCGACCGACGGCTCGAAGTTCGGCCTGCCGGTGAAGAACATGGGCATCTATCTCGATCCCGCGCTTGCCGAAACGCTCGTCCGCGCGATCGGGCGCGCCGCGGCGCTCGAGCTGGTGCTGGAGGGCAACGTGCTGTCCGCCGAGGAAGCGCTGGCCCAGCGCCTGGTGAACCGGATCGTCCCGGACGACGGGCTCGACGCCGAAGTCGCGGCGACGGTCGAACGGATTCTCTCCGGCGCGCCGCTGGCGGCCCGCTACAACCGGCGGGTCATTCGGGGCGCCGAAGCCCCTGTCGTGCCGGATTCGCAAATGCTCTCCGAGGCCGCTTCCTATGGCGACACCGAGGATTACGCCAACGCCTACAAGGCCTTTGCAGAGAAGCGCAAGGCGGAGTTCAAGGGCCGCTGAAATCATGCCGAAGCGGTTGCATACAGGGCGTTCGCGGAACCGCCGGTGAACCTCTCCCCCAAATCGAGCGGGGCGGCCATTCCCTTCTGGCTCGCCTGCGTCTTCCTCGTCGTCGCGGCAGTGTCGTGGGCGGGCAGTTCCGTCGCCGGACGCGCCGCGTCGGGCAACGTGCCGCCGTTCACGCTGTCCTTCGTGCGATGGCTCATCGTGGTACCGCTGTTCCTGCTGATCGGCTGGCGGCAGACCTGGGCCGACCGCAAGCTGATCGCGAAGCACTGGGCCCTTCTATCGGCCTTCGGGTTCTTCGGGGTCGTCGGTTTCACGGTCCCTTACTATGTCGGCCTGCAATACACGGTCGCCGTCAACGCCTCGCTGATGAACGCGTCGGGAACGCTGTGGATTCTCGGCACGACGTTTCTGATGACGGGCGAGACGATCACGAAGCGACAGACGCTCGGCGTCCTGCTCGGCCTGCTCGGCACGCTGTTGATCGTCCTCAAGGCCGATCCGAGCACGCTGAGTTCGTTCCGGATCAATATCGGCGACATCCTGGTCCTCGTCGCGTTCTTCGCCTGGGCGGTCTACACGGTGATGCTGCGCTGGAAGCCGGCCGGCATGGGCGAGCTGTCCTTCCTGACCTCGATGACCGCCTTCTCGGTCGTGATGATGTTCCCGCTCTGGCTGTGGGAGCTGGCGCAGGGGAAGACCTTCGAATGGGATGCCGACAACAGCATCATCATCGCCTACGCCGTGATCTTTCCGTCCTTCCTCGCCTATATCGTCTGGAACAAGGCGGTCCCGGTGGTCGGCGCCAGCATTGCCGGCATGACGCAGTACTCGATCCCGATCTTCGGCACGATCCTCTCTGTCGCCATCCTGGGCGAAAGCATCCGCACCTATCACCTCGTCGGCATCGCGGTTATCTTCACCGGAATCTGGCTGGTGACGTCCGGCCGGCGCAGAACCGCGCCGCAGACGGCCAGAACCACGACAACGAAGGAACCTGGGAACTGACATGGCGTATGACGAGTGCATTCTGATCGCGGGCGCCGGCCCGGTGGGCATGACCACGGGCCTCGCGCTCACGAAGGCCGGCATTCCGGTAAAGCTGTTCGACGCGCTGGCGGACATCCCGACCGACCATCGCGCCTCTACCCTGCACCCGTCGACGCTGGCGATGACCGAGGAACTCGGCATGGTGCCGGAGATGCTGCGCCGGGGAATCGAGTCGCCGTTGTTCCAGTTCCGCGACCGCGTCTCGGGCGACGTCGTCGCCGAGTTCGACTACGGCATCCTTAAAGACACGCTCCCCTACCCGTTCGCGCTCCAGCTGGAGCAGCACAAGACGATCGAGATCGCCCGCGACCTGGCACTCGACTACGACTGCTTCACGCTCACCCGCGAGCGCGAACTGGTCGACCTGCGCCAGGACGACGACGGCGTCGAGATCACGGTCCAGGCGCCCGACGGCTCGCGCGAGACGCACACCGGCAAGTTCCTGATCGGCTGCGATGGCGGCCGGTCCGCTGTGCGCAAGGCGCTCGATATCGACTTCCCGGGCTTCACCTGGGAAGAACGCTTCATCATCGTCTCGACTTATTTCGATTTCGAGGAGGCGGCGGGTTTCCGCTACCGGTCCTACGTCGCGCACCCCGAACAGTGGTCGGCCATGATCAAGGTCCCGGGCGAGCAGTCGGAAGGCGTGTGGCGCGCGCTGCTGCCGGCGTTCGGGAACGATCCGGACGAGCACGTGCTGGGCGACGAGTGGATCCAGGACCGGCTCGCCGAATGCTTCCCCTACGGCCCGCCCTACGACCTCCTTCACCGCAATCTCTACAGCGTGCACCAGCGCGTGGCGGAGAGCTTCGCGAAGGGGCGCGTCGCGCTCGCCGGCGACGCGGCGCACGTCAACAACCCGCTCGGCGGCATGGGCATGAACAGCGGCATTCATGACGGCTTGAATTTGGCCGAAAAGCTCGCCGAGGCGTGGTCCGGCGCGGATCACGAGCCGCTCCTCGCGCGCTACGACCGCCAACGCCGCCCGATGGCCGAGAAGTACGTGCAGGCGCAGTCGATCAACAACAAGCGCATTCTGCAGGAAACCGACCCGGACGCCCGCAAGGCGCGACTCGACGAATTGCGCGAGACGGTCGCCGACGAGGAAAAGCACCGCGCCTACCTTCTGCGGTCCTCGCTCGTCCAGATGGTCGAGGAAGCGAACGCGATCGAGTAGACGCTACTCGCCCTCCATCGCCGCGGCCATCGCGTCGCGGCGGCGCGACGACCACCACCAGAGGCCGAGAAGCAGCAACGCACCGACCAGAACCGGCGCCTGGAACCCGAAGACCTCGGCGAGGCCGCCCATCATCATGGCGCCGACCGCCGGCGCGCCGCGCCCGATCATGCCGTAGAGGCTCATGACGCGGCCGCGAACCGCGGGATCGACGGCGTTCTGCATCAGCGTCTGCTCGCCGACGCCGACGATGATCGTCGCGAAGCCGGTGACGAACAGGCAGACGACCGCGAAGAAGAACAGGTTGGTCGCCGCGAAGCAGACCAGCGACAGCGCCATCACGAGGATCGCGGTGACGACCCGCGCGGTGAGCCCGACCACCTGGCCCCGCTGGGCGAGCCACAGCGCGCCGAGCATCGCCCCGGCGCCGGAGACCGAGACGAGGATCGAGTAGCCGAGCTCGCCGCGCCCGAAGACCTCGTCCGCGAAACCCGACAGCAGCTCCATATAGGGGCGCCCGCAGACCGAAACGACGGTGAGGATCACCAGCATCCGCGCGATGCCGGGATGGCGCATCGCGTAGCGCATGCCGTCTGCGATCTCGCGCGGCACCTCGGAGACGCGCGTGCGTTCCTTGGTGGAGCGCGGGTTGTCGATCCGGAGCAGGCAGAGCGAGCCGACGAACCAGACGTAGCTCGCCACGTTGAACGCGAAGGCCCAGCCGATCCCGAGCGTCGAGATGAAAAAGCCCGAGATCATCGGACCGGTCATGCGTGCCGAATTGAAGATCATCGAGTTGATGCCGATGGCGGCCGACAGGTTCTCGCGCTTGATCAGATGCGGCACCGTCGCGAGCCGCGCCGGCTGGTTGAACGAGATGATGATGCCGTGGGCGAGCACCAGCGCGAACAGCAGTTCCGGCGTCATCACGCCCATGAAGGTCAGAACCGCCAGAGCGAGCGACTGCAAGGCCGCCAGCAGCTGGGTGATCTTCATCATCGTGAGCAGGTTCACCCGATCCGCGATCGCGCCAGCGATGGGCCCGATGAAGACGACCGGCAACAGGTCGGCGACCGACATCAGGCCGAGCCAGGTACCCGATTCCGTGAGCTGCCACGTAAACCACAGCACCGCCGTCCGCTGCGCCCAGGTGCCGTTGTGCGAAATGACGTTCCCGATCGAGAAGATGCGGTAGTTGCGCTCCGCGAGCGCGGCGGCAAGCGCCGGAAATCCCGAAATGGTGGCCATAGGGTCTTTTACTCCTTTTCCCGGCGCAGCGAACCTTCCCCTTTTGGCCTCCTTGCCGCCTCCCACCGGCGTTGATAGCCTCTGGACGGTCACAATCCGACGGGACGGAAACCGACATGCCCGATGACGGCGCACCGACGCAGATCGGCGTCAACACGCTCGAACCCTACTGGATGCCGTTTACGGCGAACCGCCAGTTCAAGGCGGCGCCGCGGCTGTTCGTCTCCGCGAAGGACATGCACTACACGATGGCCGACGGCCGCCAGGTGCTCGACGGCAGCGCCGGCATGTGGTGCGTCAACGCAGGCCACGGACGCGACAAGATCACAGACGCGATCCGGTCACAGGCCGAGCGCATGGACTACTCTCCGGCGTTCCAGGGCGGCCATCCCGGCGCGTTCGAACTCGCGTCGCGGCTGACGGCAATGTTCCCGGGCGACCTGGACTACGTCTTCTTCGGCAATTCGGGCTCTGAGGCGGTCGACACGGCGCTCAAGATCGCGCTCGCCTGGCACCGCCATCGCGGCGAGGCGCACCGGACGCGCCTGATCGGGCGCGAACGCGGCTATCACGGCGTCGGCTTCGGCGGGACTTCGGTCGGCGGCATCTCGAACAACCGCAAATTCTTCGGCTCCCTCCTGCCGGGCGTCGACCACCTGCCGCATACCTACAACCCCGCCGAGATGGCCTACAGCCGCGGCCAGCCGGACTGGGGCGGCCATCTCGCCGACGATCTGGAACGCATCGTCGCGCTGCACGACGCGTCGACCATTGCGGCGGTCATCGTCGAGCCCGTCGCGTGCTCCACGGGCGTGCTCGTTCCGCCGCGCGGGTATCTGGAGAAACTGCGCGCGATCTGCGACCGGCACGGGATCCTGCTGATCTTCGACGAGGTGATCACGGGGTTCGGACGCCTCGGCGAGGCGTTCGCGGCAGACTATTTCGGGATAGTCCCCGACATGATCACGATGGCCAAGGGACTGACCAACGGCGCCGTGCCCATGTCGGCGGTCGCGGTGCGCAAGGGCATATACGACGCCTTCATGCAGGGCCCGCCCGACATGGTGGATCTGTTCCACGGCTATACCTATTCGGCGCACCCGCTCGCCTGCGCCGCGGGCCTGGCGACCCTCGACGTCTATGCCGAGGAAGGGCTTTTCGCCCGCGCCAAGGCGCTCGCGCCGAAATGGGAGGACGCGCTGCATTCGCTCAAGGGCCTGCCGCACGTCGTCGATATCCGCAATCTCGGTATCATGGGCGCGGTCGAGCTGGAGCCGCGCGACGGGGCACCGACCGCGCGGGCTTTCGAAACTTATTTGAAATCTCTCGAAAAGGGGCTGCTTGTGCGCCAGACGGGCGATATCATTGCCATGTCGCCGCCGTTGATCATCAGCGACCAGCAAATCGACGAGATGATCTCTATCCTCGGCGAGGCAATCCGGGAAACGGCCTGATCCATATCAGGTTGGGGCCGTTGCGTAGAAAGGCGCCGACGGGTAGGCCTGTCAGAACTTTCGGCGTCAGTAACATCAGGAGGGGCGAATAAAATGTTCAGAAATTTGACCGTCATTGCATTCGCGGCGGGGCTGCTTGCGGCCTGCGGCGGCTTGGAACTCAATAACGCCCAGATGGCGAAACCGTCCGGCGACGCGTTCTCGAAGGCGCTCTACGGCGAGTACGTCACGCTGTCGAAGAACGAATACGGCGAAGGCGACTACGAGGACTCCGACGTCTTTGCATTGCGCGCCATCGCAGCGGCCGTCGGGAAGCCGACCGAACCGGAGGCCGTCGCTGCGCGCAAGCAGGGCGCGGGCGCCGCCAAGGCCCTCACGGCCGGCCGCGGCCGGCTCGTAAAGGCCCTCGGGAACGGCTCAAAGACGCGCCTTCCGGCCGACGCCGCAAGGGCCCAGGCCATGTACGAGTGCTGGGCGCAGGAGCAGGAAGAGAACACACAGCAGGATCACATCGATCAATGCCGGATTGACTTCTTCATCGCCCTGGCGAGGATCGAATCGGCCCCGGCCGCGGCGCCCAAGCCGGCCCCGGCCAAGCCGGTGGCCAAGCTGTCGCCGCTGACCTTCATCGTCTATTTCGGCTTCAACAGCACGGCCCTGGACGACAAGGCCATGTCCGTCATCGGAACGGCGGCCAACGTCATCAAGTCGTCGAAGCCGCAGGTCGTTTCCGTCGTCGGACACACGGATCGCGCGGGTGCGTCGAACTACAACTCGACCCTTGCCGAGAAACGTTCTGACGCGGTGTCCGCCGCTCTTACCAAGGCGGGCGTTTCGGGCCGTCTGTTGACGCTCGGCTCGCTGGGCGAGAACGCCCCCTCGGTCGCGACCGCCGACGGCGTCAAGAACTCCGAAAACCGCCGGGTGGAGATCACGGTCCGCTACTGACCGCACGACATCCCAAGAAACGAGGGCCGCGACCGCAAGGTGGCGGCCCTTTTTCTTTGGTTTTCCCGGGAATCTCGGGGCTCTGCAGGGACGGCGGTCCGGCTGGACTCTTCTGCGGCGCTTCGCCATCATTTCACCCGACGGGAGGGACCGGCCATGCCGAAAAAACTGAGCGACGGGGAAATCGCACGCGCGAAGGAAGACGGCTGCCTTTTTCCGGTCCGCATCATGGAGACGGCAGAGGCGAACCGCTATCGGGCGCTCTACGAGGACGTCGAGTCCCGCAAGGGACAGGACGTTCCCGAAATCCTCTCGGTCAAGCCGCACGTGCTGTTCCGCTGGCTGTACGAGCTCGGGACCACGCCGGCGCTGCTCGATGCGATAGAGGATCTGGTCGGCCCCAACATCATGATGCCGACCTGCGCCATCTGGGCGAAGGGCGCGAACGACCCGCGCTTCGTTACCTGGCATCAGGATTCAGCCTATTTCGGCTACGAGCCGATGGACGTCTGGGGCGCGTGGATCGCGCTGACCGACAGCCATGCGGACAACGGATGCCTCAAGTACCTGCCGGGAAGCCACCACAACCCGGAAATGGCGCACGAGGAAACCTGGGACAAGATGAACATGCTGTCCCGCGGCCAGCGTATTACGGACGAGTTCGACGATTCCGGCCAGGTGAACGCCGACCTGGAGCCGGGCGAATGCTCGATCCACCATTTCCGCCTCGCGCACGCGTCCGAGCCGAACCTGTCGGACCGGCGCCGCATCGGCATCCTGTTTGTCTATTGCGCGCCCTATGTCCGGCCGACTCTGGACGGCCAGGCGGCCATGCTGGTGCGCGGCGAAAACGCCTACGACCACTGGCTGACCGACCCGATGCCGGAACGGGACCTCGATCCCGCAAACCTCGCCTATTACAATGATTTCTGGGCAAACTACGTCGATCCCGAAACCCGGTCCGAGGCGGAACGCAAAACGGCCGGCGGAGCGCAATAATTCGCATGAACGACCTCCGCTCCTATCTGAACGAAATCGACAACGCGATTTTCCGGCCGGACCAGCCCGTTTCGGTGGTGCAGGAAATCACGGCCCTCCAGCATGTCATGGCGGCACGGAACGCCAACCCGGCAATCCTTGTCCGCCAGCCGCGGCTCCCGGACGGCGGCATCAGCGACATGCCGGTGCTGACCAACCTTTTCGCCAGTCGGGAACTCAGCGCGAAGGCGCTCGGCATCGACGACCACCGGCAATCGGCGAAGGCCCTGTCGGCGCTGTCGTCCAAGGCGATCCCGCCGACCGTCGTCGATGCGGCGGACGCCCCCGTACGCGAGATCGTCGAGGAAGGCGACGCGGCGAACCTGCTGGCGCTGCCGGCGCTGCGTCAGCACGAGGGGGACGCCGGGCATTACGTCACCTGCGGCCATGTCGTGACCTACGACCCCGACACGGAAATCGACAATATGGGCATCCAGCGCCTCTGGGTGCGGGGGCCGCGGCTGATGGGCTGCTACATGCTCGAGACGTCGCACAATATGGTGAACCTGCGGAAATTCTGGGCGCGCGGAGAAGCCTGCCCGGTCGCGATCTGGGTCGGCCACCACCCGGCGGTCGAGATGGGCGCGCAATCGAAGCTCGGCTATCCGGAAAGCCACTGGGGCGTCGCGGGCGGCGCGCTGGGCGAATCGCTACGCCTCGTGCCGTCGGTCACCCACGGCGAGAAGATCATGGTGCCGGCCGATGCGGAAATCGTCATCGAGGGCTTCCTGCCGGTCGACCGCATCGAGGCGGAAGGACCGTTTGCCGAGTTTTCCGGCTACCAGGGCCCGCAGATACCCAATCCGGTCGTCGAGGTGACTTGCGTCACGCGGCGCAGTGACGCGATCTACCACGATTGCGGCTCCGGGCTGCCGGACCACCTGGTGCCGGACAACATGGGGATGGAAGGTTTCATCTATTCCCTCGCCCGTCAGGCCTCGACGTCGCTGATCAACGTCCATGTGCCGGTGTCGGGCCGGCGGTTCCACGCCTATCTGCAATTCAAGGACCCGCGCCCCGGTGAGGTGCGCGACGCGATGATGGCGGCGATATCTTTCCGGCGCCTGAAGGCCGTCTTCGCCTTCGACGAGGACGTCGACATCTTCGACGACCGACAGGCGATGTGGGCGCTCGCGACCCGCGTCCAGTGGCACCGCGATGTCCTCAAGCTCGACGGGCTCACGCTCGCGCCTCTCGATCCGAGTGCGCCGGCAACGGGCCGGACGATAACAAAGGCCGCGATCGATGCGACCCTGCCCCCCGCTGCGCGGCCCGGACACCCCAAGCCGATGGCGCCCCGCAATCGGGTATCGGACGAGGCGATGGCGGCAGCGGAAGACCTGCTGTCGGGGGTCGACATGACGGACTGGCCCGCCTGATGTCCGATTCGCCCTTCGAAAAGACCGGAAACGCTACCTGGGCCCAGTGCCCGGGCTGCGGCCACTGGTTCCATATCTCCAACGCGCTGATGGAAATGAAGAACGTGGACCTGATCTGCCCCGGATGCGGCAAGGAGTTCCCGCCGGACGACGCCGCCGAGGTGGTCCGCAACTGACGGGGACAAATCGACGGGGGCGTTTCCGCCCACCGGCGAACCCGGTAGAATGATCGCTATTCAAACAACCAACGCCAAATAACGAAGCGGAGAGCCGCGTGAAGCTCGACATTTTCAACCACGTCTTTCCGGTTCCGTTCTTCGAGAAGATGCAGGAAGTCCTGACGGATACCGGGCCGATCAAGCGCTGGCTCAGCATCCCTGTCCTGTACGACATGGACGCGCGCATGAAGATGATGGACGAGTTCGGCGAGGATTACTGCCAGGTCATCAGCCTGTCCGCGCCGACCATCGAATATCTCGGCACGCCGGACCAGACACCGGCGCTCGCGCGGCTGGCGAACGACGGCATGGCCGATATCTGCAGGGCGCACCCGGACAAGTTTCCGACCTTCGTCGCCTCGCTGCCGATGAACAATCCGGAAGAATCGGTGAAGGAGATCGAGCGCGCGACCGGCGAGCTCGGCGCCAAGGCGGTACAGATCTTCACCAACGTCAATGGCGAGCCGCTCGATCTGCCGAAGTACTATCCGGTGTTCGAAACCGCGGCGAAGCTCGACGTGCCGATCTTCCTGCATCCGGCGCGCGGCCCGAACTTCGCCGACTACGTCACCGAGGACATGTCGAAGTTCGAGATCTGGTGGACCTTCGGCTGGACGTACGAATCGAGCGCGGCGATGGCGCGTCTCGTCTTCTCGCGGCTGTTCGACAACCTGCCGGACATCAAGATCCTGACCCATCATCTCGGCGCGATGATCCCCTACGTCGAGGGGCGCGTCGGCTACGGCCAGGACCAGCTCGGCTCGCGGACGCCGGGCGACGAGCTGACCAAGCTGCGCGAAAGCCTCAAGAAGCGGCCCATCGACTACTTCAAGATGTTCTATGCCGACACGGCGACGTTCGGCTCGCTCGGCGCGATGCGCTGCGGTCTCGACTTCTTCGACAAGGACCACTGCATGTTCGCATCGGACTGCCCGTTCGACCCGGAAGGCGGACCGCTCTACATCCGCGAGACGATCCGCTGCCTCGACTCGGTCGAACTCGACGACAAGACGCGGACGGAGATCTACGCGACCAACGCGCAGAAATTCTTGAAGCTCTGATCCGCGCGAACGGATCGTATATACTGCGCGGGCCGGTTCATGACCGGCCCGTTCGCGTAGGGAGGGAGACGAACGATGGCAACGATCGAAAAGACGCTCAGCAACGCCGGACAGCAGTTTTCGTATGAGGACCTGCGCGACTGGATCGAGCAGGCCGAACGCCTCGGCGAACTGAAACGCGTCGACGGCGCATCGTGGGAAAAGGACATCGGCCTCGCCGCCGAGGTCGTCATCCGCGAGGAAACCGGCCCCGCCGTGCTGTTCGACAAGGTCCCCGGATGCCCCGAGGGGTTCCGCGTGCTAATCAACGTCTTCGGCGGCAAGCGCCGCAACATGACCCTCGGCTTTCCCGACCACCTGACCAAGCAGGAGCTTTCCGACGCCTGCTTCGATTCCTTCATTCAGGACCGCAAGACCGTCCCGCACCGTATCGTCGAGGACGGCCCGATCTTCGAGAACGTGCTGACCGGCGACGACATCGACCTGATGAAATTTCCGACGCCCATGTGGCACCCGAAGGACGGCGGCCGCTATATCGGCACCGGCACCTATACGGTGACCCGCGATCCTGAAGAGGGCTGGCTCAACTGCGGCGCCTACCGCGCAATGGTCCACGATTCCAAGTCGGTCGGCTGCTTCATGGTGACCGGCAAGCACGGCTACATCCACCGCAACAAGTACTGGGAGCGGGGCGAGCCCTGCCCGGTCGCGATGGTGATCGGCGGCGAGCCCATCGCCTTCTTCCAGGGCGGCGCGGAAGCCCCATACGGCACTTTCGAGCTCGACATCGTCGGCGGGATCCGCGGCAAGGCGGTCGATTGCGTCGAGGGCAAGGTTACCGGCCTCCCCTTCCCCGCCAACGCGGAGATCGTCTTCGAGGGCTATCTCCACGAGGGCAAGGTGAAGAACGAGGGCCCGTTCGGCGAATGGACAGGCTATTACGCGAGCGGCGAGCATCCCGAGCCGATCCTCGAGGTCGAGGCCGTCTATCACCGCAACGACCCGATCATCCTCGGCGTGCCGCCGATGGGCCAGGGCTCGGACGAGATGGCGCGCTACCGCGCCGTCCTCCGCTCGGCGATGCTCAAGCAGAACCTGGCAGATGCCGGCGTGCCCGATGTCACCGGCGTCTGGTGCCACGAAATCGGCGCATCGCGCCTCCTGCACGGCGTGTCGATCAAGCAGCGCTATCCCGGCCATTCCAAGCAAACCGGCCATATCGCCGCACAATGCCGGGCGGCCAACTACGCCAACCGCTTCATCATCGTGGTCGACGACGACATCGACGTCACCAACCTCGAAGAGCTGATCTGGGCGATGTGCACGCGCTGCGATCCGGCGACGACCATCGACATCGTCAAGGGCGCCTGGACGTCGCCCGCCGACCCGCGGCTCACGCCGGAGCAGAAGGCAAACGGCGATATCACCAACAGCCGCGCCATCATCGACGCCTGCAAGCCGTTCCACTGGAAGGATCAGTATCCGCCGGTGAACGCGCCGGGGCCGGAAATCCTGAAGGAAGCCCGCGACAAGTTCGGCTGGCTGATGGATTGATCCGCTCCTTTGCCGGATGGCACCCGCCCGCAGGCCCCATGGCTTCCCGATGGTGGCTTTCGGTCCGATCCGCTAATTTGGGCGCCAAAGGTAGGGACGGAAATTAATCGATGAAATTCTCCTGGCGGACGCCGGGTGTCGTACTGGTGTGCGGCACGACCATACTGTTCATCAGTTTCGGCGCACGGAACATCTTCGGGCTGCTGCTCGATCCGATGACGACGTCGCTCGGCTGGACGCCGGCAGACTTTTCCTTCGCGATCGCGCTGCAGGCGTTCCTGTGGGGCATGACCACGCCGATCACGGCATCGCTGGCAGACCGCTACGGGACGGCGAAGATGGTCTTCGCCGGCGGCATTCTTTACGCCGTGGGCCTTGCGCTCATGTCGCGCGTCTCCACGCCGATGGAAATGAACCTCACCTCCGGCCTGATGCTCGGTCTGGGGTTGAGCGCCACGGGCTTCCCCATCATCCTCGCGGCCGTCACCAAGCATGTCGATGCGCGGCGCCGCAGCCTTTTCCTTGGAATCGGCAGCGCCGCGGGCTCGTCCGGCCAGCTCGCGCTGGTCCCGCTCGGCCAGCATCTGATCGAGGGATACAGTTGGGTCACGATGGTGATGATCTTCGCCTGCATCGCCGCCCTGATGGTGCCGATGGCGGCGGCCTTCGCGGAACCGAAGCGTGAAGCCCCCGCGCCCGGCGTCAGTCATCAGCGGCTCGGCGAGGCGCTCCGGGAGGCGATGAGCCATCGCGGCTTCATCCTGCTGACGGCGGGATACTTCGTCTGCGGCTTCCAGATCCTGTTTCTTGCGACGCACCTTCCCAAGTTCCTCCTCCAGGCGGGCCAGGGCCCCTGGGTGGGCGCTACCGCGCTGTCGCTGATCGGACTGTTCAATATCATCGGCACGCTGGCATGGGGGGCGCTCGGCGGGCGCTGGCGGATGAAATATCTGTTGAGCGCGATATACGTCCTTCGGTCGCTGGCGCTGATCGCCTTCGTGCTGGTGCCGATTACGCCGCTCAGCACCCACGTCTTCGCCTGCGTCATGGGACTTCTATGGCTCGCGACGGTGCCGCTGACCTCGGGCCTCGTCGCCCAGATCTTCGGGCTGCGCTACATGGCGACGCTGACGGGATTGGTCTTCTTCTCGCACCAGCTCGGCAGCTTCTTCGGCATCTGGCTGGGCGGCAAGCTGTTCGTCGATACCGGCAGCTACGATACGATCTGGTGGATGTGCGTCGCGCTTGGCCTCGTCGCCGCGCTGCTGCACTATCCGATCAACGACCGACCCGTCGAACGGGCGGCGGCACAGGGAGCGTAGTCAGAAATGTCGGAAATGATGCGGTCGAACTGGCGCACGCCCTTCCTGATCCTGCTGGCGGGCACGGCCATCGTCTTCCTGTCGCTCGGTGCGCGGATGACGTTCGGACTGTGGCTGGAGCCGGCGACGCTCGACCTGTTCGGGCCGGGCCAGTTCAAGATCCTGTCGTTTTCGCTCGCGCTGCAATCGCTGTTCTGGGGCATCGGCACGCCGATCGCGGGCAATATCGCGGACCGCTACGGCACCGGGCGCGTGATCGCTGCCGCCGGCATTCTCTATACTGCGGGACTCGTCATGATGACGGTCTCGACGACGCCGCTGATGGCGCATTTCTCGATCGGCGTGCTCACCGGATTCGCGATGTCCGGCGCGATGTTCCCGATCATCCTGTCGGCGATCAGCCGCGCGGTATCGGCCGAAAAGCGGAACCTCTATCTCGGCATCGCCAGCGCCGGCGGCTCGTCGGGCCAGGTCCTCATGATCCCGCTCGGCCAGTACGTGATCGATGGGTACGGCTGGGTCATGTCGCTGTATGCGATGGCGATCCTGACGGCGCTGATCGTGCCGCTCGCAATCGTGATGATGCGCCCGAAGGAAGACGGCGCCCATTCGGGTCCCGCCATCCCGGTCCAGCGCACCGGCGAAGCGATCCGCGAAGCGTTCGGCCATCGCGGCTATATCCTGTTGGTCAGCGGCTATTTCGTGTGCGGCCTGCAGACGATGTTCATCGGCACCCATTTCCCAGCGATGCTCTCCAGCCTGAAGGTCGATACCACCGTCGCCGCCATGTCGTTGTCGCTGATCGGCGCGTTCAACATCCTCGGCACCTTCCTGTGGGGCGCGAGCGGCGGCAAGTACCGTCAGAAATATCTGCTCTGCTGGCTCTACAGCCTGCGCTCGGTGGTCATGGTTGCCTTCATCCTGCTGCCGATCACCTCGACGAGCGTGATCGCTTTCTCCTGCGTAATGGGTCTGTTGTGGCTCGGCACGGTGCCGCTGACGGGCTCGATCGTCGCTCAGGTCTTCGGCTTGCGCCACATGGGCATGCTGTTCGGCTTCGCCTTCGTCGCGCACCAGCTCGGCAGCTTCATCGGCATCTATGCCGCCGGCTACTTCTTCGACATCTTCGGGACATACAACGTCGTGTGGTGGGCCGCCATCGTGATGGGCTTCGTCGCGTCGCTGATGAACTTCCCGATCGACGACAAACCGGTCGAGCGCGCCCTACCGCAACAGGCGTAATGACGGATTAGGCGGGTTTCTCGCCGATCACCGCCACCCGTTCCATCGTCCGGCGTTCCGGATAGTAGTCGTTCGCGGCGTAATGCTGCGTCGAGCGATTGTCCCAGAACGCGATGGTGCCGGGTTTCCAGCGCAGGCGGAACTGGTATTCGGGGACCTTGGCCTGTTCGTAGAGAAGGTCCAGCAGGGCCCGGCTCTCATCGTCTCTCAAGCCCTTGATATACAAAGTGAACTGCGGGTTCACGTAGAT
>JAYPTI010000045.1:0-19828 GCA_038133505.1 Alphaproteobacteria bacterium
GTCCAGGGCGCAGCCTTCAACTGGCGGTTCTGGAAGTCCGGCTACGAGCGCTGGTTCCAGGGCGACAAGCCGTTCGCGAAGGCAGTCGTCCAGGTCGGCTACTTCAAGGATACGGATCTGCCCGACGTCCCGATGCTGGGCGACGTGGCCGATGCGAAGTACAAGCCGATGATCAATTTCGTCGGCACGCTCGGCCTAATCGGCCGCGGCCTCGCGGCGCCGGCGGGAACGCCGAAGGAAGCCGTCGACGTCATGCGCGCGGCCTGGAACAAGATGATCTCGGACAAGGCCTTCATGGCAGATGCCGAAAAGCGCAAGCTGCGAATCATCTCGTCCTCCGGCGAGGAGGTCGAGAAGGTCGTCCGCGACGCGCTGGACAACGCCAAGCCGGAAGTCGTGGCCGAGGCCAGCAAGATGATCTACGGCAAGAAATAGCAGGATAGAAAACCTGCGATTTCAGCGGCCCTCCCTTTCCGGGGAGGGCCGTTTCGCTATAATGGGCCCAGGGAAAAGACAGCGGGACGAGACAGTAAGCGACATGACGATCTACAAGTACAATTCTGCGGACAATCACATCGACCAGCGCTGGGTTCCGGCCAATCTGTGGCAGGACCGCGTCGCCGAGAAGTTCAAGTCGGCCGCGCCGAAAGTCGTGGAGCACGACGGCGCCTGGGTCTGGGAATGGGAAGGCCGGATATTCAGCGGCCGGGACGGCGGCGCCGCCGATAGCCCCGACAACCGCAAGACCCTCGAATCCTATTACGGCAAGTACGCCGACGATCTGCCCGACGGCTGCCTGCCGCCCGCCGACCCCGAAATCATCCTGAAGCACATGGATATGGCGGGCATCTGGGCCTATGTCGGCTACGCGTCCGTCCGGAAATGGGAAATCGCCGACCGCGCACTCCGCCACGAGGTTCATCGCGTCTACAACGACTGGATGATGGAACTCAACGCGGTCCATCCGGATCGCCTGCTGATGCTGCCGATCATGCCGGTGTTCGAGCCGGACGCGGCGCTCGCGGAACTCGAGCGGATGAAGGCGCTGGGCTGCAAGGCCGTCGAATTCCCCGTCGCCGACGCCGCCGAAGAAATGTACCACCCGTGCTGGGAGCCCTTCTGGTCCGCCTGCGAGGACGGCAATGTCACGGTTTGCAGCCATATCGGCGACCGTGCGGGCGCGCCCTATCCGGCGGTCGAGCATGGCGTGCGCATGGCTTACTTCTCCTGCGTGCCCTTCAGCGCGGCAAAGCCGATCTCGCAGCTCGCCTACTCGGGCGCGCTGATGCGGCATCCCAAGCTGCGCTACAACTACGGCGAATGCCGCGCCGGCTGGGCGCCGATGCTGCTGCAGTGGATGGACCGCCAGGCGGTCGAGCGCCCGGGACTGTTCGCGGACACGGGCCTCAAGGAGATGCCGAGCGAGTACGTCAAACGCCAGGTGACGATCACCTACGAGGAGGACTACGTCGCCGGCATGATGCTCCAGCATCCCGAGTCGGGGATGGCCGATATCCTCATGTGGGGCGCCGACTATCCCCACGGCCAGGGCGTCTGGCCCGATGCCGACGCGGTGATGGACAAGACCTTTGCCGGGATCGATCCCGACGTCCGCAAGCGCGTAGTCTTTGACCGCTGCCTCGAAATGTTCCACCTTCAGGGACCAGAACCGTCCCAGATCGCGGCCTGAGCCGCCTATCAGGAGAAAGACCATGGCCAAGCTTCGTCACATCGCCCTTTCCGTTCCGGACCCCGAAAAGGCCGCAGACTTCTACTGCGAGGCCTTCGACATGCAGCGCGTCGGCAAGACCGACTCGCCGCTGGCCAAAGGCTGCTACGTCTCCGACGGCGTCATCACGCTCGCGCTGCTCGACTACAAGACCGACGAATGGGCGGGCTACGTCGAGGGCGAGGACGAGCGCGGCAAGGACTGGATCGGTATCCATCACATCGGCTTCTGGGTCGACGACATCGACGAGACCGAAGCGAAGATCGAAAAGGCCGGCGGAAAGTACTTCCAGGGCCGTCCCGGCAAGGACGACGATACCGCGTTCTACGAGATGAAGTTCCGCGATCCGATGGGCAACATCGTCGACGCCACGCATCTCGGCTGGGGCGGATCGGTGAAGGACGTCGTTGCCGCCGACGAGGTCGAGCGCCAGAAGCAGGAAAAGAAGATGGCCAAACGCATCGCCGCGACCCAGGCCGTCGAATAGCCGGTCGCCCCGCGAGGGGAACTCAATACCGATGAAAAACGAAACGGCGCCTCCCGGTGGGGCGCCGTTTTGCTTGGTCGGGGCGGACGGATTCGAACCGCCGACCCTCTGCTCCCAAAGCAGATGCGCTACCAGGCTGCGCTACGCCCCGACCGCGGCGTCATAGATACGGCGGCCTTGCATGGCGCGCAAGAATCCGATGCAAGTGGTAATCGTTGACGCCGGACCCTTGTCTTTCCTAACATTCGCCGCAAGAGCGACCGGATAATCGGATGAGCACCGAAAGACCTCTGAACCCGCCCTTTCGCGCCGAGCACATCGGCAGCCTGCTGCGGCCCCAGGAACTTATCGACGCGCGCGTATCCTTCGAAGACGGCGACATCGACGCCGACGAGCTGCGCGAACTCGAGGACATCGCGATCCGCGATGCCGTCCACCTGCAGGAGGACGTCGGGCTCGAGGTCGTGACGGACGGCGAATTCCGCCGGCACACCTACTTCTCGCATTTCTTCGAAAGCATGGCGCCGCTCGAATTCGACCGGAATGCCGAAAAGGGCTGGGACTACACGAACGACAAGGGCGAAACCGTGGGCGCCGCCCGCGTGAAGATCGATCACCGCATTCTCTGGCAGAAGCCGGTGAACGCAGACGACTTCACCTTCGTCGACGAGCTGACCAGCCAGACCGTGAAAGTCACCCTGCCCGGCCCCTGCGTCCTCCACTTCTTCGGCGGCGCGGGCAACATCAGCAAGATCGTCTACGACGACATGGATCTGTTCTGGGAGGACATCGTCGACGCCTATCACAACGAGCTTGCCGCGCTCGACGAGGCCGGATGCGAATACGTCCAGCTCGACGAAACGGCGCTCGCGAAGTTCTCGGACCCGAACATCCAGGCCGCGCTGAGCGCCCGCGGCGACGACTGGAAGGACCTTCTGAAGCTCTATGCCGGGATCATCAACCGCGTGCTGGAAGGCCGGCCCGAAGGAATGCACATCGGCATCCATCTGTGCCGCGGCAACAAGCAGAGCTACTGGCAGGCCGAGGGCGGCTACGACCTGGTGGCGGATACGCTGTTCAACGAGGTGAACGCCGACTGCTATTTTCTCGAATACGACTCGCCGCGCGCCGGCGACTTCTCGCCGCTGAAGATGCTGCCGAAGAACAAGACCGCGGTGCTCGGCCTCGTTTCGACGAAAACGGCCGAGCTCGAATCCTCGGACGAATTGAAGAAGCGGATCGAGGAAGCGTCGAAATTCACCGACCTCGACAATCTGGCGCTGAGCCCGCAATGCGGTTTCGCCAGCGACCACCTCGGCAACATGATCACGCTGGACGACCAGATCGCGAAGCTGAAGCTGGTCGTCGATACCGCAAAGGCGGTCTGGGGCTAGAAGCTCTCCGTCACTCCGCCGCGTCCGACGCGTCGCGGTTCGGCATGTTGGCGATCGGCTCGACGAACTGAAGCTCCGTATCCCACGGGAAGAAGATCCAGGTGTCCTGGCTAACTTCGGTGACGAAGCTGTCGACCAGCGGCCGTCCTTCGGGCTTCGCGTAAACCGTCGCGAGATGCGCCTTGGGCAGCATCTCGCGGACGATCCGCGCCGTCTTGCCGGTATCGACGAGGTCGTCGACGATCAACATCCCCTCGCCGTCGCGGTCGTCCGACACGGGCTTGAGGATGTTCATCGTGCCCTGGTCCTGATGCTCGTAGGACGAGACGCAGACGGTGTCGATCAACCGCACCTCCAGCTCGCGCGCCACGATCGCGGCCGGGACGAGGCCGCCGCGCGTCACCGCGATGACGCTGCGCCACGGACCGCCGGACGCAAGCCGCCACGCCAGCGCTTTCGCATCCCGATGCAGCTGGTCCCACGAGACCGGGAAGGCCTTCTGATACGGATTCGACATCGCCCTGCCCTTATTCGTTGTTTCGATCCCTTACCAATAATGCGGCGCTTCGCGGCTGGCAACGCACGGGTCCGCAAGAACACTGATCCGCGGCCCGGCCGACTGCGTAACAATTCGGTCAAGGCTCTTTGACATGGCGGCCCCCTTCCCCACCACGTTCGGGGTCCGCTGCCGGATGCCCAGTCCTTGCGGTTCGCCGACAGGCCGGGCGTTTCGGTGCCGGGACACCGTCTTACGCCGGACGGATGCCTGCGCTACCATCGCCGTCATGACAAAGACGCTCGAATTTCCGGACGACGTCCGGCCCGACTTCCAGGGGTTCTCGAAGGAAGCCTTCGGCTTCCTCGACGGGCTCAAGCGAAACAACGACCGCGCCTGGTTTACGGATCGCAAGGCGCTCTACGATGCCGAGGTGAAGTTCCAGATGGAATGCCTGCTCGGCAAGTTCGCGCCGTCGCGCGGGCCGTCCGCGCTGCCGGTGCGCGGCGACCCGAAGCGCGGCATGTTCCGCGTCTATCGCGACGTGCGGTTTGCCAAGGACAAGCAGCCTTACAAGTCGCATGCCGGCGCCGTTCTCAGCCGGACCGGCGGGCGCGGCGAAGCCGGCATCGTCTATATCCACATCGAGCCGGGAGCGTGCTTCGTCTCGGCCGGGTTCTATGCGCCCGACCGCGATTTCCTGACGGCCTGGCGCAACCGGATGGCGCAGGACCCGGACGGGTTTCTCGACACCGTCGCGCCCTTTTCCGGAAAGCGCAGCAAGTATGTGCTGCGCCACCGCGGCGCGCTCAAGACGCTGCCGCGCGGCTTCAGCGAACACGCCGAGAGCCCTGTCGCCGAATTTTTGAAATGGAAACACTTCCTGATCGCCCGAACGGTGACCGACAGGCAGGCGCAGAGCCGCCAGCTGATCGAGATCGTGCGCGAGACCGCCGAAGCCGCGATCCCGCTGCTCAACTACGGCTGGGATATCTACGAAACGATGCTCGACGCCGACCCGAGGCGGCACATGCGCACCGCGGAAGAAAGCTGATTTCGCCGATAGGCCGCCGAGGCGGCCCCGGTCTATTTCTATCGATCGGCGCCGGATAAAAAAATGGCGGCCCGGATACGCTGGGCCGCCGATAAAACCGTCCGGGGTTGGCGTCAGACGGTCTTAGAACTCGTGTGGATCACGACAGGGGGCGCCGAATGGGCAGACGTATCGCTAACGTCCCGTTCGGTTGCCATGACGTGGCTAACCGCCGCGACCGACAGCAACGCGGCCATCGCGATTACAATCATCCTGTCCAGATATTTCGACATGCCAACCTGCCTATCCTTGAACCTGATGTTAAGAAAGCAAAAAGCATGCCACGAAACCGAATCCATATATTTCAGACGGTTAGCGAGACGCCGATCCGCGACTTGTTTCAAATTGTAAATAATCCCGACACAGAAACGCCAATTCGGCGATTTCAGACCCTCGTGTCCGGTGGCATGATCGGACGGGACTCAACGAGGAGAAAATTCCCATGACGGACAGCGAAACCGGAATCGTCGGCGGCGTGTGCATGGCCCATGCGCCGCAGTTCTTCACGCTGCCCGAAACCGAGGACAAGGCGACCGTCGAACGAGTCCACGCCCTTGCCCGCGAAAACGGCGAACGGCTGAAGGCGCTGGCGCCCGACGTCGCCATCGTCGTCGCCAACGACCACGCCAACCAGTTCCTGCTCCACTGCGTTCCCTCCTTCGCGCTGCATCACGGCAAGGAGGCGGTCGGCCATTTCGCCGGGCGCGACTTCCGCTTCGACGTCGACAGCGATTCGGCGCGGTCGCTGATCCGCTATCTGCAGGACGAAAAGTTCGATCCCGCCTTCACGAGCAACGCGGCGCTGGATTACGCGTTCGGCATTCCGCTGACGTTTCTCGGCTGGGACGGGCCGGTCATCCCGCTCTACGTCAACGCCTACGTGCCGCCGCAGCCGAGCATCGAGCGCTGCTATCATCTCGGCCAGGCGATCGACCGGGGTCTCCGGCAGGCCGGCAAGCGGGCTGTCGTGATTGCGAGCGGCGGGCTGTCGCATTTCCCCGGCACGGAACGCTATGCAAGTCCGGCGACGGATTTCGATCTCAAGCTGATGAAGGAAGTCGGCTCGGGCAATCTCCGTTGGCTGCTGTCGCTCAGCGAACGGATGCTCGACGACACCGGCAACATCGAGCTCCGCTGCTGGGCCGCCGCTGCCGGCATGCTGGGCGAGCGCGTGCCTGACGCCATGTCGTTCGATCCGAGCTGGCACCACAATTACGCGACCTTCGCGTGGTGGTCGGATCGCGCGGCAGATGCCGCCGTGCCGCACTACCCCGCCGTCGACCCCGAACGGGTCGCGCTGACCGACGCGCTGCACCGGATCGCGAACGACGCGGCCGAACGGCGCCGCTATCTCGACGACCGCGCCGCCTTCGCCTCCTCGGCGGGGCTGAGCGACGAGGAGACGTCCGCGCTGGTCGCGATGGACCCCGACGCCCTCGCCAAACTGAACATACATCCGTTCGTGCCGTTCATGGCGCGGCTGCATATCGAGCGGGAAGCCTAGGACCGCTTGACCGCCCCCCTGCCCCGGCTAAATTGGGCGCTTCGGGAAAGAGAAAGAACATGGCGTTGAAAGCGGGTGAACGGGTTGTAATCGTCGGCTGCGGACCGGTCGGCATGGTGCTGACGCTGGCGCTGTACCGGAAGGGCATTCCGGTGACGCTGCTGGAACGCGCGCCGGAGCCGATCGAGGACCAGCGCGCCGCCGCAATCCAGCCGTCGTCGCTCGAGATGCTGGCGAAGCTCGGGGTCTACGACGAGATCCTGGAAAAGGGCCTCGTCTCCCCCACCTTCCACTATCGCGACCGCGTGTCGGGCGGACTCGTCGCCGAGTTCGATTTCTCGATGCTCTCGGATATGACCGAGTATCCGTTCGTCATCCAGTACGAGCAGTTCAAGCTGGTCGAGACGATCATCGCCGAGATCGGCCAGACGCCCGACGTCGAGATGCGTTTTTCCTGCGAGGTGACCGACGTTACGCCGGAGGCCGACGGCGTGACGATCACGCTGAACAACGAGGCGGATGAGACAGAGACGCTCCGCGCGCCCTGGGTGGTCGGCTGCGACGGCTACAACTCGGTCGTCCGGCGCGCCGCCGATATCGAGTTCGTCGGTTTCACCTACCCCGAAAAGTTCGTGAAGATCGGCTCCGACTTCGACTTCCTCGAGGCCGGCCAGGCGAAATGCATCCGGAACTTCTTCTCGGACCCCGACGAGTGGTGCAACCTGTTCAAGGTCAACGGTTACGGCCCGCCCGGCATCTGGCGCACGGTCTTCCCCACCCGCGTCGACGAGACCGACGAGGAATGCCTCAGCCATGAGGCGATCCAGGGACGCCTGCAGAAATTCTTCCCGAAGGACGGCGACTACAACATCATCTATGCCGGCATCTACAACGTGCATCAGCGCGTCGTGGAAACGTTCCGCAAGGGGCGCGTCCTGCTCGCCGGCGACGCGTCGCACGTCAACAACCCGATCGGCGGCCTCGGCATGAACGGCGGCATCCACGATGCGGTCGGCCTCGCCGAAAAACTGGCCGAGGTGATCGGCGGTGCCGACGAGAACCTGCTCGACCTCTACAGCCGTCAGCGCCACAAGGCCCAGATGGACGGCGTCCAGGCGACGTCGATCGCCAACAAGAAGCTGATGGAGGCCAAGGACCCGGCGGTCCGCAAGCAGCAGCTCGACGACGTCCGCGCCCAGGCCGAGGATCCGGCACGCGCCCGCGCCTACTGCCTGAACGCGGGCCTGTTCACCAGCCTCGAACAAGCGAACGCCGTGACGTGAGCGGCGACGCCCCATCGAACCCGAACGGCGTCGGCGCGAGCCCGCTTCGCAAGGAGGATGCACGCCATCTCGCCGGCCGCGGCCGGTTCGTCTCCGATATCGCCGCCGACAATGCGCTCGAAGCGGCCATCATCCGGAGCCCGGTCGCGCACGGGTACCTGAAAGGCATCGACGCGGGTGACGTTCCGGCAGGCTGCCGCGTCTTCACCGGCAAGGACTTCCCCGACCTGAAACCCATTCGCGCCGTGCCGCGCGTCCCCGGCTTCAAGGCATCCGACTTCCCGATCTTCGCGCAGGACAAGGTCCGCTATGTCGGCCAGCCCGTCGCCATCTGTCTCGCGCCGACCCGGGCCGCGGCGGAGGATCTGGCGCAATCGGTCCAGCTCGACATCGAGGAACTGCCGGCGATCGTGGACACGCGCGAAGCCGCCGAGCGCAAGGACACGCTGCTGCACGACGCCTGGGGCGATAACGTCTTCATCGAACGCGAGGTCACCGGCGGCAATATCGACGCCGCGCGCGCGGCAGCCGATATCACGGTCACGAACGAATACCGCCTGAACCGGCAGGGCGCGGTGCCGCTGGAAGGCCGCGCGGCGCTTGCCGTCTGGGACGACCGGCGCGACGAGCTGACGCTCCATCTCTCCACACAGGGCCCTCACGTGATGCGGGTCGGCATCGCCGAATGCCTCGGCCTGCGCGAACGCCAGCTTCGCGTGAATTCGCCCGATGTCGGCGGCGGGTTCGGGTCCAAGAACCGGCTGATGCCCGAAGAAGTGATGGTCTGCGCCGCGGCGCTGAAATCCGGCCGCCCCGTCCGCTGGATCGAGGACCGGCGCGAGAATATCACCGCCAACAACCAGGCCCGCGAACACTGGTACCGGATCACGGCCTATGCGGATTCGAACGCCCGCATTCTGGGGATCGAGGCCGCGCTGATCGTGGATGCCGGCAGCTATTCGATCTGGCCGTCCGGGCCGTTCATGGAGACGGGCATGGCGGCGCGCAACCTGCCGGGGCCCTACAGCATTACCGCGCTCAAAGTCGAGACGTGGACGGTGGCGACCAACAAGCCGCCGCTCGGCCCCTATCGCGGCGTCGCGCGCCCGGGTGCGTGCTTCGCCATCGAACGCACGCTCGACGAAGTCGCCCGCGCCGCCGGCCGCGATCCGTACGACGTCCGGCGCGAAAACATGGTCCCGGCCGAAGCGATGCCGTTCACCGGCGCCGGCGGGATGCGGTTCGACAACGGCGACTATCCCGAAAGCGTGGCGAAAGCCGCCGCCGCCGTCGGCATGGACGATATCCGGACGCGCCAGAAACAGTCCTCTTCGGACGGCAAGCTGATCGGCATCGGCTTCGCGAGCTATTCCGAGCAAACCGCACACGGCACGCAGGAATGGAAGATCCGCGGCACGCCAGTGATCCCGGCGTTCGAGACCGCGACGGCGCGCATGCACGCGGACGGAACGCTCGAGCTACTCGTTGCCATCCACAGCCACGGCCAGGGCATGGAAACGACCCTCGCCCAAGTCGCCTGTCAGGAGCTCGGGCTCAAGCTTGCCGATGTCGTCGTGCGCTACGGCGATACGGCTGTCTCGCCCTACGGCAACGGCACGTTCGCGTCGCGCTCGATGGTGATGGCAGGCGGCGCGTCCGCCAAGGCATGCCGCGCGCTCGGCCACCGCCTGCGCCATATCGGGGCGCATCTCCTGCAATGCGAGACCGAAGACACCGAGCTCCGCGACGGTCATGTCTTCGGCGGCGACGCCTCTGTTTCGGTCGCAGAAATCGCGCGAACCGCCCACATACGCCAGGATTTGTTGCCCGACGGTACCGACCCGACGCTGGAAGAGACCTGCGTCTACGAGCCTGAAATCACGTCGGGCGTCTTTTCGTATTCGACGCATGCGGCCGCCGTTTCGGTCGATCCGGAAACGGGCGAAATCGAAATCCTGAATTACGCCATCGCCGAGGACTGCGGCACGGTCGTCAATCCGATGATCGTCGACGGCCAGATCATGGGCGGCGTCGCGCAGGGCATCGGCACGGCATTGTTCGAGGAAATTCCCTACGACGAGAACGGACAACCGCTCGCCAGCACCTTCGCCGACTATCACTGGCCCGGCCCCACGTCGCTCCCCGCCTTTCGGATCGCCCATATGGTGACGCCTGCGGAAGGCACGGAATACGGCATGAAGGGGATGGGCGAAGGCGGCGCTATCGCCCCGCCCGCAGCAATCGCAAATGCGGTTCGCGACGCGCTGCTTGCCGGCGGTATCGATGCGCAGATCAGCGAAACGCCGATGACGCCGCGCCGGATCTTCGCCGCCGTGCGCGCCGCCCAGACCGCCTGAACCGACCGGAAGACCCGAATGACGACCACCAGCACCATCGACGTCGCTATCGACGGACCTGTCGCGACGGTTTCGCTAAACCGCCCCGACGTGCGAAACGCGATGAATCCGACGATGATCGGGGAAATCCGCGACGCCATGGCCACGCTGAATGCTTCCCCCGAGATCCGGGTGATCGTGATCCGCGGCACCGGCAAGGCGTTCTGCGCCGGCGGCGACCTGAACTGGATGCGCGACGTCCTGGGACAGACCGAAGACGAAGTGGTCGAGGATTCCCGGAACCTGCTCGATATGTACCGGGCCATCCACGAAAGCCCCAAACTCGTGATCGCCCGGCTTCAAGGCGCGGCCGTGGCGGGAGCGCTGGGTATCGTCGCGTGCTGCGACATCGCGATCGCGGAAGCGGAAACGAAATTCTGCGTCTCCGAGGTCAAGATCGGCCTCGTTCCCGGCATCATCGCCGCGTTCATCCTGCCCCGGATCGGACCGGGCTGGTTCGGATATTTCGCCAAGTCCGGCATCACGTTCGACGCCGAGGCGGCGCGCGCTTCCGGCTTTATCCAGGAAGTCGCCGACGGCGAAGCGGCGCTCGACGCGCGCGTCGCGGCCCATGTCTCGCTTGCCCTGTCGTCGTCGCCCGATGCCATTGCGGATACCGGCAAACTGATCGCCGACCTGGGCTATGCAATAGATGAAGAAACATTCGATACAGGTCTGAAATATAATGCGAAAGCTCGCCTGTCGGATGCCGCGCAGGAAGGCATCTCCTCGTTCCTAGAAAAAAGAAACCCGGCCTGGAAGGCCGGGTAGGTATGGGTGCTCTTCGCACCCGGGGGAGGTTGCCGGTCGATTAGCGGGGGACATCGACCGGCGGGAAAAGAGGGGCTCGGGCCGGCTGGCGATCTGCGCCCGATCGCGGGCCGCATTTCCGCCGAGTACGGAAGCGAGATACCACCCTGCAATCAGCGCGCCTGCAACCGCCGCCGCGTAAATCAAAACGGACATTTCATCGCCTCCACTCAAACAACACGGCTGCTGGGCCGTCTACATCAGATATGGGCCTTGCGGGCGGACGTTTAACGCCGGGCGCGCCCGCTTTTTGTGACGCCTGTCACAGAGCGACGCAGACATCGCGCCGAACCGGCTGAAATCCGCGGAAAAATGGGGTAAGCAGCTACGAACGGAGACAAGATGCCGCACGCGGCGGAGAGACCATGGCCCAACTGAACTACCTGATGCCGGACGCGATCCACAGTTACATCCAGACCGCGACTGTCCGCGAACCCGAAATCGTCCGCGAACTGCGCGAGCAAACCGCGAAGCGCCCCGACGCGTCGTGGTCCAGCCCGCCCGAACTCGGCCAGTTGCTCGGCCTCCTCGTCGAAATCTCCGGCGCACGAACCATTCTGGAACTCGGCACGTTCACCGGCTACGGCGCGCTCTGGATGGCCCTCGCACTGCCGGCGGGCGGCAAGCTGATCGCCATTGACGTCAACGAGAACGCCCATGCCCTCGCCCGGAAATACTGGGAAAAAGCGGGTGTCGCCAACCGGATCGAACTTCATGTCGGCGAGATCGGCAACCGTCTTCCTCCCCTCGTCCCGGATCTTGCCGGCAAGGTCGATTTCGCCTTTATCGACGCCGACAAGCCCGGATACGGCGCCTATTACGACACCTGCATCGAACTCGTGCGCCCCGGCGGCATCCTTGTCTTCGACAACGTCCTGCAGTGCGGCGCGGTGGCCGATCCCGACGCGAACCCGTCGCGCAAGCACGGCCGCATCATGCGCACCTTCAACGACCGGCTTCGGGCCGACGACAGGATCACGATGTCGATCCTGCCGGTCGGCGACGGCGTCCTGGTCGCGCGAAAGAAATAAAGTTCGGAAGTTTTCCGAAAAATTCACCAAAATGCGGTGCAAGTAAGAAAAAGTTAACGACCCAAAGTTGATGATAACTCTGCGGCACTCCTATTAGTGTCGGGCACAGGCGTTAGATCATGTTGGGTAAAGCAGCGGCGGTGGCCGCTTTAGTCACGGCGGTAAGCCTCCCGGCAGCAGCGCAGCAACAGATGGCCTGCTCGAAGCGGGGCGACGTGCTCAAGCATCTTTCCGCCAAGTACACCGAAAGCCCTGTTGCCCTGGGACTCGCCAACAACGGCGGCGTTCTCGAGGTTCTTTCCAGCAAGACCGGTTCGAGCTGGACGATCATCATCACGATGCCGAACGGTCCGACCTGCATGGTGGCGGCCGGCGAGAACTGGGAAAAGATCCCGCAGATCGCAGAAGCGGGAAAACAGGGCGCCTGATACCACTGCGCTGACGTCCGCCTTTCAGGACGTTGAAATCACTCTGCTCCACCAGGCAGCGCAGGCGACCTGACCCTGTCGCCCACCTTGATCCCCAGCCGCTCCGACGTGCCGGCATTCAGTTCCAGCACCGCGATAACAGGTCCCCCCGACGAAATAGTCTCTTCCGATAACGGCACCGTCCTCTCGGCGATCTTGCCGATCCTGCCGTCTTTCCGGATGAAGAGCATATCCAGCGGAACGTAGGTGTTCCGCATCCACATCGCGATTTCATTCACCCGCCTGTAGACGAACAGCATCCCCGCATCCCTGGCCAGATGCCGCCGGAACATCAATCCCTGGCTCTGCTGCCTGGAGTTGGTCGCAATCTCGATCGTGAACCGGTGCGTCTTGCCGCCCGACTCGATGGCGAGGCTTCCGGTCGGAAACTTCGCAAGACCTCCCGGCATCTGCGCAGATGCGGGCGCGATCTCTGCGCCTGCAATGAACAGCGTGAAGACGAAAACCCAAGCGATCCTGATCATGACAGCGATATAGCGTCTGCAGCGCTTCCGATCCAACGCCCGGCGACTTGCCATTCCCGAAAGCCGGCCTCATATTCGTCCGGCAACACTGGGGGGAGCCGGATTGGCCGGCTGAGAGGTCCGACAGCGGACGACCCCTGGAACCTGATCCGGGTAATGCCGGCGAAGGGATCAGTGAGTACGATGACCTCTCCTGCAGCTTCCGTCGCCTCGCCGTCGCCGCCGCCCGGCGTATCCGTACGAGACGCGCGCCTGAGCTACGGCGATACGCTGTTGTTCGACGGCCTCGCGCTGGATCTCGCCCCGGGCCGCTGGACCTGCCTTCTGGGACCGAGCGGCGTCGGGAAGACGACCCTCCTCCGGCTGATCGCGGGACTGGAACAGGGCGCGGACGGCCAGGCGACCTGCGGCGACGGCCTTCCCGCTCACGGCCGCGTCGCCTACATGGCCCAGCAGGACCTGCTGCTCCCGTGGCTGACGCTGCGCGAAAACCTGGTGCTGGGTTCGCGCCTCCGCGGCGACCGCACCCGCGAGACGGAGGCCCGCGCCGACGGCCTGCTCCAGGAAATCGGTCTTGGCGACAGCGGATCGCTCTTTCCCCGCGCCTGCTCGGGCGGGATGCGCCAGCGCGCGGCCCTTGCCCGGACGCTCATGGACAGGCGTCCGATCGTGTTGATGGACGAGCCTTTCTCGGCGCTCGACGCCATTACCCGGCTTCAGCTTCAGGACGTTGCGGCGCGGCTGCTGGCGGACTGCACGGTCCTGCTGGTGACGCACGATCCGCTGGAGGCTCTGCGGCTAGGCCATGACATCGTCGTCATGACGGGCCGGCCGGCGACGCTCGGCGCGCCGATACGCCCTCCCGCGAGCCCGCCCCGCCCCGCGGACGATCCGACGCTGATCGGCGAACACGCACGCCTGCTCGGTGAGCTTGCCCGCGCCGGCGAGGAGTCCGCCCGGAGATGAACGGCTATCTTGGTTCGCGTGCGCTCGTCCGCCCGATTATCGTCTTCGCGGGTCTCCTCGCGGGCTGGCAAGCCATCGTCTGGGCGAGCGGCGTGCCGCCTTACATCCTCCCCGGCCCGGCTGCGGTTGTCGCGGCGTTTCGGAAGGGCGCCGATCTGATCGCCCAGAACGCCGGCACGACGATCGTCGAGATAGTCGCGGGATTTGCGATCGGCGCCGCCGTCGGGGCCGTCAGCGCCCTGGCGATGAGCTACCTCCGGCCGGCGCGGCGATGGCTTCTCCCCGTCCTCGTCGTCAGCCAGGCGGTTCCCGTCTTTGCCCTCGCGCCCGTGCTCACCCTCTGGCTCGGCTACGGGCTGGAATCGAAGATCGCGATGGCCGTGCTGATCATCTACTTCCCGGTAACCGCCGCATTCTACGACGGGCTGCGGCGCACCGAGCCTGGCTGGATGGACCTCGCGCACGTCATGAATGCGTCGCGCTGGGCGGAACTCCGCCATATCCGGCTTCCCGCCGCCCTTCCGGCGCTCGGATCGGGTCTCCGGGTCGCGGCGGCGGTCGCGCCGATCGGTGCCGTGGTCGGCGAATGGGTCGGATCGAGCGCCGGTCTCGGCTACCTGATGCTTCACGCGAACGCGCGCGTGCAGACGGATCTCATGTTCGCCGCCCTTTTCGTCCTCGCGATCATCGGCTGCGTTTTCTATTTCACCGTCGATTCCGCCGTCCGGCGCCTCGTGCCGTGGCAGGCCGAATCCCATCCCGAAGAGGAATTCAGATGAAGAAGATCATGCTTTCGCTCGCCGCCTGCCTCTGGCTGGGCAATGCGCTTCCGGCCGCCGCGGCCGACAAAAAGACGGTCCTGCTGGACTGGTTCGTCAATCCGGATCACGGGCCTCTGTTCGTCGCGCTAGAACGCGGCTATTTCCGGGAGGCAGGTCTCGATGTCGAGTTCAAGGGCCCCGCGGATCCCAACGATCCGCCGAAACTCGTCGCCGCCGGCAAGGCGGACCTCGCGATCTCCTATCAGCCGCAGCTTCACATGCAGGCCGACCGGGACCTTCCGCTGGTTCGCGTCGCCACCCTCGTCGCCACCCCGCTCAACTCCCTCGTCGTGCTGAAGGACGGCCCCGTCAAGCAGATCGGCGACCTCAAGGGCCGCACGGTCGGGTTCTCCGTCGGCGGGTTCGAGGACGCCATGCTGGGCGCCATGCTCGAGAAACACGGGCTTTCCCTGAAGGACGTGAAACTCGTGAACGTCAATTTCTCGCTGTCGCCCGCCCTCGTCTCCGGCAAGGTCGACGCGGTTATCGGCGCATACAGAAATTTCGAACTGAACCAGCTCGACATCCTCAAGAAGCCCGGCCGCGCGTTCTACGTCGAAGAAGAAGGCGTCCCCGCCTACGACGAACTGATCGTCGTCGCCAACCGGAAGGACATCGCGAAGCCGCAAATCGCCGCATTCGTCGGCGCGCTCGAACGCGGCGTCCAGTTTCTCGTCAATCATCCCGACGAATCCTGGTCGCTGTTCATCAAGGAGCGGAAGGAACTGAACGACGAGCTGAACAAGCGGGCCTGGCGGGATACGCTGCCGCGTTTCGCGCTCCGCCCGGCGGCGCTCGACCGGAAGCGCTACGAAGCCTTCGCGGCGTTTCTGAAAAAGCAGGGGCTCATCGAAAAGACGCCCGCACTCGAGACGTTCGCCGTCGAGCTCGAATAGCCGGCGTCAGGCATGCGCGGACCGGGACACGACACGTCTCCCGGTCCCGCCCGATGCGGTTCGATCAGATCGGGTCCGATGCCCGGACTTCGGTCGCCTGCAGGCCCTTGGGACCGTTTACCAGCGTCACCTCGACCGCCTGGCCGGTGATCAGCGCGTTCAATCCCGCACGGCGCAAGGTCACCATGTGAACGAACACGTCGTCGTCGGTCCCTTCGGGGCAGACGAAACCGTATCCCTTGTGCGGATTGAACCACTTCACGGTCGCGCGGACGAATTCGCCCACCGGCTCGCCCTGAATCGGCGCATGGCCGCCTTCGGACGGCATGCCAACAGGCTCTTCCGTGGCCGTCGACGTATCGACTCCCTCGATCGTCAGACACTGCATGCCTTTGGCGCCCTTGACGGCAACGCACTCGACGGTCGACCCAGGCGGCAGTTGTTCGAAGCCGGCCTGTCTCAAAACCGTCATATGCAGGAAAACGTCCGACGTTCCGTCATCCGGCGTCACAAAACCGTAACCGCGGACGACGTTGAACCACTTAACGGTTCCCTTCAAACGCGTCGATTCGACCGACTGCGGAATAGTTGCAGCTTCATTCAACGCTACTCACTCCCCACCAACTCCAACAAACGATTATTGTAGGCGTTATAGCATCCGGGATTAAGCTCTTATTAACATTTTTTACGCCCGGTAAAATTTTTATAGACCCGCAATAACCTGAAACAATTGATAAATTTTCCGCATCGGAAGTCCGCGGACGCCCGCGGCGGGCCCGCCGCAACTCAACAATGCGATTTTGCGCCGAGAAGGTTTTATGTTATTAGGACTCTCAATATTGGTCAAAAGGCCGCAAACAGAGAATGGCGACCGGGTGCCTAACGCCGGGGCGTGAAAACGAAAAAACGGGACGGGTTTCGCGTTGGTGCACGCGGTCTCACTGGGGCTCATTCTTTTCGGTTCCTGGCTGTTGATGTCGGGAATCTTCATCCCGTTCATCCTCATTCTGGGAATCCTCTCCTGCGCGATCGTCGTCGCGATCGTCATGCGCATGGACGTCGTCGACCATGAAGCGGTCCCGGTCCACCTCACCTTCTCCGCCATCTGCTACTGGCCGTGGTTGATGTGGGAAATCGTCAAGGCGAACATCGACGTCACCAAGCGGGTCCTGATTCCCTCGGTCGGCATCAGCCCGTCGATGGCGCGGATCAAGTCGACGCAGAAGACCGACCTCGCCCGGGTTATCTTCGCGAATTCGATCACGCTGACGCCCGGCACCATTACCATCGACGTCGAAGAAGACGGCTACATCCTCGTCCACGCCATCGCGCGCGAAGGGATCGAGGGGCTCGAGGCCGGCGACATGGACCGGAGAGTGACGGCGATGGCGGGCGAAGACTGATGTTCACCGCCGCCTCCATCGCAGTCCTCGTGACCATGGCGCTGGCGCTGGCGCGGGCCTTCATCGGACCGACCCTCTACGATCGCATTCTCGCGGTGAACATGTTCGGCACCAAGACGGTGCTCATCATCGCGGTCCTCGGCTTCCTGATGGGGCGGCCGGAATTCCTCGACATCGCGCTGGTCTACGCGCTGATCAACTTCATCGGCGTCATCGCGCTGCTGAAGTACTTCAAGTACGGCAATCTCGCGATCGGACCCGGCGAAGACGCGCCCAAGCGGAACGGCGGGAACTGAGGGCATGGATCAGGCCATCGACATCATTTCGTGGGCGTGCCTGCTCGGCGGTTCGTTCTTCGTCCTGACCGGCGGTATCGGCGTTCTCCGCATGCCCGATGTCTATACGCGGAGCCATGCCGCCGGAATTACCGACACGATGGGGGCGCTCCTGATCCTCGTAGGGCTGATGTTCCAAGCCGGGTTCACCCTGATCACCGTGAAGCTGCTGCTGATCCTGCTGTTCCTGCTGTTCACCAGCCCCACGGCATCGCACGCGCTCAACAATTCGGCGTGGGCGAGCGGCCTGCGTCCGATCCTCGACGGCGATCCGCCGGTCGAGCAGCCTGAAGGCGACGGAGGCAGGGACTGATGGAAGAGTTTATCAACGTAGTCATCCTCGCCTTCATGGCGGGCACGGTCGTCGCGATCGTGATGCTGCGCAACCTGTTCGCCGTAGTAATGCTGAGCGGTATCTACAGCCTCCTCGCCGCCTCGATTTTCGTCGTGCTCGACGCGGTCGATGTCGCGTTCACGGAAGCCGCCGTCGGCGCCGGCATTTCGACCGTGCTGTTTATTGCGACGCTCGCCCTGACAACGCGCTACGAAAAGCGACCACTCCACAAGCCGCTGCTGCCGTTGCTCGTCTGTCTCGTGACGGGCGCGGTTCTCGTTTACGGCAGCCTCGACATGGCGCCGTTCGGACATGCCGATGCGCCGGCGCAGAAACACGTCGCGCCGTACTATCTCGAGAAAACGAAGGCCGATACGGGCGTGCCGAATGTCGTAACCGCCGTGTTGGCGAGTTACCGCGGCTATGACACCCTTGGCGAAGTCACGGTGATTTTCACCGCCGGGATAGGCGTAATCCTTCTGCTAGGAAGTTGGCGGCGCGGTCTGACGACGCCTGCGCCGCACACCGAGGACGAGGAGGCATGAAAGACTATCTCGTCCTTCGCATCGTCACGAAGCTGCTGCTGCCATTCATTCTGCTTTTCGGGCTCTACGTCCAGTTCCACGGCGACTTCGGGCCCGGCGGCGGCTTCCAGGCAGGGGTGATTTTCGCGTCCGGTTTCATCCTCTATTCGCTGGTCTACGGCGTGCGGGCGGCGCGCCGCATTTTGCCGATCGGCATCCTGCGCGCGGGGATCGCCGGGGGCGTTCTGATATACGCAAGTGTCGGCATCGCAAGCTTCATTCTGGGCGAGAACTACCTGAACTATGGTGCGCTCGACCATCACGACCCGGCGCACGGCCAGCACCTCGGCATCTTTCTCATCGAGCTCGGCGTCGGAACGACGGTCGCGTCCGTGATGATGACGGTCTTCTTCACCTTCGCCACCTGGCGCGAAGACTAGACGGGACGCACGGGTCATGGACGTCTTCGTCAGTCTCTACAACTACTGGATCGTCATTTTCCTGGCGATGGCGGGCCTCTACATCGTCATCGCCCGAGGCAACCTGATCAAGAAGCTCGTCGGGCTGAACGTCTTCCAAGCGTCGGTTTTCATCCTGTACATCTCGTTCGGCAAGGTCTTCGGCGGCACGGCCCCCATCCTCGCGGACGGGATCGAGGTCTATTCGAACCCGTTGCCGCACGTCCTCATCCTCACCGCCATCGTCGTGGGAGTCGCAACGACTGCGCTCGGCCTCGCGCTGGTCGTCCGCATCCGCAAGGAATAAGGCACGATCGAGGAAGACGGCCTTCACGCCCCGGGCGAAAGCATGTAATGGGCTTCATCCTGGAACATCTGCCGGCGCTGATCATCGTCGTGCCCCTCGTCTCCGCACCGCTTTGCGTGCTGCTGGGCCGAAAGGACTGGGCATTCGCGGTCGCGACGCTGGCCACCTGGTTCAGCTTCTTCTGCGCCTGCCTGCTGGTATCGGAGGTGATGTCGAAGGGCGTCATCTCCTACGAGATGGGTGGTTGGCCGCCGCCGATCGGCATCGAATACCGCGTCGATGCCCTCAATGCGCTGATCCTGTTGATCGTCTCTGGCATCGGCTCCGTCGTCGCGCCGTATTCACGTAATTCGCTGCTGCTCGAATACGTGCAGGAACGCGCCAATATGTTCTACTCGGCGTATCTCCTGTGCCTGACGGGCCTGATGGGCGTGGCCATCACCGGCGACGCTTTCAATTTGTTCGTCTTCCTCGAAATCTCGTCGCTGTCGTCCTACGTGCTGATTGCGCTGGGTTTCGACCGGCGCGCGCTTACCGCATCCTACCAGTACCTGATCATGGGCACGCTGGGCGCGACCTTCATCGTCATCGCCATCGGCCTTCTCTACC
>JAYPTI010000046.1:0-19451 GCA_038133505.1 Alphaproteobacteria bacterium
GAGGAGAGGGCCGGTGCCGCAAGGAAAAGGGAGAATTCGAGATGAACGACCCGCACAGACCCGACGTGAAAACCCCCGAGGAATTCGCCGAGCAGCCGGAGGAATTCCGCACCGCGATCCGCAAGATCGTGCTCAGCCACGCGATCAACGAGCTGTACGGCTCGCAGGTGTTCGACGAGCCTGCCATCGGCCTCGCACCGACGCCCTACGCGAAGTGGCTGACCTGCCGCGTCGCGATGGAAGAGTACGGCCACCACGTGCGCTTCTTCGAGCTCGGCGTGCATATTGGAATTCCCTAAAGCGACATGATCCCGCAGACCAGCGACAAGCGGCCGCTGAGCATCTTCGACTACGAGATGGAGTCGTGGGTCGAGTTCTGCGTGATCAAGGCGGTCGGCGACCTCGCCGAAATCCTGCAGGTCGAGGACCTCGTCCACTGCACGTTCCACCCGCTGCGCAATCTCGCGCGCATGACCATGCCGGAGGAGCGTTTCCACGCTCAGTTCGGCGAGGATTTCTGCGCCGACCTGATCGACCAGGGCCGCAAGGACGAGGTCCAGGCGGCGCTCGACAAGGTGTTCCCGTGGATGCCGGCCTTCTTCGGCCGCGCCGGCTCGGCCAATAACGAGATCTACCGCAAGTGGGGCATCAAGCTGCGCGCCAACGAGGAGATGCGCGCCGACTATATCGCCCGCGCGCGCGAGCTGTGCGAGGGCAAGCTGGGCCTCCGCCTGCCCGACGTCGAGGCGCAACCTGCCTGACGCCGCCGACGCGGTCTGGCGCGCGCTCACGGCGTTCGAGCGCGGCCTCGACGACGTTCCCTGGTTCGCCGCGGCCGGATCGCCGCTCGACGAGTCGGAAACGCAGGAATCGCACGTTTATCTGAAAGGGCTTGGCCTCGAGGCCGATATCGCCACCGTCGGCGACTGGACGGCCGGCGGAGACGTCGTACGGCGCCCCGACTTCGACCCGGACTGGTGGGACGGCGAGGAACGCCTGCGGGCCGCGCTGATGGACAGCGTCGGCGCGCGGACCGGACCCGATGCGCTCCATACCCGCCTCACCCGGATCGCCCGGATCGCGTCCGACCGGCTTCAGGGCGCAGCCTCGGTCGCCATGGCGCGCGACGCGCTCGCCGACGCGGGCCTCGCGAAGAGCGCGGCCGGCGCGGCCTCCATCGCCGTCAACCAGGCGGCGCTGGCGGCCGCCGCGGACGCCTCTGCCGATCACCCCTTCGTGGCCAAGTTCCGTCTGTTCGAGGCCGGCCGCTGGCCGCTCGGCGTCTATGCCGGGATATTCTATGTTTTCTGAGCCGATCGATGGCTGGTCGATGATCGGCAAATAAACTTGTTTTGGCGATGACCCGCGCGCCCCCGCCCCCCCCCCCCTCCCGCCACCCCACCGCCTGTAACAACACGGGGTGGCGGGATGGGGTTGAGGGCCGGTGCCGGTCTGCGCAAGCAGACATTGATAAAAGCGGGAGCGTAAGGTGGCGTTCAAGAACAGGTACAAGACCCGGGCCGAGTGGGCGGATTGCGACCCGTTGGGCCAGATGTTCTATCCGAACTATTTCCGCTGGTTCGACATCGGCACGCACACGCTGCTCGACGCGGCGGGCGAGTCCTATCCCGTCCTCGTCGAGAAGTACGGCCTCGCCGGGCTGCCGCTGGTCGACGCGCAGGCGTCCTTCAAGGGCCGCTGCCGCTGGACAGACGACGTCGAGGTCGAGAGCTTCGTGTCCGACTGGGGCACCAAGAGCTTCACCGTGACCCATAATGTCTGGAACGGCGGCGCGGTCGCGGTCGAGGGGCGCGAGGTGCGCATCTGGGGCCTGTTCCATCCCGACGACGACACTCGGCTGATGGCGGGCGAAATCCCGGACGATTTCAAGAAGCTGCTCGGGTAGGGAATAGAGGGATGGCGATCGACATGGGGCTGCTGCCCGACCTGATCGGGTTCAACCTGCGCTGCGCCCAGCTCACCGTCTTCCAGCATTTCAACGCAACCGTCGGCAAGGACCAGATCTCGGCGCCGCAGTTCGGCACGCTGCTGCTGATCGAGGCCAATCCCGGCATCAGCCAGAGCGCGGTGGCCGAAGCGCTCCGGTTCGACCGTTCGACGCTGGTGCAGATCATCGACCGGCTGGAAGGGCGCGGTTATGTCGTCCGGAAGGTCTCGGCGCAGGACCGCCGGTCCCACGCGCTGGAGCTGACCGACGCGGGCGTCGCGGCGCTGAAGGAGCTCAAGGAAACCGCGCTGGCCCACGAGGCACAGGTCGCGACGAACCTGACCGACGCGGAACGGGCGGAGCTGATCGCGCTGCTGCAGAAGCTGTACGACTGAGACGCCGGTTCTCTGGGAAAAAAGAAACCCCCGCCGGATGGCGGGGGTTTTTCGTTGGGCCCAAGGCGCCGTCAGGCCGCTTCGCGGAACACGCCGAGCTTCTGCTGCACCGGCGCGTCGGTGAAGCTGAACAGGAACGAATCCTCCGCAGCCTCGTGGCGGTGCTTGTACCAGGCGGGGACCACGAAGGTGTCGCGCGCCTTCCATTCGATGGTCTGGTCGCCGATCACGGTCTTCCCGCTGCCTTCGACGCAGTGATACACCCAGGCGGCGGTCGTCTGGTAGTTGTCGCCCGAGAAGCCCTTGGGCAGCTTCTGCATGTAGGTGCCGATAGTCGGCATCACGGGGCCGCCGTTGGTCGGGTTGATGTATTCGAGCTTGATGCCGTGGCGCGCGTCGATGTCCTGCGACTTCGACAGCTGCTCCAGCGTCTCGCGGGTCTGGACGTAGGGATAGTGGAAGACGGGCGAGTTCTGCGTCTTGTAGGTCTCGCCGAAGGGCAGCATGTTGCCGCCGTAGCGCGCCATGTTGTCGCCCACGGGACGGCCCGGCGGGAATTCCTTGTCGGCATAGGGCTCGGCGAAGACCGGACCGAGATAGCGGATCAGCGGGATGTCGAGCCCGTCGAGCCAGACGACCGGGACGTCGCCCTCGTGGCCGTGGTCGTGCCACACCCAGGAGGGCGTCAGGATCAGGTCGCCCACTTCCATGTAGGCCTTCTCGCCGTTGATGGCGGTGTAGGCGCCGGTGCCCTCTACGATGAAGCGCAGCGCCGCCGGCGAATGGCGGTGCGCCGGCGCGATCTCGCCCGGCATGATGAGCTGGAGGCCGGCATAAAGCGCCTCGGTGATGCAGGAACGGCCCTCGAGCGTCGGGTTCTCGAGCACCATCACGCGGCGCTCGGCTTCCTCGGCCGAAATGATGTCCGCCGACTCCATGATGTAGGGGCGGCACAGGTCGTAGTCCCACTTGTGCGGCGTCGCGTCTGTCACCGGCTCGACCGCGAGCAGCGTGTGCAGGACCTCCCACAGGGGCGTCATGTTCTGCGCCGCCATGCGGCCGTAGAAATCGGCGCGCGTATTGGTGAGTTCCGGTTTTTCGTGCAGGGCCCGTGCCATTTTCTTTCCTCCTGATCGCCTTCGGCCGCGGAGAATAGCATCATTCGCGACGCCATGAAGTTCGGAATGTTTTAGTCCGTATACGGAGCGAATCAAGCATTTAATTCGTATACGGACGAAATACCGTTCGGGCTGTAACGGTGGTCGCAACCCGCGGGACGCGATATAGATCGGGAAACAAGCACGTCCGATATGCGCATTCTCCACGTCCTCGATCATTCTATCCCGCTGCAGAGCGGTTACACGTTCCGCACGCTATCGCTGCTGACCGAGCAGCGGGCGATGGGCTGGGAAACGTTCCACCTGACCACGCCGCGCCACACCGAGCCGTTCGTGCCGGAGGAAACCGTCGACGGCTGGCGGTTCTTCCGCACCCCGCCCCCCGGCGGGCCCAACCTGCCGGTCCTGCGCGAGCGCGCCGAGATGGCGGCGACGGAAAAGCGTCTGAACGAGATCGTCCCCGAGGTGAAGCCGGATATCATCCACGCGCATTCGCCGGTACTCAACGCGCTGCCGGCGATCCACGCGGGCCGCCGCCACGGCATCCCGGTCGTCTACGAGATCCGCGCCTTTTGGGAGGATGCCGCGGCAAGCCACGGCTCGACCACCGAGGGCAGTCTGCGCTACCGCCTGACACGTGCGCTCGAGACCCGCGCGATCAGGCGCGCCGACGCGGTCTGCACCATCTGCGAGGGGCTCCGTGCCGACATCGCCGCGCGCGGCATTCCCGAGGACAAGGTGACGGTGATCGCCAACGCGGTCGATCCGTCGGAATTCGCGGCGAACACCCCGCGCGACGACGCACTGGCCGCCGAGCTCGGCCTCGACGGCAAGACGGTCCTCGGGTTCCTCGGGTCGTTCTACGGATACGAGGGGCTGCATCTTCTCGTTGCCGCAATGCCGCGGCTACTCGCCGCGGACCCGAACATCCGCCTGCTGCTGGTCGGCGGCGGGCCGGAGGACGCTGCGCTGCGCGAGCAGGCCGCCGCGCTGCCCGACCCGGACGCGGTGATCTTCACCGGCCGCGTGCATCATTCGGAGGTGCAGCGCTACTACAGCCTGGTCGACCTGCTGGTCTATCCGCGGGTCAATATCCGGCTGACCGATATCGTCACGCCGCTGAAGCCGCTGGAGGCGATGGCGCAGAACAAGATCATGGTCGCGTCCGACGTCGGCGGCCACAAGGAGTTGATCCGCGACGGCGAGACCGGAAACCTGTTCCGCGCCGCCGGACGACGGATCCATCCGCTCCTGGTTCGCCGAGGAAGGCTTCGCCGCGCCCGAGGTGCGGGAAACGGAGCACTGGCGGCTCTATGTGTTTCCGCGGATCGGCGTGCCGGCGCGCAGCGTCTTTGAGGACGGCAGCGGCGATTTCTGCGCCGTCACCGGGACGGCGATCTACCGCGGCGCGACGGGAGCCGCGGCGCTGCCGCGGCTGCTCGCCGACCTGAAGGCGGGCGGCATCGACCGCTCGGAGATATTCGGCCAGTTCGCCATCCTCGCCTCCATCGGGGGAACGCTGACGCTGCAGACCGACGCTCTCGGCACCTTCCCGGTCTGGTACAACCTCGACCGCACCGCCGTCTCCAGCTCGTTCCTCGCGACGGTCCGGGCAACGTCGCCGCTCAACCCCGATCCGCAGTCGATCTACGAGTACGTCTTCCAGGGCGCGACCTACGGCGACCGCACCCTGTTCCGCGAGGTACAGCTTCACCGGTGCCGCAAGAAGGTAACGTTCGCCGCAGACGTTCAGGTCGACGATTGCCACCCGCCGCTGACCCCCGGCATCGACCGGGCGCCGCTCGCCGAGCATCTCGAGCGCAATCTCGCCAACCTCCGGCGATACTACGCGGCGCCCGCCAGCGCGTTCGGGGACAACATCGATACGGCGCTGTCGGGCGGCTACGACTCGCGGCTGACGCTCGCGCTGCTGCGCGAAGCAGGCGTCGCGCCGTCGCTCCACGTCTACGGCCGCGACGAAGACGCCGACGTGCGCATCGCCAAGGCGATCGCCGCGGCCGAGGGCTTTTCGCTGGAGCATGTCGACAAGTCCGCCGCCGCACCCGTCGACCCGGACGCGTTCGCCGAGACGATCGCGCGCAACCCCCAGATGTTCCACGGTCACCCGCCGGACGGCATCTTCGACAACGGCCCCGATATCGAGACCCGTCTCGACCGCTGCCGCGGCGGGCGCGTCGCACTGAACGGCGGTGGCGGCGAGGTCTTCCGGAATTTCTTCTACCTGCCTAACCGGTCCTTCCACGTCCGCGAACTGTTGTGGTCGTTCTACGGCGCGTACGACCCGGACTGGTGCACCGGCGCGTTCGACGAGCGCGTCTACCTCGCCAACATGGCGCGCAAGATCAAAGGCGTGCTGGAGACGGAATCCGACCGCCTCAGCCGCGCCGAGATCGAGGCGGTCTACCCGCTGTTCCGCTGCCGCTACTGGATGGGCAAGAACAACAGCGTCAACAACCGGCTCGGCCCGGCGTTGACCCCGTTCATCGACGCCAATGTCGTGCCGGACGCGCTGAAGCTGCCGCTGCGCTACAAGAATTCCGGATTGTTCGAAGCCCGCATGATCAGGGAGATCAGCCCGTCGCTCGCAAAACACATGTCGGATTACGGGCACGGCTTCGATATCGACCCGCCGCTCGCCCGGCGGCTGCACGACGCCATGGTCTATCTGCGCCCGCCACGGCTGCGCCGGTTGTCCTTCCGCATCAAGAACCGGAACCTGCCCGACCTGCCCTACTGGCTGACGCCGGATTACATCGGGAAGGCGATCGATCCGGAGACTCCGTTCATGCGCCGGTTCTTCGGAATGGACCGGGTGCACAACGCCGACCACCTGAACCGCATCTACACGCTCGAATATCTTTTCCAGCGCGCCGACCTGTCGGAAGGCGCGGCCGAATGACCGACAATGTCCGGCAATTACCTTGGGCCGTTGCGTGCGCCCCGAAAGTAACCTATCCAGACCGCTGTCCGCGTAACCCGAGATTTTCATGGCCCGCACCTTCCATCTGATCGCCGCCGCCCGGCCGAACTTCATGAAGATCGCCCCTGTCTATCATGCGATGGCGGCGGACGACTGGTGCGAACCGGTGATCGTGCATACCGGCCAGCATTACGACGCCAACATGTCCGACAGCTTCTTCGAGGACCTGCAGCTGCCGAAGCCGAACTATCACCTGGGCGTCGGGAGCGGCACCCATGCCGAGCAGACCGGCAACGTGATGATCGCCTACGAGAAGATCCTGATGGACAGCCCGCCGGACGCGACCATCGTCGTCGGCGACGTCAACTCGACGATCGCCTGCACGCTCGCCGCCAAGAAGCTGTGCCTCAGGGTCGCGCATCTCGAGGCGGGCCTGCGCAGCCGCGACTGGGAAATGCCCGAGGAAATCAACCGCATCGTCACGGACTCGATCTCGGACATCCTGTGGACGCCGTCGCCCGACGGCGACGAGAACCTCAAGAACGAAGGCGTCGCCAAGGAGCGCATCACGCGCGTCGGCAACGTGATGATGGATTCCTACGAGCTGATGCGCCCGCGCATCGAGGCGGAATCCCCGCGCACCGCCCTCGGGCTCGAGGCGGGCGGCTACGGCATCGTGACGCTGCACCGGCCGAGCAACGTCGACCGCAAGGAGACGCTCGGCCCGCTGGTCGACACGCTGAAGGCGGTCGCGGCGAAGATTCCGCTGCTGTTTCCCCTGCATCCGCGCACCCGCAAGAGCCTGGAGACGCACGGGCTGCTCGACGGCTTTCTCGCCGCCGAGGGCATCCACGTCAGCGAGCCGATCAACTACATCCGCTTCATGGGTCTTGTGCGCGAGGCGGGCCTGGTGATCACGGATTCGGGCGGCATCCAGGAAGAGACCACCTATCTCGACATTCCGTGCATCACGCTGCGCGTGAACACCGAGCGCCCGATCACCGTTACCGAAGGCACCAACCGACTCGCCCGGATCGGCGACCTCCAGGCCTACGTCGACGAAATTCTCGCCGGCAAATGGCGCAGCGGCATCCGCCCCGACCTGTGGGACGGCAAGACGGCGGGACGCATCGTCGCCGACCTCAAAGCGCGGCTGGGCTAGAGCTGCGTCCGCGCCGTCCGCTTTAAGCGAGACGGCCTTTCCGGTTGAACTCTTGCAGCAGACCCGCCGTCAGGCTCGCCTGGTAGGCGTTCCGCAGCCAGTCGCGGTCACGGCCCAGCAGGCGGGAAAAGAGCGCCGCCGCCTTCAACTGCAACAGCCTCCTGACGTGCCAGTGCGGCCAGCCGAGCAGCATCGGGACGTCGCAGGCCTCTCCGGCCTCGAGCGCGAGCCGCGCGTTCCGGCCGTAGGCACGTCCCGCGCGGCGCGCACGACCGATAATCCACTCGGGATCGAGCTGGTTCTCCCGGATCATGTGGCGCACGACCGGCCGGCGCGTGTGCCATGCACGTTACACCTTTTCATAGGCGCGCTTCGTGAATTCGGTCTCGCTGCCCATGATGTAGTTGGCGCCGGAGGGGCCGACCGCCTCGTTGAATCGAAGCCCGCCATCCGTAAATACGGCATGGCGGATGCACATGTTCGGACCCCAGATACAGGTCGGCTCGATCGGACCCTCCTCCCAATCGGGATCGGTAACGGCGTAGACGGTGGACAGCGGCACGCTGTCGAGAATCCATTGCGGCGGCTCGACGGGCCATTCGGGCCGGATCGCGCCTCCGAACACCGAATAATCCGGCTGCTCGGCGGCGCGTCAGGCTACCTCATAAAACGGCGTTAGTGCTCGAGAGAAACGGGCGGGGAAACCGCAATGCCGCGCCGGTTCGTCGCGTCAGTTCAACCCGTGATAGCGCTTGAACCACTCGACGAAGCGCGGCACGCCGACGTCGATCGGGGTCGTCGGCTCGAAGCCCAGGTCGCGGTTGATCGCCGTGATGTCCGCGTAGGTCTCCTTCACGTCGCCCATCTGCATGGGCTCCATAATCGTCTCCGCCTTGCGGCCGAGCGCGTCCTCGAGGATCGAGATCAGCCGCATCAGCGGCTCGGAGTTGTTGTTGCCGATGTTGTAGACCCGGTGCGGCGCGCCGTCGCCGGCCGGCGTCGGGTTGTCGAGCGAGGCGACGACGCCGGTCACGATATCGTCGACATAGGTGAAGTCGCGCATCATGTCGCCGTGGTTGAAGACGTGAATCGGCCGGCCCTCGGTGATCGCCTTGGCGAAGATATAGAGTGCCATGTCGGGACGTCCCCACGGACCGTAGACGGTGAAGAACCGCATGCCCGTCTGCGGGATGCCGTAGAGATGGCTGTAGCAGTAGCTCATTTGCTCGTTCGCCTTCTTCGTCGCGGCGTAGAGCGAAATCGGCGTATCGGTCCGGTCCTCGACCGAGAACGGCAGCTTGGTGTTGCCGCCGTAGACGGAACTCGAGCTGGCATAGACCAGATGCTCGAAATTCGGCTGGTGCCGGCAGTATTCGAGGATCGCCATGTGGCCGTACAGGTTGGCGTCGACGTAGGCGAACGGATGGTCGAGCGAGTAGCGGACGCCGGCCTGCGCCGCGAGATGCACGACGCGGCGGATATCCCCCGCCTCCTTCATCCTATCGAAGAACGTCTCGCGGTCGCTGAGGTCGAGCTTGAGAAAGCTGAAGCCGGGGCGCTCCTCGAGCTGCGCCAGGCGGGCCTTCTTCAGATCGACGTCGTAATAGTCGTTGATGTTGTCGAGCCCGACGACCTCGTCACCCCGGTCGAGCAGCCGCATGGAGGTGTGAAACCCGATGAAACCGGCGGCACCGGTTACCAATACTTTCATTTGCGATTATTTCCGCTTGTCGGTCGGGCCCGCGGGCGAAGACGTCGCGGACCATACACAATCGGGATTCCAGAGGCTATAGTCTTGCGCGAGCCCACTTTACCGGGAACCGTAACGAGACACGAAAGCCCGAATATGCTTCTCAGACCCCGTCATTCCGTGACGTGTGCGGTCGCGATAGCTTGCCTTGCGGCGGTTCTGTCTGCCGCGACACCCGCTCAGGTCCGGGCCCAGCAGGTCGAAGGGGCGGACAAGCAGCCCCAACCGGTCTACAACCCGGCGACCAAGAGCTACTTCCAGCGCCGGACCGACATGCCCGATCTGGAGGGGCACGGCTGGCTGAAGGCCAAGAAGAAGGCCGCGTCGCTGACCTACAAGGGCGTGCGCGGCCGTCTTGCGGTCGTCCGCGACCTGGAGACCCATTCGTTCCTGCGCGCCAACTTCAATTTCGACGGCGTGACGTGGATCGGCCTGCGGTTCCTGTGCAGCGTCCGCAAGCTGGTCTGGATCGACGGTTCGGAACACAAGCGCTCGGAATTTAAGGCCTGGGCGCGTCAATGGTTCCGGAACGCGAAGGTGCGCTGCCGCACCCAGAACAATCTGGGTTTCATGCCGGTCTACTACCTGCCGGACACCGAGGGGTTCAAATGGCAGGCGTCCAGCCCCGTCAAGGGCGGGTTCAACGCCTACGTGGTGGAGTTCCCGACCGGAAAGCCCTGACCGGCCGTTTGCGCCCGCTCGGCCCGGCTATTCCGCGGCCGCGCGCGACGCCGCGAAGGCGGGCATCACCTTCTCGCCGAACAGCTTCACCGACCGCTCGGCATCATCGTAGGACATATCGCTGAAATTGACCTGGAGCGAGGCGTCGTCGAAGCCGCCGACGGCCTCGTCGTATTCCCGGATCTGCTCGATCAACGCGTCGGGCGTGCCGACCCAGGCGGCGCCCTTGTCGACCTGGGACTCGAACGTCTCGCGATCGAGCATCTCGATCATCTTGCCGTAATTCTTGTAGTTGTCGGACGACGCGCCCTCGACCCAGTCCTTCGCCGCGTCGACCAGCGATTTTAGGTACCGGTTGAGCGGATCGCGCGCGATTCGCCGCGCCTCGGCGTCGTCCTCGTGGCAGTACATGTGGAACGCGAGCATCACGCGGCCGTCGCCCTCGTGCCCAGCCGAGTTCCACGCTTCGCGGTAGACGCCGATCAGTTCCGCCATGGCGCTGCCGCCGATCGGAATGGCCATGATCCAGTTGCCCGAGCGGCCCGCCTTTTCGAAGGATTCGGGCGTCGTGAACGCCGCCGTCCAGAACTTGGGACGCGGCTTCTGCGTCGGCCGTGGCAGCGACGTAACGTTGGAGAAGGAGTGGAACTGACCGTCGTCGGAAACGTTCTCGCCGGTCAGCAGCATCTCGATCTGGCGAACGCCCTCGTCGAAGCGCGACACGGACTCGTCCAGCGAGATGCCGAACCGGTCGTATTCGTGCGGCAGGAAGGCCCGCGCGAAACCGATCTCGGCGCGTCCGCCGCTGATCGCGTCCAGCATGCCGATTTCGCCGGCGAGCTTGAGCGGGTTGTTGAAGACCGGCAACACCGCGCCGGTGACGATCCGCGCCTTCTTCGTCCGCTGCGAGGCAGCCGAGAGGAACACGATCGGGTTCGGGCTGTAGCCGCCGTAGGGGTGGAAATAGTGCTCGACGGTGCGGACATGCGTGTAGCCGTAGACGTCGCAGAGTTCGGTCAGCCGCAGGCATTCGTCGAAATACTGCCCGCCGGATTTGCGATCCGGCCCCACCGCCGGAAAGAACTGCATTCCGAATTCCATTTCCGCCCTCTCGCTTTCTGTCGCGCTTGTTATGTCGTGCGCCGGGCAAGCTTGCCACAGCGGTCAGGCACCATACAGAGCCAATTAATCCGTGTACAGACGATCTGTCGTCTTATAGGCTTGTGCCTCGCGCATCGACCCTGACGGCGGCATGGCATCCATGGACGAAAAACTCAGAGAGCGGATCGCAACATACGCGATCGACACGGTCGCGGGTCATCTCATCCGGCGCTGCCAGCAGCGCGCGCTCGACGTCTTCGTCGCCGAGGTGGGCGAGAACGGGCCGACGCCGACCCAGTTTGCGGTTCTGCTGAACGTTTTCCAGAACCCCGGCATGAGCCAGACCGCTCTCGTCCAGGCGAGCGGCATCGACCGCAGCACCCTCACCGAGATCCTGCGGCGGATGATCGACCGCGGCCTGGTTTCGCGGACGCGCGTCAAGGAGGACCAGCGCGCGAATGCGCTGACGCTGACGCAAGCCGGCGAAGAGATGCTGGCGGCGGCGTTCGACGGGGCCGACCGCACGCAGGACCGCATTCTCGAACCCGTTCCGCCGGAGCTTCGCGCCACCGCGATCGAGATTCTCTTCCTGCTCGCGGGATACGAGACCGGCGCGTCGGTCCGCGAGGAAACCCGCATAAAAACTGACGCCCCGGCGTGATTCGCGCATAATCGCCGCGCCATGAACGCGTCGCCGTCACCGCTCGCATCGTCCGCGCCCATGCCGCGGACCGCCCGTCCGCCGTCGGTGGCCGTAGTCGTTCCCTGCTACAACGAGGAGATCGCCGTCGGCGACGTGATCGCGGATTTCCGCCGCGCGCTGCCCGACGCCGACATCTTCATCTACGACAACAATTCCAGCGACCGCACGATCGAGATCGCCCGGGCCGCGGGTGCCCATGTCCGGACCGAGTACCGGCAGGGCAAGGGCAACGTGGTCCGCCGCATGTTCGCGGACGTCGACGCCGACGTGATCGTCATGGTCGACGGCGACAATACCTACGACGCCGCCAGCGCGCCGGCGCTGATCGAGCGGCTGGTCGCCGACGATCTCGACATGGTCGTCGGCACCCGGCTGCAGTCGGACGCCGAGGCAGCCTTCCGCAGCGGCCACCGTTTCGGCAACGCTCTGCTGACGTCGGCGGTCAACCGGCTGTTCCGGGCGCGCCTCGTCGACATCCTGTCGGGATACCGCGTGATGTCGCGCCGGTTCGCCAAATCCTTCCCGGCGCTATCGACGGGGTTCGAGACCGAAACCGAGCTCACCATCCACGCGCTGGAGCTGCGCTCGCCGATGGCGGAGGTCGAAACGCCGTACAAGACCCGGCCGGAAGGCTCGGAGAGCAAGCTCAACACGTGGGCCGACGGATTCCGTATCCTGCTGACCATCCTCAAGCTCGTACGCGAATTCCGGCCCGTGCTGTTCTACGGAACGCTTGCCGTACTGTTCGGCGCGGCCTCGCTGATCCTCGCGGCGCCGGTGGTCGCGACGTACATGGAAACCGGCCTCGTGCCGCGGCTGCCGACCGCCTTGCTCGCGACCGGCGTCATGCTGCTCGCCTTTCTCAGCGCGACCGCCGGCCTGGTGCTCGAGAGCGTCAGCCGCGGGCGCTGGGAGCAGAAGCGGATGGCGTATCTCGCGTTGCCGTCCGTCCGCACCGCGACGGGAGCCGACGGTGGAGCGTCGGCCTGACCGCAGGTCGGTAATCTGATTCATGTGGTGGGTTGGCAATATTATCCGCCGGCTGATCGTGCTCGGAGTGCTCACCGTCGTCGGTCTCGCACTTTTTACGCAATACGCCTTCCAGGAACCGTTCATGGTGACCTGGAGCCGCTATGCCAAACCGCAAATCGAATGGCAAAAGGGCAAGTACCCATCAGCGTCGCCCGCCTTCGATATCATCGGCTCGCTGCTGACCGACACCGATCCGAGGGACGATTTCAGGCCCATCGGACCGGCACGCCCGCCGGCACGGCCGTCGAACTGGCGCCCGACGGCTGTCGGACCCCGTTTGAGCGGCTCGCGTCCCGTAACGGCGACCGGAACCGGGACGGTCGTTACGTCGGCAACGGAGTTGCTCCGTGAAATCGGCACCGCCGGCCCCGGGACGGTTATCACCATCGCGCCGGGCGCCTATGAAATCAAAAGGCATTCCATAGAGCTCTCCGCCAACGGTACGAAAGGGCGCCCGGTCCGCCTGCGCGCCGATGCGCTCGGCACGGTGACACTGCGACTGATATCTCTGGAGGGTCTCCACGTCACGGGGGCCTACTGGATCATCGAGAATCTGCTGATCGAGGGCGCCTGCGGAAACGACGGTTCCTGCGATCATGCCTTCCACGTTGTCGGCGGCGCGCGCGGAACCGTGATCCGCAACAACTGGGTCTCCAACTTCAATTCCACGATCAAGGTCAACGGCGCCAACGGCAAGTATCCCGACGACGGCGAAATCCTCAACAATGCCTTCGTCAACGACGCTCCCCGCAAGACGGATTCGCCCGTGACCGTTCTGGATATCGTGGCCGTGAACGGATGGCGGGTAGCCGGAAATTTCATTGCCGATTTCGCCAAGGGCCTCGGTAATCGGGTCAGCTACGGCGCTTTCTTCAAGGGAGGCGGCGACGGCAATGTCTTCGAACGTAACCTTGTGCGCTGCGAATGGCGGCATCGCGGCGGCGCCCGCATCGGATTTTCGTTCGGCGGCGGCGGCACCACGTCCCAGGCCTGCCGCGGCGGCAAGTGCGCGTTCGAGAGCATCCGGGGCACAATGCGAAGCAACATCGTCATGGACTGCCCGAACGACGTCGGCGTTTACGTCAACAAAAGCCCGGAATCGGTAATCCACAACAATTTCATCCTGAAGACGCGCGGGGTCGACGTCCGGTTCGCCGGGAGCACCGCCGACATCTTCAACAACGTTATTGACGGCCGCATCCTGGCGCGGGCCGACGGCACCTAAGCGGAACGGGGAAATATCCTGTCGTGGTTCGATGCCGTTCTGAATGCCGATGTGTCTTCCGATTTGTTCTCCGACGCAGGCGCGAACGATCTTCAGATGATCGACCCGGGAGGACTGAACGGCAAGGGCGTTCCGCTCAGCGCGCCCGTACCCGATTTCTGCGGCAACCGTTTCGACATCGGGAGCGCGACGGTCGGCCCGTTCCGCAACGACGCCACGTCGCGCTGCCGCCCGGTGCTTCCCTAGGGCCGAGAGCGCCCGACTTCCCGCAATCCCCCAAAATTCCCGGTTTATCGGGGCTTGGTTCCTCTGCTATGGTGATCATAAGCGCACCCGAAACGAAAGCGCTTGTAACAACAGATAGAGCTAGGGAGCACGTTATGTCTCATCGCGTACTTAAGGCGGCCGTCATTGCCGCCGCCGTCGGCGCATTCACGTTCAGCGCCGGCTCCGCCGATGCGAAGCTCAAGCGCATCACCATCGGCACCAACCCGCAGGGTTCGACCTACTTCCTGCTGGGCAGCGGCTTCGCCAAGCTTCTCCAGGAGAAGATGGGCGTACGGTCGAACGCGCAGCCCCACGCCGGCTCGTCGGTCTACCTGCCGCTGATGGAAGCCGGCGAAATCACTCTCGGCCTCAACTCGTCGCTTGACTCGGGCATGGCGTGGAACGCCGTGGCCCCTTACAAGGCGGCGACCAAGAAGGTGCGCTCCATCGCGCGCGTCTGGATCCTTCCCTACATGTACATGACCAAGGAAGATTCGGGCATCAAGACGGTCGCCGACCTCAAGGGCAAGCGCGTGGTCATCGATTTCAAGACCAACGTCTCGCTCGGCCAGGCCAACCGCACGATCCTCGCAACGGCGGGGCTGACCGACAAGGACGTCACGCCGGTCGAGTCCGGCGGCGTCGTCGCCAGCATCGCCATGGTCGTCCAGGGCCGCGTCGATGCGGCGCCGATCGCGACCGGCATGCCGCAGATGCGCAAGGCGCACGCGACCGTGCCAAACGGCCTGCGCATCCTCTCGCTCGGCCCGCAGGGCACCGACGAGTTCATGGGCAAGGGCATGTCCGGCCTCTACACCACGGTGGAAAAGCCGTCGAAGCGTAAGCCGTTTGTCCGCCAGGAGACCAAGATCGCCGCGTTCGATTCCTACCTGAACGCCGGCACCGCCGTCTCCGACGAGGACGCCTATCAAATGGCCAAGGCGATATACGACAACTGGGCCGCGCTGCAGAAAGACTATCCGCCGCTCCGCGGCACGCAGCAGAAGTACCTGGCCCCGCCGAACAACCCGATCCCGTATCACCCGGGCGCGGTCAAGTACTACAAGGAAGTCGGCATCTACTCCGATGCCAACATGAAGAACGATGCGGGGCTGATGAAGTAACCAGCCTGTATCGCTGACGACACGTAATTGGACGCGCAGGAGTAAACCCGATGGAACGCATCAACGGGGTTCTCCTGCGCGTATGTCTTGCCGCCATTCCCGTCGTCGGGATCGGCTGGACTCTGGCCGTCACCGACTATTTCGGTTTCGCGCTGACCTTCCAGCAGGTCGTCGCCGTCATCCTCGGTCTCGCCTGCATGGCGGGCCTTCTCCGCTATCCCTATTTCGAGAAGCCCGGGCTTCTCGAGTTCGTGCTGTCCATCGCCGGCTTCCTGTGCTGGTTCTGGATGGCCTACAACTTCGAGGACTGGATCGTCACGGCGCACGAGCGCACGCCCGACAAGTGGGTTCCAGGCCTCATCGCGCTGCTCATCCTGATGGAGGGGCTGCGCAAGGCTGCCGGCAAGATCATCGCCGCTCTCGTCTGGGTCCTCGTAGCCTACGCTTTCCTGGGCGACATGCTGCCGGGCGTTCTCGAGGCGACGGTCTTCCCGCCGACCAAGACCATCACCTACTACTATGCCGACAATAACGGCGTGCCCGGCCTCGTCCTGCAGGTGGTCGTAAACCTCGTCCTCGCCTTCATCATCTTCGGCAAGCTGATGGAAGTCAGCGGCGGCACCGGCTTCCTCACCGATCTCGCGATGGGCTGGATGGGCCATCGCCGCGGCGGACCGGCGAAGGTCGCCGTTATAGCGTCGAGCGCGTTCGGCACGATCTCCGGATCGACCGTCGGCAACATCATGTCGACCGGTATCGTCACCATCCCGCTGATGAAACGGACCGGGTTCAAACCGGAATATGCCGGCGCCATCGAAGCCGTGGCGTCCAACGGCGGCCAGATCGCGCCGCCGGTGATGGGCGCGACGGCGTTCATCATCGCCGAGTTCCTCGAAATCCCCTACCAGGACGTCGTCATTGCCGCAGCGATCCCGGCTCTGATTTATTTCGTCGTCCTGTTCATGCAGGTCGACGCGGTCGCCCGCCGGTTCCGCCTGCGCGGCCTCCCGAAGAACGAGCTGCCGATTGTCCTCGACGTCCTCAAGACCGGCTGGATATTCATCCTTCCGATCCTGATCCTGCTCTACTTCCTGTTCTGGCTCGGCTACCCGCCCGGCGTCGCCGCGCTTTATTCGGCAGCGAGTCTTGTCGTCCTGATGGTCGTCCGCGACCGCCGGCCGCCGACGCTGGAACACTGGAAAAGTTTCTTCTTCGGCAGCGGCGAGATCTTGGTTCCGCTGATCCTGATCGCGGGCGCCGCGGGCATCATTCTCGGCGTCATGAACTCGACCGGTCTCGCCTTCCAGCTGGGCCTCGTGCTTGCCCATCTGGGCGAGGAATACGGTGTCTTCGTCATGCTCCTGCTGACGTCGCTGATATGCATCATCCTCGGCATGGGCATGCCGACGGCGACCGTCTATATCGTGCTCGTCGCGGTGATCGGCCCGGCACTGATCAAGATGGGCCTCGTGCCGATCGGCGCGCACCTCTTCCTGTTCTATTTCGGCCTGATCAGCATGCTGACCCCGCCGGTCGCCATCGCGTCGATGGTCGCCGCCGAAATGGCAGGCGCCGACATGTGGAAGACAGGCCTGATCGGCATGCAACTCGCGGCAACCGCCTACCTGCTCCCGTATCTCTGGGCCTTCAATCCCGCCCTGGTGATGGAGGGCACCACCGTCGCGATCGTGATCGGCGTCTTCACCTGCCTTGCGGCGGGTATGCTGCTGGCGCACTCCGTCACCGCACTCGGTGCCGGCGGGGCGACCGGCTGGCTCTCGGCGATGGGAATGTATGCCGGCAGCCTCGTCGTCGGCTCGTCGACGATCTGGCTTGGCCCGGAATCGCCGCTGGCCGTCGTCGTGGGTCTCGCCGGGCTGGGCGTCGTCTATCTCGTCACCCGGCGCATCAAGGTCGTCGAACCCGCCCCGGCCGAATAGCGCGCGCCGTTTGACGCCGCGGGCATCGCACCCCATTTCGATCGTATGGACCAGCAGATCAGCCTGAACGCCGATCTTTCGCAGCGCGCCGTCGTACGCACCGCCGACATGGACTGGCAGCCGAGCCCGTCGCCGACGGTCTGGCGCAAGCGGCTTTATCTCGACGGGCCGGCCGAGGCGGGCATCGTCACCTCGGTCGTCCGCTACGACGCGGGCAGTTCGTTCCCGTCCCACAGCCATCCGGGCGGCGAGGAGATCTTCGTGCTCGAGGGCACGTTCTCCGACGAGCACGGCGACTATCCCCCCGGCAGCTATCTCCTCAACCCCGACGGCACGTCGCACGCGCCGTTTTCGAAGGACGGCTGCACGCTTTTCGTCAAACTGCGCCAATATGCAGGCACCGGACGGATGCAGGTCCAGATGGACACGAACGTCCTCGACTGGCAGGAGCGCGCGGAAGGCACGATCTGGCAGAAGCCTCTCTATCGGCAGGGGGGATACAAGGAGTGGACGATGCTGCTCAAGCTCGATCCGGGCGCAGAGAGCCAGCCGCACACACACCCGGGCGGCGAAGAGGTTTTCGTCATCGACGGTGCGTTCGCCGACGACGACGGTGTCTACCCGGCCGGCACCTGGACTCGGAGTCCGCCGGGCTCGGGCCACCGCATCTGGTCGGACGAAGGCGCGATCCTCCTTGTGCGGCTCGGCGGCATCGGAGACCCGCGATGACCCGCGAAGCGAAAATCGTCCGCCACGACGACGTCACGCTCGAAGAATTCCTCGGCGGCGCGACCTACCGCACGATCGTCGGCGACGACGCCGGCTCGACGCCGGTCCGTTGCGGCATCCAGACCTCTCCCCCGGGCTACGCCACGCCCAACCATGCGCACCCCTACGACGAGGTTCTGACCGTGCTCGACGGCGAAGGCGAAGCCTGGATGGAGGGGCGCGAGGGCACCGTCGGTCTCGCGCCCGGCATGACCGTCGTCTTTCCGGCAGGCCTGGCGCACGGCTTCCGCGCAACCGGCGAGATGCCGCTCGTCACCTACGGCATCCACACCTCGCCCGACCGGATCGTCGAGATAAAAGACTGAGGCTGTCGACCGCTACTTCGCCCCGACGTCGGCGGAGTTCTTACCCTCCCCCACCCGGTGCAGCGGCCGGCCCGAATCCGTGATCGCGATCACCACGACGATCTCGTCGGCGCGCGGTGCGTCGGGCAGCGAGACCTCCATCGCGTCGAAATGCGAAAAGGTCCAGACTTCTTCCTTGTGGTGCAGGGGGCAATCGATGGTCGTACCCGGCCCGCCGATCTTCTTGGCCGACGGGATGATCGACGGCGCGGGACCGACCGCGGCGCGCAGCGGCTTGCCCATCGTCGGGTGCATGACGGCGGCGCCGTGCTCCTTCTCGCCTTGTTCGCCGATGATCGCCGCCTTGCCGAAGCTCTCCACCTGCTCCGGGCCGATGCCGAGCGCGTCCATGGCCCGGCGGCCGAGCAGATCGCCGAGCAGCGCGCCGGCCGCTTCCAGCTCCGAAAGATCCTCGGAATATCTCCCCGCGTAGGGATTCTCGATCACCGCGACGGCGGCGCATTGCCGCGTCGGCGGATCGACCGGCTGGCCGATCTCGGTAAGGGTTTCCTCGACGACGGTAACGATCTTGCGGATGACGGTGTCCGGCATGGCGCTCTCCCCTCGTGGCTCTGTTCCGGCGATTATGCCATGATCGCGGCTCCGTATGTAACGCACACCACCACCGGAAAATCGTCTTGGACCAGTCGATACGCACCTACCTCGCAAACCTCGAACAGCAGGGAGAACTCGTCCGCTTCGCGAAGAAGGTCGACCCGCACGAGAACCTCACCGCGATCGGCTGGAAGACTTACGACCGGCTCGGCAAGGCATCGCTGTTCGACAATCTGACGGGGTTTCCCGGCTGGCGCGCCTGCAACCAGATCATCACCGACCGCCGCAAGTGGGCGATCGGCCTCGGCGTTGAAGAGAACGACGTGATCGAGGCGTTCAATACGCGGGTGAGGACGCCCATCGACCCGGTCGAGGT
>JAYPTI010000047.1:0-19264 GCA_038133505.1 Alphaproteobacteria bacterium
CACGTAGATCGCCTTGCGGCCCGAGACCGGGTGCGTGCGGACCACCGGGTGCGTCGGGTTCGGGTAGAGCTCCTCCATCCGGCGCAGTTTCGCGCGATCCTCCTCGCTGTCGGTGAACAGGACGCGAAAATTCTTGAAGTCGTGCACCGCCTCGAGCGAGTCGATCAGCGCGCGGACCGCGTCGCTCAGCCCGTCGTAGGCCGCCGTCATGTCGGCCCACAGCGTATCGCCGCCGGCCGGCGGCACGACGAGCGAGCGCAGGATCGAATAGCGCGTCGGGCGCTCGCGGAAGGTGGTGTCGGAGTGCCAGACGTCGGTCGACAGGACCGGATTGTCCTTGTGGTTGTCGAGCACCATGATCTCGGGGAACGCGCCCTCGGGCCGGAAGGGATGCACCTCCAGCTCGCCGAACATGCGGCCGATCTCGACGTGGCGTGCCGTCGAGATGTGCTGGTCGCGCAGATAGACGATCTTGTGTTCGATCAGCGCTGCCTCGAACGCCCGGAAGGTTGCATCGTCGAGCGTCCTGTTGAGATCGAGCCCGTGAATTTCGGCGCCGATGGTCGGGCCGATGCGCTCGATCTCGAACGGCGCCGGGACCGCATCTTCGGATTTCGAGACCGCGCTCATGCGCTTACTCCGCCGGAACCTCAGCTTCGATCTCGTGCTCGACGAGCGGCATGGCCTTCAGCCACTTCTCGACCTCGGCCGGATCGTCGAACAGGGTCTCGAGCTCGGCGCGGGCTTCGGCCTCGGTCTGGCAGCCGGATTCGATCACCGACAGGTTGGCGTCCGCAATGCTGGTCGCCAGCTCCAGCCGGATGCCGTTCGGGTCGTAGAAATAGGCCGACCAGAAGCGCCCGCCCAGATGGCACGGCCCGATCAGGTCGACGCCGCAGGATTTCACGTGCTCGCACAGCTCGTCGAACCTGTCCTTAGGCACATGGAAAGCGATGTGCTGCATGCCGCCCGGCAGGTCGCGGTTCGACCGGTCGAGTCCCTTCGGGTATTCGAAGAAGGCGAGGAACGAGTCGTTCCCCATGTTGAAGAAGTAATGGCGCAGGTTCTCGTAGGGCGGCTGGCCGCGGTCGCGCTCGAACGGGACGCGGCGCACATGGACGAGCTGCATCTTGAGCACCCGCGTGTAGAAATCCATCGTCGCCGGCATGTCGTCGGTGACGAAGGCCAGGTGATCGATGCCGCGCACGCCGACGGGCTTGAGGTCGGGGCGGTCGAGTTCGGGCTTGCTCATCTCGTTCATGGCTTGTCCTCCAGGAAACGGTTCACCTCGGCGATAAGCGCGTCGGGCGCATCGCCCGCGACGTCGTGGCTCGCATCGACCTGAACCAGCGTGATGTTCGAATTGGTTGCCTTGACCTTGTCGACGTTCTCTTCGGCGAACATGTCGGAGCGGGTACCGCGGACGACCAGCGTCGGGCACTGCACCTCGGCCAGTTTGGCCCACATGTCGGGACCGCCGCCGCCACCCTCGCCCGCTAGCACCTTGCGGAAGCGCTCGCGATGGAACGTGTCGCGCTTGATCGCGTAGCCGCCGTCGACGGGCATCAGATAGGCTTCCATTCGCTTGCGGTACGGGTCGGCGGCGGACATGGCTGGGTCCTTGCCGAAATAGGACAACGCGTCTTCGACGGTCAGAAAGACGTTGGGGACGCCGGCAACGGTTTTCGTCACCCGCTGCGATCCCGCCTTCGCGTTGACCGGCGAGTAGTCACACAGGATCAGCGTCGACATGCGGTCGGGGTTCTCGGCCGCGCACCACGTGCTGTTGCGCCCGCCCATCGAATGCCCCATGAGGTTGACCTTGTCCCAGCCGAGATGGTCCATGACCGCGATGCAATCGCCCGCGAAATCGCCGATGCCGTAGGCTTCGCTCGCGCTCCAAGTGGAGTCCCCGAAGCCGCGCATGTCCATCGCCACGACCTCGCGTCCCCCGGATGCAAGCGCCGACGCGACCGGAATCCAGTCGTAGGAGAAGTAGCTGAGCCCATGGCCGATCAGGACCGGCGTCGCGCCCGGCGCACCGAATCGACGATAGAACAGCTCCACGTCACCGGTCTTCACCGTACCGGTATCGTGCGCCGCAAGCGCCATGTTTCCTCCCGGGATACCTGTTTCCCTAATTATAGGGCGGCTTCGGATCGATTCCGAGAGCGTATCGGCCGCGGTTTTCGGAGGCGCTGTCGTGGTCGAGCACCACGTGGCTGCGGATCGCCATGGCGTCGCGGAACAGCCGCTGCAGCGGGCTGTGGTCGAATGTTGCGCCGGTCCCGCCCACCTTGAACATATCCAGGACGATTTCGGCGCTCATCCGGAGGATCTCCGCGCCCCGGAGACGATAGCGGAGCCGGTCGGCGGACGTGAACACGTGCCCGGCCTCGGCGAGGCTCTGAAAATCATGTGCGATGTCGAGCAGCAGGGTCCGGGCGACCTCGGCGCGGTCGATCGCGTTTCCGAGGGCGATCTGCGCCGGCGCGTTCTCCGTCGCGGCATTCGTCATCAGCGCGCTCTTCCGGCCTTCGAGGCGCTCCCGGAAAGCCTCCGTCGCGGCCAGCGCCAGCCCTACCGCCGGGGCGGCCACCACCATTCCGAAGATCGGAATACGCGGCACGCCCTGGAACAGCGAGCCCGGATTGGCCGAAGCGCCGGGCGGCGGCGCGTCGTCGTGCCGCCAGAAATTCAGCGCGCGGTGCGCCGGCACGAACAGGTCGTCGAGCACGACCGTCTTGGAGCCCGTGCCGCGCAGCCCAAGCACGTGCCAGTCGTCGATAACCTCGGCGACGTCTGTTCGCGAAACGAGAAAGGTGAAGGAATGCCGCGCACCCTTTTCGGGGGCGTCCGGATCGAATGCGGACAGCAGCAGCCAGTTGCACTGGTCGACGCCGCTGACATAGGGCCACCTGCCCGTCAGCCGGTAGCCGCCATCAGCCTTCACGGCCGTGGTCGTCGGCCCGGTCACGAGGCAGGTCATCAGGTCCGCGCCGCTCGCGGCATAGACCTCGTCCTGCGCTTCCTTCGCATAACAGCCGACGAAGCGGTTCTGGCTGGCGCACAAGCTCGTCACCCACGCATCCGACGCGCAGCCGCGCGCCAGTTCGAGCACGCACTCGACGAGGACCGGCACGCCGAGTTCGTAGCCGCCGTATGACTTCGCCTGGAGAATCTTCAGAAAACTCGCCTCGCGCAGCAGCCGGTCGTTTTCAGGCAGCATCGAGCGATTCTTGTCGGTCGCCGCCGCGCGTTCCGCCAGTATCGGAGCGATTTCGCGGGCGCGGGCGACCATCTCTTCGCCGGTGGGAATCGTTTCTACCTTGGCGTCCATGTCTCCACCAGCTTCTTCGCTTCCGCGACCTGTTCGGGTGTCATCTGTTCCTCGAGCGCCTTGTAGACGCGAGCAGCCTGTTCCTCGCCGCGATTGGCGGCGAGACGGAACCATTTATAGGCGATAACGGGATCGGTCTTTCCGAACACCCCCTGCAGCGTGACCGAGCCGAGGGCCATAAGCGCCTCGACGTATCCCTGGTCGGCGGCCCGCGAGACCCAGCCGAGACCGTCTTCTATCCGCTGTTCGCCGCCGACGCCGTTCACCAGCGCCGCGCCGAACTGGAACTGCGCCTGTGGATCGCCCTGTTCAGCGGATTTGCGCATCCAGTCGAGCCCGGTCGCCGCGTTCTGCGCGACGCCGATCCCGCTGAGATAGCGCGTGCCGATCTCGAATTGCGCTTCCGCATCGCCCTGTGCCGCCGCCTTTTCGAGCCAGCGGGCGCTCTCGGCCACATCTTCGGCAACGGCAGATCCTTCGCGGTAGATCATCGCGAGCATCATCTGCGCGGGAAGGCTTCCCTGCTCTCCCGCCTTCCGCATCCAGGCCACCGCAGCAGCCGCGTCCTTTGCGATGCCGCGGCCCGCGAGCATCAATTCCGCGAGCGCGAGCTGAGCCGCCGCGTCGCCGCCTTCGGCGAGCCGCGTCAGCGACGCCGGATCGCCGGACAGGGCCGCACGTCGGGCCGCGCCCATGTCTGCGGACGCGCCGGAAAACGGGGTCGCTGCGATCAGGAAACCAGCCATAAGGATGAGCGGGACGCGCATGCCGAACCCTAGCATATTCCGGCCAAAGCGCGGGATATATGTGTTACATCAACGCCATAACAGGGAGGAACGAGGTGAGCGACGCGACCAGGACGACAATCGGCAACATCGTTTTGAACAATCCCGTCATCTGCGGCTCCGGCGAGCACGTGTTGACGGAGGCCGGGCTTCGCTCTGCGATGGCGACCGGCGTCGGCGCCGTGATCGCAAAGTCCTTCAACGAGGTCCAGGCGGCCAAGGACCAGCTCGAGCGGACCGATTATGCGCTCCTCGACGGGAACTGGAACCGCCTGCCGTGGGACTTCACCGCACCGCGCGACGCGACCCTCGCCAGCCGGTCTGGCCTCCAGACGATGGATTTCGACGACTGGCTTGCCATCGTCGCCCGGCTCGATGCCGAAGCCGCAGCAAGCGGTCAGTACGTGGCCGCCAGCATCATCCTCGCCGACCTCGACGCCGCCGTCGACATGGCGAAGAAGGTCGAGGCCGCAGGCGTTCGGCTGCTCGAATTCAATATCGGTACGCCCTACGGCGACGAAGCGGCGGGCGTCGTCTCGACCGAACGCGCGGGCGACCGGGTCACCGCATACGTGAAGGCCTTGTGCGCCGCAGTCGACATCCCGGTCTGGGCCAAGATCACCGGGCAGAGCGAGAACGTCGCCGCGCTCGCCGAGGCAGCCCTCGCAGGCGGCGCCGAAGCGGCCTGCCTGATGGGACGCTTCCTCGGCATGATCCCTGAACTCGACACCCAGGCGCCGCTCCTCGGCACCAATCTGGGCACCGGCGGCGGATGGGCGCTGCCCATGACCTGTTACTGGCTCGGGAAATCCCGCGCCAGGCTTGGACCCGATGCGCCGCTGATCGGCATGAACGGCGCCCGCGACGGCAATGACGTGCTGCGGATGCTGCTCGCCGGCGCGCACGCGGCGCAGATTTCGACAGCCGCGTTCACCAATGGCTTCGGCGTTCTGGAAGAGGCCGTGAAGACGGTCGAGAAGTACCTGTCGGAGCGCGGGGAAAAGGCCTCCGAAATCATCGGGCGCGCGGCCGACAAGGTCGTCCCGTTCACCGACCTGCCGATGCGGCCCGGTTTCTGGCGGAACTTTGCGCCGCCGGGGGCCGTGTGACCGCCGATTTCGACAGCAAGCAGGCCGCCCGGCAGGCGATCTGGGACCGGCTGAGAGAGGAAAAGCTCGCGCGTTTCCCGTTTCCGCCGCACGGCCGCATCCCGAACTTCAAGGGCGCGAAGGAAGCGGCGCTTCGGCTGTTCGACGAGCCCGAATGGCGGGACGCGAAACGCATCAAGGTCAACCCGGACTCGCCTCAAAAGTACGTCCGTGCGGAAGCGCTGAAGCGCGGGATCGTCGTCTATGTCCCGACGCCCCGGCTGAAGGGCGGTTTCATGAAGCTCGACCCGGCGAAAATCCCGTTCGATGCCATCGGCGACGCTTCGCAGATGTCCCGATGCGCGAGGTGGGCGGAACCAGTCGAGCTTCGCGACATGCCGCAGCTCGACGCGATCGTCACCGGTTGCGTCGCCGTGACGGACGGCGGCCGGCGCGCGGGCAAGGGAGAGGGATACAGCGACATCGAGTTCGCAATTCTGCGGGAACTCGGCCACGATGCGGTACCTGTGGCAACCACGGTGAACGACGTGCAGGTGGTTGGCGGCTTTCCCATCGAAGCGAACGATCTGCCTCTGACCGTGATCGCCACGCCGGCCCGGACGATCCGCGTTTCCGATCCGCCGCCGCCGCCCTCGGCGATCGAATGGGACCGTCTCAGCGACCAAGATCTCTCCGAAATGCCGATCCTTAGGGAACTGAAAGCGCTTACGAGAAAGCGGAAAGATCGCTGATTTTCAGTGTTGATTCAAAAAGTTCCATTATTAGTTCATAGTGAGATCGCTGTCGTAAGCTCGACGAAAACGCCTGCGAGACGATGAGTGCCAACACGGTCATAAAGCGCGTTGCCGCCGCCTTTGTCGGCGCCATGATCCTGTCCGCGTCGGTCCCCGTCTCTGCGGTCGTTCAGGAGGATGCGCGGGCGGACTACTACCAGCGCGCGCTCGAGCTGATCGACAAGAAGGATTATTCGGGCACCGTCATCCTCCTCAAGAACACGCTTCAGGCGGACGGTCGCGACCTCAACGCCCGGGTCGAACTCGCCAACACGAACCTCAAGATGGAAGACGGCGTATCGGTCATCGGTTGAGCGAGTCGATCAGCAGCGCCAACCCGTCTTGAAGCGTGGTGCCGGCTTTAATGCCGAACGCAGCTTCGGCGCGCGACGGATCGCCGTACGACGTGCGGATATCGCCGACGCGCGCCGGGCCGTGCTCGACGGCGAGCGCCAGTCCGCCCTGAGACATCGCCCCGACCAGATCGAGCAAAGAAGCCGATTTGCCGGTACAGACGTTGAACACCTCGGCTTCGGTCGAGGTTTTTTCCATGCCCGCGATGACGAAGCGGACGCAATCGGCAACGTAGACGAAGTCCCGGACCTGCAGTCCGTCTCCGTAGATCGTCGCAGTGCGGCCGCTTGCCATCCGATCGGCAAAGATCGAGATGACGCCGGAATAGGGCGAGCCGGGATCCTGACGCGGGCCGTAGATGTTGAAGAACCTGAACCCGGTCGTGGCGACGCCGTGCACGTTTCCGGCAACCCGGGCGTGCTGCTCGCACCCCAGCTTGTCGGCGCCGTAGGCGGTCAGCGGGCGTTTTTCGGCGTCTTCCGAGAGCGGAACGTTCGGGTTGTCCCCGTAGACTGCAGCCGACGAAGCATAGACGACGGGGACAGGACCGCCGGCGCCGGCCGTCCGCGCGGCGTCGAACACGTTGATCGCCCCGGTGAGATTGACGGCGTGGGTCCGCCCCCATTCCTCGTTGGACCGCTGCACGGACGCGATTGCCGCCAGATGAAAGCAGCCGTCGACGCCGGCCATCGCATGGGAAACGACATCCGGCCGGGAGACGTCGCCAACCACGATTTCCGCCGCATCGCGCACATTGGCGCGCTTGCCGGTGGACAGGTCGTCAAGGATTCTCACGCGATGACCGGCGTCGAGAAGCGCATCGGTCAGGTGCGATCCGATGAAACCGCAACCGCCGGTAACGAGATAGAAAGCCAAGCGCACTCTCCGCGAAGGGCGAAACCGGGCGTGACCCTATTCGAAACGACGTTTGCGCGAAAGTCCCGGCGGCTTGGGCGAGACACGCGACGCCGCTAAAATAGACATTCCCTTCAGCGCACCGGAAACCGATCGACATGGACCCCGTCATACAGAGCTTCCTTACCGGATTTCCGGTTTTGCTGCTGCATTTCGCCGTCACGCTCGCAATCCTTGCCGCGGGCGTCGCCCTCTATCATCTCATCACGCCCTATCACGAGCTGCGGCTGATCAGGGGCGGCAATACCGCCGCTGCAATATCCTTCTCTGCGGCGATCGTGGGCCTCGCCATCCCGCTCGCCGTCTGCATGGCGACGAGCGTCAATGTCTGGGACATCGTCGTCTGGGGAGTCGTGACGCTGCTGATCCAGCTTCTCGCCTTCCGGATCGGCGACGCCCTGCTCAAGGACCTGCCGACCCGCATCGAGAGCGGCGAGATCGGAGCCGCCGTCCTCGTCCTCGGCATCAAGATCGCCATCGCGCTGATCAACGCCGCGGCGGTCGCCGGCTGAGAGAAAGGGGCGGGCATTCGCCGTGAAGTTTCGGGATGTCCTTGCGCTGATCGTCCTGGTCGCAGTTGCGATCGGTGGAAAGGTCTATCGCGACGGGATCGACAATCCGCCGCCCGACCGCCGTCCCGACCCGCGGCTGTTCGAACCGCCCGCGGCACGGGCGCCGGATTTGCGCGTCCCTAATTCGCGCGACGAGGGGCCAGTCCTGCCCCGCGAGTCGCCCAACGACCCGGCTCTGATCGTCAAATCGGAGACCAAACGCAACAGCGCGACCGGCACGGCCTTTTCGATCAACCGCGACGGCGTCTGGTTCACCGCGCGGCACGTGACCAACGGATGCGACGCGGTCGGCCTCGAGAAATCGGGGGGGAGGCTGGTCCGCGTTCAACGCATCTCGGAGTATCCCAGCGCGGACATCAGCATCCTGTGGACGCGCGGCGGGTCGCCGGCCATGCCGGTGGGGGATCCCACGCTGCGCGTCGGTCAGGCGGGCTACTCCTTCGGCTATCCGAAGGGCGATCCCGGCGACGTCTACGCCAAGATCATCGGACGAAACCGCATGCTGGCGCGCGGCAGGTACAACACCGACGAGCCGGTCATCGCCTGGACGCAGGTGCGCCGCGTGCCGGATATCGGCTCGGATCTCAGCGGAATCAGCGGCGGGCCTTGGGTGAATGCCGCCGGTGAGGTCATCGGAATCCATGTCGCCGGGGCGCCGCGCAGAGGCCGGTCCTATTCGACGGCGCCGCGCACGATGCGGGAAGCGATCGGCCGTGCAGGCGTGCGGCCGGAGGCCGATTCCGGCGACCTTCCGGCACCGGCAGCGCTCACCCCGGGCAGGTTCCAGACCTACGGACAGCAGCTCCGCCGCCAATTGACCGTTGCGAAAGTGATATGCCTCGTCGGCGAGCGCTGGCGCCGCAGCTAGGGCGAGCTGCGCCTAGCCTGCAAGCCGCGCCGCGAGACGCCGCGCCAGGGCGCCGACGACCCGACGCCGGTACCAGGGCCGGACGGTCGTCGTCCGCATCGGCTTCGCCTGGGTGCGCACGGCCTCCCGGATCGCATCGAGCGCGTCGGCATCGAGCGGCTTTCCGACAAACTTGTCTCCCCCCTTCACCAGGTGCGGGTAGGGATTGACGGCCGTCAGCGCGATATCGAGATCGGCGAGCATGTCGCCATCCATGCGCAACCGGACCGCAGCGCCTGCCAGCGGAAAGTCGATCGAGCCTCGAATCCGCGCTTTCTCGTAGGACGACACCGTCCCGTCCGGCGCGGCGGGCAGGAAGACCGACACGAGCAGTTCCCCGTCCTGGAGCGTCAGATGATCCATGCCGTCGTTGCGATAGAGATCGGCCAGCGGGATCGTGCGCGCGCCGCCAGGGCCTTCAAGATCCATGGTCGCGCCAAACACCAGCATCGCCGGTGCGACGTCGCCGGAGAAGGCCGCGAAACAGCGCTTGCCGCCGGGCGCAACGTGGCAGACCTCGCCCTTGTGCTTGAGGCAGAAATTGTTGCTCTCGCGCCACCACTGCGACTGGTTGTAGTAGAGGCAGCGCGTATCGAGGCACAGATTGCCGCCGACGGTGCCGTACTGACGGTGGGTCGGCCCGGCGACGGACGCGGCCGCTTCCGCGACGGCAGTCCAGCGCGCGCGGATGTCCGGATGGCTCGCGAGGTCCTTGAGCTTGACCCCAGCGCCGATGCGCACACCGCCGTCCTCGACCGACACGGATGCGATCTCTTCGATAGAGGTCAGATCGATCATCGTCGCCGGCGTCTCGATGCCGCGGCGCACGTTGACGATCATGTCGGTGCCGCCCGCGAGATAGCGGGAATTCGCATCGGATGCCTTCAACCGGACGGCTTCCGCCGCCGTTTCCGGGCGATGCAGCGTGAAATCGGGCATGTGTTCCATGACGGCTCCCCTACTCCGCCGCGACGCCGGTTTCTCGCTCGTAATCCTCGAGCGCCTGCATCAAACGGTCGGGCGTTACCGGCAATTCGTGAACGCGAACGCCGAGCGCATCGGCGACGGCACTCGTCAAGGCGGGCAGGAAGCCGGCGAGCGACGCTTCGCCCGCCTCCTTCGCGCCGAACGGGCCGTGCGGGTCGTTCGATTCGACGATATGCGCCTCGATCGGCGGCGATTCCACGAACGTCGGCACCCGGTAGTCGAGCATGTTTCCGGTGATCATCAGCCCGTCGTGATAACGGGTCTCCTCGGTCATCGCCTGGCCCATGCCCATCCAGACGGATCCCTGGATCTGCCCCTCGACGGTTAGCGGGTTCAGCGCCTTGCCGCAATCGTGTGCGACCCAGACCTTGTCGACCTTGATTTCGGCGGTATCCGGATCGACCGTCACCTCGACGACCTGCGCGGCATAAGCGAACGCCATGGACCCGCCGATCGCCGCACCGCGGTACTTCTTGCCGCCCCAGCTTTCGGGCAGCGTGTCGAAATTGCCTTTGACGGTGATGGTGCCGGTGCCTTCGAGCGCCGCCATGACGACGTCCTCGAAGGACATGCCCTCGTCCTGGGTACCGGCTCGGTAGACCTCGCCGAGACATTCGACATCCTCGGGGTTGACGTCGAGCTTGCGGGCCGCCGCTTCGATCAGCACGCCCTTCAGATTGTTGGCCGCCTCGATCGCCGCATTGCCGACCATGTAGGTAACGCGGGACGAATACGAACCATTGTCCTTCGGCGTCACGCGGCTGTCGGCCGCGATGATCTTCACCCGCGCCGGGTCGATGCCGAGCACCTCCGAGACACACTGGACCAGGATCGTCGACGATCCCTGGCCGATTTCGGACGCGCCGGTCAGGATCACGATGCTGCCGTCGAAGTCGAGCTTGAGATTGACAGTCGCGTGGGGCTCACCGGTCCAGTTCACCGGCTTGGAGGCGCCGGAGACGTAGTGCGAGCAGGCAAGACCGAGCCCCTTGCCGGCCGGCAGCTTGCCCTTGCGGTCTTTCCAGCCCGACGCCTTCTCGACGATGTCGAGGCATTCGGGCAGTCCGTAGGAATTGACCCAGAGATCGTTGGCGACGTGGCCCATCTCCCTGATCAGATTGACGCGCCGGACGGCGAACGGATCGAGACCCAGCTTGACCGCCATCTCGTCCATCGCGTTCTCGAATGCGTGGCGGACGTTGACGGTGCCGTGCCCCCGGAACGCGCCGCAGGGCGGCGTGTTGGTCAGCACGCGCTTGCCGTCGTAGCGCACGTTCTGCAGATCGTAGATCGCGAACAGCATCGAGCCCGAATAGAGGATGGTGACGATGCCGTAGCCGGAATGCGCGCCGCCGCGCTGCACGGTCGAACACTCCACCGCCGTGACGCGGCCGTCCTTCTTCATCCCCATGCGGATCTTCACCGTCTGCTCGGGCCGGCCGCGATGGGTGATGAAGGTATCTTCGCGGCTGATGACCGTGCGCACGGTGCCTTTCGCCCGGCGCGCCAGCATGGCGGTGATCATCTCCACGTTGAGCGCTTCCGTCCGGCATCCGAAGCCGCCGCCGAGATAGGGCTTGATCACCCGTATCTTCGATTTCCGCATCTTGAGGATCTTGGACAGCATCAGATGCACGTAGTACGGCACCTGCGTGCTGGCCCTGACCGTCAGTTCGTCGCGCTCGCCGTCATATTCCGCGAACGCGGCGTGCGGCTCGGTCTGCACCTGGCAGACCTCGGCGCAGTGATATTCGGTCTCGTGGATCAGGTCGGCTTCGGCGAAACCGGCATCCGCGTCGCCGATTTCGTAGTCGACATGGCGCTCGATGTTTCCGGGCCGGTGCTCGTGAATATCGACGGTCCCGTCCGCCATCGAGTCCGCTGCGGTGAAGTAGGCCGGCAACTCCTCGTACTCGACGCGGATCAGGTCGCAGGCCTGCCGCGCGATCTCGATGCTGTCGGCCGCGACAGCGGCGACTGGCTCGCCGCGATAGCGCACCTTGTCGAACGCGATGGGAAGCTCCGTCCGCGACACGGGCAGGACGCCGTGCCCCTCGTCTGTCTCGGAACCGGTGATGACCGCGTGCACCCCGGGCAGGGCTTCGGCCGCCGAGGTATCGACGGAAAGAATCCTCGCGTGCGCGACGGGGCTGCGTTTGATTGCGCCCACGAGCGCGCCATGGTCGTAGAAATCGGCTGTGTACTGGGCCTTTCCGGAGATCTTCTCGGGTCCGTCCACCATCGGCATCGGAACGCCGATGGAACGGATTGGGGCAACGGGTCCGTTTCCGTCCATCACGCGGCCTCCCTGCCCTTGCCGGCGCGCTTGATCTCGTCCGCCGCGAACTGGACCGCCTCGACGATCTTCACGTATCCGGTGCAACGGCAGATGTTGGACGCCATCTCGGTCCGGATCGTCGCTTCGTCGGGATCGGGGTTCTCGCGCAGCAGGCCCTCCGCCGCCATCACCATGCCGGGCGTGCAGTAGCCGCATTGCGCGCCGAGCTTCTCGTGAAAGCCGCGCTGGATGGCATTGAGCCGTCCGCCGTCGGCCAGCGATTCGATCGTCTCGACCGACTTGCCCTGGCAGGTCGCAGCCAGCGTCAGGCAGGCATGCTGCGACTTTCCGTCGACGAGCACCGTGCACAGGCCGCATTCGCCGCCGTCGCAGCCGATCTTGGTCCCTGTCAGTCCGACGACCTCGCGCAGGTAGTCGACCAGCAGCAGGTTGCCGGCAACCGCGTCGTCGCGCTGCCTGCCGTTCACCGTCAGTGAAAGTAGCGATTTCATGTCCCGTCACCCCAAATCAGGGACCGGCCGCCCAACCGGCCGGGAAACGTTGGTATATCGAATTGTTGATTAATCAACAATTACCTTATGCCATGCCCGCGAAGGCGCTTCAAGATGGGATATTGGGCCGGATCAGTTCCGTTTCGGCGCGCGGAACGTCTTGTGGCAATTGCGGCAGGTGATGCCCATGTCGTGGAACGCCTTTTCCGCGCCCGCATGATCGCCCGCCTCCGCGGCGTCGGCGAACCTGTCCGCCTTCGCCTCCAGTTCGGCCAGAAGCGCGTTGAATTCTCCCCATTGCTCCCAGATTTGCGGGGTCGACCGGCTGTGCGGCGGGATATCGCCCTTGGGAAACAGCTTGGGAAGCTGTTCGGCGTGCGCATGAATGCCCCGGGCCACTTTCGCGACGGCGGGGACGTCCCATTTGCCGTCCTTCTTGAGCGTCGTCGAAAGCGATTACAGCGATTTTCCGAAGCCCGACATGATGTCCATGCGCTTCTTGACGGCGCCATGCAGCCCTTCATGGGCCGTCGCGACGCCCGCACCGGCGACAATCAGCGCCAAGCATGCAGCGATAGCGTAACGTTTCATTGCGACCTGCCCTCTTGTCGGAGACTCCGTACCTCGAGAGTAACATGGAACGGCTGAAAAATTACTCCGCCGCGTGCTTGCCGACGTTCCAGCCTGCCGGCGACAGATGCTCTTCGGCAAAACGAAGCGGGTTGGATTCGAGCTCGGTCGCCATCGTGTCGTTCCAGCGGTTGAAGAAGCCGAAGACGGAGATGGTCGCGATGATCTCCACCACCTGGCCGTCGTCCCAGTGCTTGCGCAATTCCTCGAAGTCGGCGTCGGTGACCGCGTTCGGCGCTTGCGCAGCGCCCTGAGCGACCCGGAGAGCCGCACGTTCGCCGTCGTTGAAAAGCGGGCTGCGTTCGTAGTCCCAGACCGCTTCGATCTTCTCCGCCGGCATGTCGGCGATATTCGAATTCTCGCCAGTATGGGCCGCACAGTACTGGCAGCCCGCGGAAACGCTGACGACGTGCGCGATCAGCCATTTGAGCCCGCGCGACACATCGCCGGGCTCCATGACGGTCTCCAGCCAGAGATTTCTGGCCGCCTTCATGATCTTGGGCCGGCGGGCCAGCGTCAGCATGCTGTTCGGCAACGTGCCGCCGAGGTTTTCGGTTACGAGCTGAAGGTCGTCCTTGAGCTCTTCCAGTTCCTGGGGCGACAGCGCGGGAAGTCGGGGCATCGTGTTTCCTCAGATAGCCTTGTTGACCGGCTCCAGGCCAAGCTCGACACGGCTGAACTCGGCACCGTTGATATCGAAGTTTATCTGGATCTGCGTGGCGGCGGCATTCATGTCGCGAACGCGGCGCTCGAACGGATGCGAGCGATATATCCCCGCCGCGCCGACCGCTCCCTGAAGGAGCTGTAGCGCCTTCACGCAATTCTGTGCGGCAAACGCTCCGTCGCGGCGCCAGCGGACCTTTTCGGCGACCGTGGGCGCGCGGCCGGATTCGGCGACACGCTCTCCCTCTCGGATGTTGTCGTGGCCGAGAAGCCGCGCCGCCTGGATCAATGCGGACGCCTCGGCGACCCGCATCTGGATTTGCGTATGTTCCGCCAGACGCGAATTGTTGTAGGTCGACAGCCGCTCGCGCATTTCCGCCACGTAGTCGTCATAGGCGCCCTGCGCGATGCCGATCATGGGGCCGAGCAGGATATGCGGAAACAGGCCGAGGACGGGCAACTGATACAGGATATTTGGCACGTGCGCGGAGCCGGGCGTCGGCCCGCCGCGCGCATCGGCCGGCGACAGCGTCATATGTTCGGGGACAAAAATCCCCTCGCCTTTCACGTCCCGGCTGCCGGTTCCGACCAGGCCGCCGACGTGCCACGTATCGATTTCCTCAAAGGCGTCGCGCGGCACCACGAGCCACAGAGGCCGGCGCGGGCCGTCGTCCTCGATCATGGCGGCCATCATCATCCAGTCGCTCGGGTCGATCCCGCTGCAATAGGGCCACTGGCCGGAAATCTCGTAGCCGCCCGAAACCGGCTTGGCGACGCCCGCCGTCGCGACCAGCGACGACGCGATCAGCGCCGTCGGATTGTCTTTCCAGACTTCGTCTTGAGCTTCCGGCCGCCACATCGGCAGCATCCAGTCATGGCTCAGCAGGTTCACGTAGATCCAGGCGGTCGACGCGCAGCCCCGCGCTATCGGGTCCGACAGGTCGATGATGCTGCCGTAGTCGAGTTCCAGCCCGCCATACCGTTTGGGTTTGATCGCCGTCCACAGACGCGTGTCCCAGAAGTCCCGCACCGTATCGGGATGAATCTCACGGGTACTCTCGACCTCGCCGGCACGCGCCGCGAGTTTGGCGGTCATCGCATGGGCGCGCTCGACCATCTCCTCGCGGGAAGGCGTGTCCGAGCCGGCAATTATCGCTGGCGCTTCTGCCATCGTCAGGCCGCCTTCTGGTCTTCCGCCCAGTAGTTGAGTTCCACCGTGATCCCGTTGGGATCGTCGACGAAGACCTGGAACAGATCCATGTTGGGGACCTGGCGTTCCTTGAACGGATAGCCCTTGTCCTTGAGCCGGGCGATCAGCTTCTCGGGCTCGCGCGCCCGGAAAGCGATGTGATCGAACGCCCCGGAACCGTCGAGCGCTTCGGCGCTGATTTCGCCCCCGAGATACTGCTGCAGGCCGGACGGGTCGTCGGGATCGACGCCGACGAGGTGGACGACGGCGACGCCGTCGACATAGAGCCACGCCCCGGGAAACGGAAAATCCGGCCGGTCGCCGTCGACCATGCCGAGCACGTCGACGTAGAACTCGCGGGTTTCCTCCAGCTTGACCGTGCGGATCGAGCAATGGTCGAGAGAACTGAGGCTCATGTGGCAACTCCCTTATTGTTCCGACCCCATCGATAGTTCGGGTGGGCGGACTGTTCAAGCCGATCATAGGCGCTGGCGGCGCATACGTGAACAACCCCGCCCGGCTTGATCTGCGGCGCTTTTTACGGTCAATTTGAAGAAAGGGCGGCACGCCAAGAATGCCGCCCGACGATGGGGAGACACCATGAAACCGGCACCATTCGCATATGCGCGCGCGTCCTCGCTCGACGACGCGCTGGAGTTGCTCGCCCAGCACGGCGACGACGCCCGCCTTCTCGCGGGCGGGCAGAGCCTGATGGCGACGCTCAACATGCGCCTGTCGGCGCCCGAAATCCTGATCGACCTGAACCGGATCGACGGGCTTGTAGGGATCGACGATACGGGAGACGCGCTGCGGATCGGCGCCATGACCCGTCACGTGGATATAGAGACGTCGGATGCGGTCGCGACCCATGCGCCGCTGATCGCCGCGGCGATGGAGCACATCGCGCACCCGGCGATCCGCAACCGCGGTACGTTCGGCGGATCTATCGCCTTTGCCGACCCGGCGGCGGAGCTCCCCGCCTGTGCAGTGGCCCTCGACGCGACGATGCACATCGCGGGCAAAGGGGGCGAACGCACCGTTGCGGCAGGGGACTTCTTCCGCGGGCTGTACGAGACCGCGGTCGGACCCGGCGAGATTCTCACCGCCGTGTCCGTGCCGAAAATCGCAGCCGGTTGGAAATCGGGTTTCCTGGAACTCGCGCGGCGCCACGGCGACTACGCCATCATCGGGCTGTGCGCCCATGTGGAATTCGACGGCAAGTCGTTCGGCGACGGCCGGCTCGTCTTCTTCGGCGCCGGCGACCGGCCGATCTCCGCTCCGAAATCCGCAGCCCTTCTCAAGGGGAAGAGCTGGAGCGACGCGCTCGCCGACGAGCTGGCGTCGTCGCTGAAGCAGGAGCTCGACCCGCCGGAGGACCTCAACGCGGACGGGCCGATGCGCAAACATCTCGCGGGCGTGCTGGTCAAACGCACCCTCGGCCCGCTGGCGGGAGCTTGATCATGGACAAGAACGTCGACATCACGATGACCGTCAACGGCGAGACCGTGACGCGCCGCGTCGAGGCGCGCACGAATCTCGTCGATTTCCTGCGATACGAGCTGGGCCTCACCGGCAGCCACGTCGGCTGCGAACACGGCGTCTGCGGCGCCTGCACCGTCCGCGTCGACGGCAGCATCGTCCGCGGCTGCCTTATGGTCGCCGCCCAGGCCGACGGCGCCGACGTCTGGACCATCGAGGGCGTCACGGAAACAGGCGAAATCAAAGGCTTGCAGGACGCGTTCGTCGAGCGAAACGCGCTCCAGTGCGGCTTCTGCACGCCCGGCATGCTTTTGACCGTCGCCGAGCTGATGGAACGCAAGCCCGACGCAAGCCGCGAGGAAATCCGCGAATTCATCTCGGGCAACTTCTGCCGCTGCACCGGATACCAGGCCATCGTCGACGCGGTCGAGATGGCGCGCGCCAAGGGAGACGCGTGATGACCGACATGATCACAGACCGCTGGATTCTCGACCGCCCGAACTCTTACATCGGCCGCTCGGTCCCGCGCCCGAACGCACCCCGTCTCGCCCAGGGCCGCGGTACGTTCGTCGACGACGTCGAGCTGAAGCGGATGGTCCATGTGGCGTTCGTCCGCTCGCCCTATGCCCACGCGCGGATGAAATCGATCTCGACCGACGCGGCCAAGGCCGCGCCGGGCGTCGTCGCCGTCGTCACCGGAAAGGAACTCGCCGAAATCCACGACCCGTGGGTCGGCGTGCTGACCCATCTCGAAGGCATCAAGTCGGCACCGCAATACGCGCTGCCGATCGACACCGCGCGCTGGCAGGGCGAGGCGGTCGTCGCCGTCGTCGCGGACAGCCGTGCCCGTGCGGAAGACGCCGTGGAACTGGTCGACATCGACTGGGAGGTGCTGCCCGCGGTCACCGATGCGGAAACGGCGCTCGACGCCGCCACCCCGGTCATCCACGACGAGCTCGGCGATAACCTGACGTGGCGGCGCAATGCCAATGTCGGCGACGTCGACGCGGCCTATGCGGATGCCGATCACGTCGTCGAGGAGACGTTCGTCTTCGGCCGCCACACCGGCGTCTGCCTCGAAGCGCGCGCACTGGTCGCAGACTTCGAGCCGTCGGAGGAACAGCTCACCGTCTGGCACAACAACCAGTGCCCGCACATGATCCAGAACATCCTCGCGACCCACTATCACCTCGACGAACACCGCGTCCGGGTGATCACGCGGGACGTCGGCGGCTCGTTCGGCATCAAGGTGCACACCTACGCCGACGAGATCGCCACGGTCGGGCTTTCGATCATGCTGAAACGGCCGGTGAAGTTCGTCGCGGACCGGATGGAAAGCTTCGTCACCGACATCCACGCCCGCGATCATCGCGTCAAAGGCAAGATCGCGGTCAAGAACGACGGCACCATCGTCGCCTTCGAGATCGACGACCTGACCGGCATCGGGCCCTACTCCATGTACCCGCGCACCAGCGGCATCGAGGCGAACCAGGTCGTCAACATGATCGGCGGGCCCTACAGGTTCGACAACTACCGCGCCGTCGCCACCGTCGTGTTCCAGAACAAGAACATGATGTGCCAGTACCGCGCCGTCGGGCATCCGATCATGTGCGCCGTCACCGAGGGTCTCGTCGATGCGGCGGCGAAGGCAGTCGGCATGGACCCGGTCGAACTGCGCCAGAAGAACTTCCACCCGGACGATTCCTACCCGACCAAGTCGGCACAGGGCCTGCCGTTCGAGAACCTGTCGCACGAAGAGAGCATGAAGACCCTCCTAGAGGCGATGGACTACGAGGCGCTCAAGGCCGACCGCGACGCGAAGCGCAAGGACGGAATCTATCGCGGCATCGGGTTCGCCAGCTTCATCGAGGTGACCAACCCGTCGGCGGCGTTCTACGGCGTCGGCGGCGCGCGAATCTCGGCGCAGGACGGCGCGACGATGCGGCTCGATGCGAAGGGCAACGTCTTCGTCTCGACCGGCGCCACCGAACAGGGCCAGGGCATGGAAGCCGTGATCTCGCAGGTCGCAGCGACCGCCGTCGGCGTCCCGCCGGAGCGGCTCAAGATCATCACCGGCGATACCGAGCACACGCCCTACGGCGGCGGCACGTGGGGATCGCGCGCCGCCGGCATCGGCGGCGAGGCGGTCGCGCAGGCCGGCCGCGCGCTGCGCGAGCAGATACTCGTCGCCGCCGGCGCGATGCTGCAGGAAGACGCGGCGAAGCTCGATATCCGGAACGGCGTCGTGGTCGACGCCGCCACCGGCAACGAGCGCATCGGCCTCGATGAGGTCGGGCGCATCTGCTACTACCGCCCGGACACGCTGCCCGACGGCTTCCAGTCGGAGCTGGTGGCGACCCGCCACTACGTGCCGCGCAAATACCCGTTCGCATTCACCAACGGCGCGCAGGCCTCCTATCTTGAGGTCGACGTCGAAACCGGATTCATCAAGCTGCTGAGGCACTGGTGCGTCGAGGATTGCGGCACGGTCATCAACCCGCTGCTGGTCGACGAACAGATCCGCGGCGGCGTGGTGCAAGGCCTCGGCGGCGCGATGTGGGAGGAATGCCTCTACGACGCCGACGGCCAGATGCTGAACGCCAACCTGGCGGACTATCTGGTGCCGATGGCGGCGGAACTGCCCGACATCGACTGCGGGCACGTGGTCTCGCCGACGGCGGACTCGGACCTCGGCGCCAAGGGCGCGGGCGAAGCCGGCACATGCGGCGCACCGGCTTGTGTGATGAACGCGCTGAACGACGCGCTTTCGC